>JAYUQC010000121.1:0-11453 GCA_043759735.1 Rhodoferax sp.
CGGGCTGGATATCGAGCTCGCAACTCAGGTCCATCGCGCCGTAGCGCACCAGACCTGGCTTGACCACCACGCCGTGCAGCAGATTGGTCTTGCCGACGAAGTCGGCGACAAACGCGCTGCTGGGCGTGCGATAGACCTCCAGCGGCGTGCCGACCTGTTCGATCACACCCTGGTTCATGACCACGATGCGGTCTGCCATGGTCAGCGCTTCTTCCTGGTCGTGCGTGACCATGATGGTGGTCACGCCCAGGCGCTTGTGCAGATGCCGGATTTCCAGCCGCAGATAGGCGCGCACCCGCGCGTCGAGCGCACTGAGTGGTTCGTCGAGCAGCAGCAGGCCCGGGGACAGGGCCAACGCCCGCGCCAGCGCCACGCGCTGCTGCATGCCGCCGGATAGTTGGGCCGGGTATTTGGGGCCGGAATCGGGCAGGCCGACTAGGCGCAGCAGGTCCGCCACGCGGGTGGCGATCTCGACCTTGGGCAGGCGCCGGCTGACCAGCCCGTAGCCGACGTTGTCGGCGACCGTCAGATTGGGAAACAGCGCATAGGACTGGAACACGATGCCGAAATCGCGCTGCGACGCCGGCAGATTGGAAATTTCCTGGTCGGCCTGGAAAATCCGGCCCGAAGTCTGGATGTCGAGCCCGGCAATGGCGCGCAGCAAGGTGGTCTTGCCACAGCCGGACGGGCCCAGGAAACAGACGAACTCGCCGGGGAAGATCTCCAGCGAGATGTCCTTGAGGGCCCAGAAATTGCCGAACTGCTTCTTGAGCCGCTCGATCCGCAGGTAGGGCGATGCGGCCGCTTCGGTGGCTGGAGGTTTCATGGTCGCGCGCGGACTGCAACGCCCGGTGCGGCCGGGCGTTGCACCAGTAAGGTTAGGAATCGATAGCCGGAGGGCTTAGCTTTTCGGAGCCGACTTGCCGTCGTAGCGCTTGGTCCACTCGGCCAGGATCCTGGCGCGGTCGGCACCCATCTTGGACAGGTCGATCTTCACCATCGCAGCGTCTGCACTGGGCGGATAGTTTGGCGGCGCCGGGTTCATGCCAGGGTAACCGACGATGGCGTAGTGCTTGCCGTACATCTCATAGGCGCCCTTGCTGATCGCAAAGTCGGCCAGCTTCTGCGCTGCCGCCGTGTTCTTGGTGCCCTTGACGATGGCCGTGGCTTCCATGTCCCACGGCGCGCCTTCCTTGGCCAGAATGATGTCGATCGGTGCGCCGCCGGTTTTTTCTTTCGCGCCGCGCATATCAAAGCCAATGCCGATCACGCGCTCGCCCTTGGCGGCCTGCACGCACGGAGCCGAGCCGGAATGGGTATAGACCGCCACGTTCTGGTGCAGCTTGTCCATGAACTCCCAGCCGGCTTTCTCGCCCATGATCTGCAGCCACGCGTAGACCGCCTGGTAGCCCGTGCCCGAGGATGCCGGGTTCGGCATCACGATCGCGTCCTTGTACACCGGGTTGGTCAGGTCGGACCAGGAGGCCGGCTTGGGCAGATTTTTCTTGCCGCCTTCGATCGTGTTGAAACACATTACCGCCAGCCAGGCATCCATGCCGGTCCACATGGCCGGGTTCTTGTCGCTCTTGAACGCGGGCTTGATCTGGTCCGCCCCCTTGGGGGTGTAACCCTGCAGCATGCCCATTGAATCGAACAAGGCGATGCTCGATGCACCCAGGCCCCAGATCACGTCAGCGCGGGGATTGTCTTTTTCGGCCAGCAGGCGTGCGGTGATGACGCCGGTGGAGTCGCGTACCCAGGCGATCTCGACGTCGTTATGGGCCGCTTCAAACGCCTGTTTGTAGGAGCCCAGCTGGTCATTCTCCAGCGCGGTGTAGACCGTGAGTTTGGTTTTCTGCGCCAGCGCGGGAACGGCCAAGAGAGCGGTAACCGCGATAGCCGCCGCGCCTTGCAGCAACTTGCGGAGGGTGGGTTTGAACATGGTTAGAACTCCTTTTCCAGTTGGATCGATGGTTCCCGGGCAAGTCGGCACGGGTTACACACTGTATGAACAGTCGGTGACAAGGGCGTTACACAATCCGCTTCTGGGCCAGTGTCAGGCCATTCAAATAGATTGTCAACAATTTACAAAAAACAGTCTACACGGGTGACCGACGACGGTTGACGGTCGTCGGCGCGCCATCAGCATACGCGCGTGGACGCGGGCCGCAGGCAGGATTTACCCGTAGGCCCGCGTTGGCTGTTATTGCGTTTTTCCGTTGTGCGCCTGCCGCAGGCAGGTCTGAAACACCCGCGCGGCGCGGGAGGGCTCCGGCGACCGCCGTACGATGGCCAGGAACTGGCAGAGGTATCGAAAAAGCGCAGGATGCAGCGCGCGCATGAGCTGCCGACGCACAAATCCGGCCGCGTAGTGGTCCGGCAGAAAACCCAGGAAACGGCCCGACAGTACCAGGGTCGCAATCGCCTCCTGGTCGAAAGCGGTGGCCTGACGGGTCAGCCGCATCTGCTGGCTGATTTCCATGTTGGGTGAGTGGTAGCCCAGGCCGGCGAATCGGTGCGGTGCCAGCGCATCCCAGCCCAGGCCGCTGTCGTCGTCGCCAAACAACGGGTGGTTGGAGCCGCAATACAGCAGCATGGTCTCGTCGAACAGCGTGTCATAGACCAGGCTGTCCGAGCTGCGGTGGCCCGGAATGACGCCGACCTGAAACCGGCCGTCGATGACACCGCGCTCGATCGCGTTGATGGGCGCCACATGCAGGTTCAGCGCAACGTCGGGCGCCTGGTCGCAAAACAGCGCAATCGCCGCGCCGATATGGGCTTCGGGATTGGTCGCGGTCTTGTCGAACACCGCCACCTGGAGTTCCCCGCCCAGGCGCCGGTGGATCCCGTCCACACTGGCACGAAAAGCCTCGGTTGATGCCAACAGGCGCAGGGTCTCGGCGTAGATCTGCTCGCCTTCGGCGGTGAGCGAGAAACCAGCACGACCACGCCGGCACAGCGTCATGGCCAGCCGAACTTCGAGATCCTTGACATGGCGGCTGATGGTCGACGTACCAATATTGAGTTCGAGTTCAGCCGCCGCCATGCCGCCGCAGTCGACAACCGTCTTGAACACGCGCAGCAGGCGCAGGTCCATGTCGCCGAGCTGGCCCAGTACCGCGTGGCTCTTTACTTGCATATGACGGCAACTGAATGGTGATATTTAGGCATTCATAAGAGTAACAGAGAGGTCCACAATCCGCTCTTCCCCATTGTTTTGTGTCTGCCAACCGCCGGAGAACCCACCATGAACTTGAACGACGCCCAACATCTGTCGCCCGCCGTGCGCCTTGATGCCGCCTGGCTGGAGCCGCACTGGATGCCCTATACCGGCAACCGCAATTTCAAGGCCAACCCGCGCATGATCGTCAGCGCCGAAGGCTGCTACTACACCGACAGCAATGGCCGCAAGATACTCGACGGCCTGTCCGGCCTGTGGTGCTGCGGCCTGGGCCACGCGCGGCGCGAGATCATCGAGGCGGTCAGTCGCCAGGTTGCCACGCTGGACTATTCGCCGGCGTTCCAGTACGGCCACCCGCTGTCGTTCGAGCTGGCCAACAAAATCAAGGAACTCACGCCCGAGGGGCTGGACTATGTGTTCTTCACCGGATCGGGATCGGAGAGCGCCGATACCTCGCTCAAGATGGCACGCGCCTACTGGCGTACCAAGGGGCAGGCCAGCAAGACCCGCTTCATCGGGCGCGAGAAGGGTTATCACGGCGTGAACTTCGGCGGCATTTCGGTGGGCGGCATCGTGGCCAACCGCAAGGCCTTTGGCCAGGCGATCGAGGCCGACCACCTGCCGCACACCATGCTGGCGGGCAACGAGTTCTCCCGCGGCATGCCCGCCACCGGCGCCGAACTGGCGAACGAGTTGAACAAGGTGATTGCGCTGCACGATGCATCCAATATCGCGGCAGTCATCGTCGAGCCTTTCTCGGGTTCGGCCGGCGTCATCATCCCGCCGGTGGGCTATCTGCAGCGCTTGCGCGAGATCTGCACCGCCAACAATATCCTGCTGATTTTCGATGAGGTCATCACCGGCTTCGGCCGAGCCGGCGCCTATACCGGTTCCGAAGCTTTTGGCGTCACGCCCGACATCCTGAATATCGCCAAGCAGGTGACCAACGGCGCCCAGCCGCTGGGCGCGGTGGTGGCCAAGAAGGATATGTATGACACCTTCATGGCGGCCGGAGGCCCCGACTACATGCTGGAGTTCGTCCACGGCTACACCTACTCCGCGCATCCGGTGGCCTGCGCCGCCGGCATAGCTGCACTGGACCTGCTGGTCAAGGAAGACATGATCGACCGGGTAAAAGGCCTGGCTCCGTATTTCGAGCAGGCAGTACACAGTCTCAAGGGCGTGAAACATGTCACCGACATCCGCAACTACGGCCTGGCGGCAGGCTTCACGATCGACGCGGTGCCCGGTGAGCCGGGCAAGCGCCCGTACCAGATCGCGATGAAATGCCTTGAAAAAGGTTTCTATGTGCGCTACGGTGGCGACACCATCCAGCTCGCTCCGCCATTCATCATCGAAAAATCCGAGATCGACAGCCTGATCAACGCGCTGGGCGATGCGCTGCGCGAGACAGCCTGAGAACCCACCATGTACAACGACCCCTTCCTGCAAATGTCCGGCACCAGCGCCAGCACCATGCCGACCATCGGCCACCTGATCGACGGCAAGCTGGTTGCCGGCGGCAGCCGCTCCCAGGACGTGTTCAACCCGGCCACCGGCAAAGCCGAAAAACGCCTGCTGCTGGCCGACGCCGCGACGCTGGAACGAGCGATCGCCTCAAGCCAGGCGGCGTATCCGGCCTGGCGAGCCACACCGCCGCTCAAGCGCGCCCGCGTGATGTCCAGGCTTAAGCAGTTGCTGGAAGAAAATGCCGATCAGCTCTGCTCCTTGTTGACGGCCGAGCATGGCAAGGTGGTCGGCGATGCGATGGGCGAGTTGCAGCGCGGCATCGAGAACGTCGAGTTCGCCAGCTACGCACCCCAGCTGCTCAAGGGCGAACACAGCAAGAACGTCGGCCCCTCGATCGATTCGTGGAGCGAATTCCAGCCGCTGGGCGTGACGGCCGGCATCACACCGTTCAACTTCCCGATCATGGTGCCGCTGTGGATGTGGCCGATGGCCGTGGTATGTGGCAATTGCTTCATCTTGAAGCCGTCCGAGCGCGATCCGTCCAGCGCATTGATGGTGGCGCAGCTGGCCTTGGAAGCCGGCCTGCCGCCCGGCGTACTCAATGTCGTCAATGGCGACAAGGAGGCCGTTGATGCGCTGCTGACCGACAAACGCATTGCCGCCATCAGTTTTGTCGGCTCCACGCCAATCGCCGAATATGTGTACGCCACCGGCTGCGCCAATGGCAAGCGGGTGCAGGCACTGGGCGGCGCCAAGAACCATGCGGTGGTGATGCCCGACGCAGATGTGCCCAATGCCGTCAGCGCGATGATGGGCGCGGCCTACGGCTCCTGTGGCGAACGCTGCATGGCCGTGCCGCTGATCGTTGCAGTGGGCGACGCAACCGCGGACGCGATGATCGCCGGCCTCACGACCGAGATCGCCAAGATGAAGGTCGGCCCGGGCAAGGACGCGTCCAACGATATGGGCCCACTGGTCACCAAGCCGCACTTCGAAAAGGTGGTGGGCTATGTGGAGCAGGGCGTCAGGGAAGGCGCCAAATTATTGGTCGACGGCCGCGGCGTCAAGCTGCCTGCCGGCCATGAAGAGGGTTACTTCCTGGGCCCCTGCCTGTTCGACGACGTCAAGCCCGGCATGTCGATCTACCAGGACGAGATCTTCGGGCCCGTGCTCGGCATCGTGCGCGTCAAGACCCTGCAGGAGGCGATGGACCTGATCGACAAGCACGAATACGGCAACGGTACCTGCATCTTCACCCGCGATGGCGAGGCGGCCCGGTATTTCAGCGACAACATCCTGGTGGGCATGGTCGGTGTCAACGTGCCGCTGCCCGTGCCGGTGGCCTACCACTCGTTCGGCGGCTGGAAACGCTCGCTGTTCGGCGACTTGCATGCCTATGGGCCGGATGCGGTGCGCTTTTATACCAAGCGCAAGACGATTACACAGCGCTGGCCGTCGGCGGGGGTGCGGGAAGGGGCGGTGTTCAGCTTTCCGTCGAACCGCTGATCGGGTTCGCGTTGGTCCCATCCGGCGCCTGCGCGGACATTTGCGCTGGAGTTCGCGCTCGCGCGTGGACATGGGCGGTAGAGTCCGCGCTCGCGCAACTTGGAGTCCGGGCTCAGCATCAGCGATGCGGGGTTACGGGCGATCTCTTTGATCGGACCGGCGCGACGTGGCATGCTCCATGCCTTTGGATTTATGCGCGAGTATTTCGCGGTCAGCCAAGCACAAACCTGCTGCAAGTTGCCCGTTTTCCGGGCCCACATAGCCCCCAGTTCATGGCGTTTTCTTAGGTTGATTGGCGCACACTCAGGGCTTCATGACGAATCGACGGAGAACCGCCATGCGTGTTGGATTGCCCAGGGAAATCAAGAATCACGAATACCGGGTCGGCTTGACACCTGCCAGTGTTCGAGAGTTGATTTCGCGCGGCCACAAGGTGCTGGTGCAATCGGGCGCCGGAATAGCGATCGGCTTGTCCGACGAAAGTTACATGGCCACTGGCGCAACGCTGACCCTTGACGCGTCAGCCGTCTTCGCCCAATCCGACATGATCGTCAAGGTCAAAGAACCCCAGCCGCAAGAAAGCGCCATGTTGCGACCCGGCCAGATTCTGTATACCTATCTGCATCTGGCACCCGATCGGCAGCAGACAGCGGCATTGGTCAAATCCGGTGCCGTCTGCATCGCCTATGAAACCATCACCGGACCCGGCGGCGGCCTGCCGTTATTGGCGCCGATGAGCGAGGTGGCCGGGCGCATGTCCGTGCAGGCCGGCGCCGCGCATCTGGAAAAATCCAAGGGTGGCATGGGCGTGTTGCTTGGCGGTGTTCCCGGAGTGCCGGCGGCGCACGTGGTCATTATCGGCGCCGGGGTAGTGGGCACTCACGCGCTGCAGGTCGCAGTGGGCATGGGAGCCCGGGTCACGATTCTGGACAAAAACGTCGACCGGTTGCGGCAACTCGATCTAGCATTTGGCAATCGCATTCAAACTCTGTACTCCAACGTCCAGAACCTGGAAGATGCGGTACTGGACGCGGAACTGGTGGTGGGCGGCGTGTTGATCCCGGGCGCTGCCGCGCCGAAACTGGTGACACGCAAGATGATCGGCGCCATGAAAAATGGCGCCGTCGTGGTCGACGTGGCGATCGACCAGGGCGGTTGCTTCGAAACGTCGCATGCCACGACCCATGACGATCCGACCTTTGTTGTCGACGGCGTGGTGCACTATTGCGTGGCCAACATGCCAGGCGCCGTGGCGCGCACCTCGACCTTTGCACTGAACAACGCGACGATCAGGCATGCGCTGGCGCTGGCCGACAAGGGCTGGAAACAAGCGCTCAAGGATGATCCGCATCTGAAGAACGGATTGAACGTTGCGAATGGCAAGGTCACCTACGAGGCCGTCGCGCGCGATCTGCATCTCGACTACATCAATGCCGATACGTTGCTGGGGTGACCGATTGGTGTCGGCGCGTGCTCATCCTGTATTTCGGGAGTTGGCCAGTAATCCGACCACCTCGACATCTCCGCGAACATAGTGCTCGGCGCCACCGAATACCAGCATCTGTCGCTGCACCTTCTCGCCAAGTATTGCCGCCACCCGGCGCAGCGATGCCAGCCAATCTGCACAGAACGTTTGCCCGGCTTTGATCTCCAGAAGGCCCGGCGCACCGGGCGGCAGGCCATTCTCCACCGTCGGCGCCGGTGCATGGCTCAGGCCCATCTCAAGCATGTCGAAACAACAGCCTCGAAATGCGCCGGCGCTGGTCCCCGGTACCCGACAACCTTGCCTTCCTCGTCCCAGCGCCGCAGCAAGATGGCGTCATCGAAAAAAGGCTCCGCCTCGAACGCCTGCACTTGCTCGGCCGACATGGGGCCACCCTGCAGCCTGAGCGACAACTTCGAGGCGTCCGACAACAGGTCGAAATAACTCGGCTCGGTCGCCGCGAGGTACCGTTTTGCGGCCACATGCATGCGCACCGGCTCGGTCAGTTCCAGACCGAAATACTGGGACAACCAGGCCGAGCCGGTCGCCTCGTGTTGCGTGTCGACACCGCTGTCGGCGATGTCCTGCGGCAGGTCGTGCAGCAGGTGGCCGATGTCGTGCAGATAGGCTGCGGCCACCAGCGCCGGCGCAGCGCCGTCCCGTTGCGCGAACGCGGCGCACTGGATTGCGTGCTCGAGCTGGCTCACGCCCTCACCGTACGACTCGTTGCCGCGCCGGAAAAAGGCGCTGCGGATCTCGCTCATTGCATCCATCATCGTCTCCTCATTGTCAGAGTCCATTCGGCACATCAGTCGCCAATCGGGGCGCAATCAGCCGACCGGTGGCCACAATGAGGCTGCGCGCCCGATCAGGCATTTTCAGCCATGACCGGTTTCATTTTCGCGCCTCCCGCAATGCGACCATGCCAGCGGCGGCGATCAGCAGTGCCCCCGCCACGGTCGTCCAGCGTGGCACTTCGCCAAAGAACAGGAAACCCCACAAAGGCGCCCAGACAATGCCGGTGTATTCGAACGGCGTGACCCGGTTCGCCGGGCTGATGCGGTAGGCATTGGTGAGCAGCAACATGCCAGCCGATGCGATGACGCCGCAGGAGGCGATCAGCAGCGCGTCCGCGGCGCTGGGCCAGACCCATGGCCGCACCAGGAAAGACACGCTGGGATGGCCCGCGTCCTCGATGCCCAGCCAATGGGTGCAAGCGGCAATGATCGATGCGCCAACCAGGAATACCCAGTTCTGATAGAACGCCATTACCGAGGCCGGCTGCGCGGTACCAATGCGCCGGGCCATCAGCATCGAGGTCGCGTACATCAGCGCCGCCAGCAATGACAGCAATGCGGCCCACTCGAACAATCCGCTGCCGGGCTGCAGGATCACCAGCACGCCGCTGAACCCGACTCCTAGCGCCGCCCATGTCTTGATGCCAATGCGCTCGCCCAGAACAGGCCCGGCCAGTGATGTCACGAACAGTGGTACCGTGAAATACAGCGCCACCGCATACGCCAGGTTCATCGCCGGAAACGCCATGTAGTACGCGGTATACGACACAAACATGATGCCGGCGCGCGCCGTTAACGAGCGGAACTCGCGGGAAAAGATGGCGCGCCAACCGGCTTCGAGCTGCACCATCACCAGCAGGATCGGAATCGCAACGATGGATCGGATGCAGACCACCTGAGTCAGCGGATAGTCACCGCTGACCTGCTTGATAACCGCATCCTGCAAGGAAAAGACGAACACACCCGCGCACAGGAGCCAGATACCACGGACAGGATCGGCTGGGTTCACGTTGGAATGGCGGGCGCCTATTGTTCGCCGTATTGTGCAGTTGCATCACCTGCGGCGCGCGGGCCCGCTTGCGCCCCGTGTGTCGCGCATGCGAAAACCCGCACGACGCGCGCCCACGAACTGTGTCCGCGCCGCGCGTGGCGTCGGGTGCTACTTGCCGGCGATCACGCGCGCCATCTCGAGCACCTTGCAGGAATAGCCCCACTCGTTGTCGTACCAGGACACCACCTTGACGAAGGTGCTGTCCAGCGCCATGCCCGCGTCGGCATCGAACACCGACGTGCAGCTCTCGCCACGGAAATCGGTCGACACTACCTTGTCCTCGGTGTAACCCATCACGCCCTTCATGCTGCCCTCGGAGGCCTTCTTCATGGCGGCGCAAATCTCGGCGTAGGTTGCCTCCCTGGACAACTCGACAGTCAGGTCCACCACCGACACATCCGAGGTCGGCACCCTGAACGACATACCGGTGAGTTTCTTGTTCAGCTCGGGAATGACGACCCCAACGGCCTTGGCCGCGCCAGTGCTCGATGGAATGATGTTCTCCAGAATGCCGCGGCCGCCGCGCCAGTCCTTGTTTGACGGTCCGTCGACGGTTTTCTGGGTCGCTGTCGCTGCGTGCACCGTGGTCATCAGGCCGCGCTTGACGCCCCAGTTGTCGTGCAGCACCTTGGCCAACGGCGCCAGACAGTTGGTGGTACAGGATGCGTTGGAGATGATCGCCTCGCCCTTGTAGGTTTTGTCGTTGACACCGAAAACGAACATCGGCGTGTCGTCCTTGCTGGGCGCGGACATGATCACCTTCTTGGCGCCAGCGTCGATGTGTTTCTGCGCCGTTTCCTTGGTCAGGAACAGCCCAGTCGATTCAATCACCACCTCGGCCCCCACCTCACCCCACTTGAGCTCGGCCGGGTCCTTGACCGCGGTCAGGCGGATCTTGCGGCCATTGACCACCAGGGTGTTGCCGTCCACCGACACCTCGCCCTTGAAGCGGCCATGCACCGAGTCGTGCGTCAGCATGTAGGCCAGGTAGTCGGGCTCGAGCAGGTCGTTGATGCCGACGACCTCGATGTCATTGAAGTTCTGCACCGCCGCGCGAAACACCATGCGCCCGATCCGGCCGAAGCCGTTGATACCAATCTTGATAGCCATATCCTGTACCTCCTTTGATTGAAACTCGCTTGCCTGTTTGCGCGCCGTTCAGCGTTTGGACAGCGCCTTTTGCACCGTGTCGGCGACATTCTCCGGCGTAAAGCCAAAGTACTTGAACAGCACCGGTGCCGGCGCCGACTCGCCATAGCTGTCGATACCCACGACGGCCGCACAGCCGTATTTCCACCAGCCGTCGGTGACGCCCATTTCCACCGCGATACGCGGCAGGCCCGCGGGCAACACTTGATTCTTATAGGCACTTGACTGCCGGTCGAATGTAGTCGTGCTTGGCATGGACACCACCCGCACCGCGATCTTGCGCCTGGCCAGCAGCTCCTGCGCCTTGAGCGCCAGTTGCACCTCGGAGCCGGTGGCGATGATCACCGCCTGCGCGTGTCGGCGCAGGCCTACTTCCGAGGGCTCTGCCAGCACATAGGCCCCCTTGCTGATCGCATCCAGGCCGGCCGCATCCGGCGCCGCCGGGCAGTGGCCCTTGGGCGCATAGCTGATGTTCTGGCGGCTCAGCAACAAGGCGGTGGGCTTGCTGCGGTTTTGCAATGCCACTGCCCAGGCCACCGCCGTCTCGGCGGTATCACCCGGACGCCAGACGTCCAGGTTGGGAATCAGGCGCAACGAGGCCGCATGTTCGATCGACTGGTGGGTCGGGCCGTCCTCGCCCAGGCCGATGCTGTCGTGGGTGAATACATGCACTACGCGCAGCTTCATCAACGCCGCCATGCGGATCCCATTGCGGCTGTAGTCGCTGAAGGTCAGGAAGGTGCCGCCGTAAGGAATATGGCCACCGTGCAGGGCAATGCCGTTCATCACCGCAGCCATACCGAATTCGCGTACGCC
>JAYUQC010000122.1:0-11401 GCA_043759735.1 Rhodoferax sp.
TGGCCTTCCTGACGGGCTTGCAGCACGGCCCGGCGAAACGCATCGAGCCAGATGTTGACCGAGCCGGCCAACGCATCGCGCACCGCACCGGGCCGGTCGTCGAAGGCCACCGCACCACTGATGAAGATGCAGCCGGACTGCAGTTCGACTGCAACCCGCTTCATCCAGTTGGCAAACAGCGCCTCAACCCGCGGCAGGCCGCGAGGCAGAGCGAGCACCGGGGCGAACACTTCCTGCTCGAAGCGATTGAAATATGCGCGTACGACGGAAATCTGCAACTCCTCGCGGGAACCAAAATGCGCAAACACGCCGGATTTGCTCATGCGCGTGATCTCGGCCACGGCGCCAATACTCAAGCCTTCAAGACCGACCTGGCCGGCCAGGCACAAAGCCGCGTCGACGATGGCCGTCCTGGTCTGTTGACCCTTGAGCGAGGAACGGCCTTCGCCCGTGTTCGAACGGGCGATCGGCTCACCCGAAGAACGGGCCAGGTCAGGCGTAAATGCGGAAACAGACATCAATGCACAAAAAAACGAACGATCGTGCTATTTTGCATGAAGTCCGGATATCCGTTCTGGCGCGGGTCCTGTCTAGAGCATGGGGCCTAGGCAGACCCTGGGTTTACCCTCGCGCATCCTGCCAACCGCGCAGGCGTCAGCGCTGTGTCCCAGAAACAGCGCATTCGCTCGGATCCAGGCGTGGATCGCCACCAGATCACCCTGGGGGCGCTCAGAGCTTGAACGGCACAACCGTCTGGCGTTGCTCGCCCAGGCCTTCAATGCCTATTGCCATCACGTCGCCCTTCTTGAGGTACACCGCCGATGGTTTCTTGCCCATGCCCACGCCCGGTGGGGTGCCGGTGGTGATCACGTCGCCGGGTACCAGCGTCATGAATTGGCTGACATAGCTGACCAGTTTGGCGACGCCGAAGATCATCGTCTTCGTGTTTCCGCTCTGCATGCGCTGGCCATTCACGTCCAGCCACATCGCCAGCTTCTGCGGATTGGCGATTTCGTCGCGCGTGACCAGCCAGGGGCCAATCGGGCCAAAGGTGTCGCAACCCTTGCCCTTGTCCCAGGTGCCGCCGCGCTCAATCTGGTACTCGCGCTCGCTGACGTCGTTGATGGTGCAATAGCCTGCCACATAGTCCAGTGCGGACTTCTGCGAAACATAACGCGCCTGCCTTCCGATCACCACGCCGAGTTCGACTTCCCAGTCGGTCTTGACCGAACCTTTGGGCAGCATCACGTTGTCGTCCGGCCCCTGGATGCAGGTGGTGGCCTTCATGAAGACGATGGGTTCCTTGGGTATGGGCAGGTTCGATTCGGCCGCATGGTCGGCATAGTTCAAGCCAATGGCAATGAACTTCGAGACCCCCGCCACCGGGCAACCGATGCGCGGCCTGCCCTTGACCAATGGCAGCTTGTCGACCTTGAGCTTGCGCAGCTTGGCCAGCGCGGCATCGCCCAGTTGCTCGGGACCGATGTCCTTGACGACCCGGCTGAGGTCGCGCAGCTTGCCCTCGGCGTCGATCAGGCCCGGCTTTTCCTTCCCGGGGTTGCCATAACGTACCAGTTTCATGAAGTTGCCTTTCGTCTACAGTGAATCAATAGGTGGAGCGCCCGCCCGACAGGTCGAACACCGCCCCGGTCGAAAACGAACAGTCCTCGGAGGCCAGCCAGCCGACCATCGCAGCGACTTCTTCGATGGTGCCGAAACGGCCCATCGGTATCTTGGACAGCATGAACTGGATGTGTTCGGGTGACATCTGGTCGAAGATCGCGGTCTTCACCGCTGCCGGCGTGACGCAGTTGACGCGGATGCCGGTGTCCGCCAGTTCCTTGCCGAGTGACTTGGTCAGGCCGATCACGGCCGCCTTGCTGGCGCTGTACGCACTGGCGTTCGGGTTGCCGTCCTTGCCGGCAACCGAGGCGATATTGATGATGCGGCCATAGTTGCTGGCACGCATGTGCGGCACGATTTCGCGACAGCAATGAAACAGTCCATTGACATTGACCTGCATGACTTTTTGCCACTCGTCGGCCGGGTAATCCCACAACTTCACGTTCGGCCCGGTCACGCCGGCGCTGTTGACCAGCACGTCGATAAGCCTTCCATGACCGAGCGTCTGCTTGACCGCCGCGGTCACCGCGTCAAGGTCGGCAACATCCACCGTCACCGCATTCGTTCGCTCGCCCAGGCTGCCACAGGCCTTTGCAAGTGCCGTGCCGTCACGATCCCACAACGTGACGGCGGCGCCCGAAGCCAGCATGCGCTGGGCGATTCCGTAGCCCAGGCCGGTTGCGCCGCCGGTGATCACCGCATGGCGTCCTTTCAGGTCCAGCTGGTTCATATCGTCATGCCTCCGTCTACCGCAAAGATCTGCCCGGTCGCGAACACCGACTCGTCGCTGGCCAGGTACAGGATGATCGGCGCGATCTCGTCGGCCTGCGCGAGCCGGCCCATGGGCTGGCGCGCCACGAAGTCCCTGCGCGCCTGGACCGGGTCAGGATAGCTGTTGATGCGCTGCGCCAGCGACGGGGTGTCGACGGTGCCCGGCGCGATCGCGTTGCAACGAATGCCCTTGGCCACGAAATCGGCCGCGACGGATTTGGTCAAACCCACCACGGCGGCCTTGCTGGCGCCATAGATGAATCGGTTCGGCAAACCCTTGAGGCTGCCGCAGACGCTGGCCATGTTGATGATGCTGCCGCCTGCGCCCTCCAGCATCCTGGGCAGCACGGCCTGGATCATCCAGAACTGCGCACGCACGTTGAGGTTGAAAGCGAAATCCCAGTCCGCATCGCTTGCCTGCAGGATGCTGCCGTTATGCACAAAGCCGGCGCAGTTGAACAGCACGTTGATCGCGTCCATGCCCTGCACCAGCTTGCCGATGGCCTCCTTGTCGAGCACGTCGAGCACCGCGGTACGCACGTTGTCGACCCCATCGTAGGCCTTGAGCAGGGCGGCATCCCGATCGGTGGCCAACACCTGGGCGCCCTCCCTGGCCATCGCCAGCACACTGGCCTTGCCGATACCCTGCCCCGCCGCGGTCACCAGGGCCGATTTGCCTTTCAGTCGCATAGCTCCTCCGTTGAAGTCATCTCATCCATTTTCGCCCCGGCCCAGTGTTCAACCGTGACCGGCGCACCGTTGGCGCGCCCGATCCCGGAGCTGCCGGCCCGATGGCATCAGGGTTTCGCCTGATGCCACCGGGCCGGTATGATGCGAGTATTGATTGGCCTTACCACTTGGCCAATTATCGAAAACCCTATGGTCCTCAAGATCGTCGAAACCCAGCGCCTGTACCGCCAGATCGCCGATCAGTTGCGCGCTGCCATCCAGGCCGGCGAATGGAAGGTGGGTGAACGGCTTCCGGCCGAGCGTGACCTGGCCAAGCAACTCGGCGTGAGCCGGCCGTCGGTGCGCGAGGCGTTGATTGCGCTGGAGGTCGAGGGTTTTGTCGAGGTGCGCACCGGCTCAGGCGTGTATGCGCTGCAAGGCCCGGCACGCACCGCTGCCGGCACCGTTCAGCCGCACCCGACCGAGTGGGGGCCGCTCGAACTGATCCGGGCGCGGCGCGTGCTCGAGGGCGAAATCGCCGCCATCGCCGCAACATCGGCCAAGCGCCGCGACATCGCGGCGATGCGCCAGGCGGTCGACGCCATGCGCGACGACGCCGGCAAGGGCATATTGCCATTGCAAGGCGACCGCGATTTCCACTCGGCGATCGTGCAGACCTGCGGCAACAGCGTGCTGATCGACACCGTGCAGCGCTTCTGGGACGCCCGTCGCGGCCCGATGTTCGAACGGATGGTGGACCATTTCGAAACGCCGGCGTCCTGGAATGCCGCAATCGAGGAGCACCAGAAAATCCTCGCCGCGATCCGCGCCCACGATCCGGTACAGGCGCGCGCCGCCATGCACGACCACATGGATCGCTCGCATACCCGCTTCAACGTCAGTTGGCGCCAGACGAAACGCAGCAAGGAAACCATCACACCATGACACCCTTCATCCGCCTGCATCCGGCCGACGACGTGCTGATCGCGCGTGCCCAACTCGTCGGAGGCACTGTTGTCGACGGCATTACCGTGCGCGGCATCATCCCGCCCGGCCACAAGGTCGCGACCCGCACCATCGCCATGGGCGAACCGGTGCGCCGCTACAACCAGATCATCGGTTTCGCGTCGCGCCCGATCGGCGTTGGCGAACATGTGCATACGCAAAATCTCGACATGGGCCCGGACAAAGGTGACTTTGAACGCGACTATGCGTTCGGCCAGGACGTCAAGCCAGAGCCGAAACGCCGCAGCGCCCGTTTCATGGGCTACCAACGCGCCGATGGCCGCGTGGCCACCCGCAACTACATCGGCATTCTGTCCAGTGTGAACTGCTCGGCCACCGCCGCCCGCGCCATCGCCGACCATTTCTCGCGCCAGAACCGTCCCGCGGCGCTGGCCGCTTTTCCCAATGTCGATGGCGTGGTCGCGCTCACCCACGGCACCGGCTGCGGCATGGACACCGAGGGCACCGGCATGCAGATTCTGCAGCGCACGCTGGCAGGATATGCCACCCATGCCAACTTCGCCGCGGTGCTGGTGGTCGGCCTGGGCTGCGAGTCGAACCAGATCAATGCCTGGCTGGCGAGCAGCAGCCTGCGCGAAGGCGAAACCCTGCGCGTGTTCAACATCCAGGACAGCGGCGGAACGACAAAGACGGTGGAAAAAGGCATTGCGCTGATCCGGGAGATGCTGCCGCTGGCCAACCAGTCCCACCGTGAGCCGGTTGATGCCAGCCACATCACGATCGGCCTGCAATGCGGCGGCTCGGACGGGTATTCGGGCATCAGCGCCAACCCGGCACTGGGCGCTGCGGTGGACCTGTTGGTGGCGCACGGCGGCACTGCCATCCTGAGTGAAACACCCGAGGTCTATGGCGCCGAACACCTGTTGACGCGCCGCGCGGTGAACCGCGCCATAGGCGAGAAACTCGTGGCCCGCATCAAGTGGTGGGAGAACTACACCGCCATCAACGGCGGCGAGATGAACAACAACCCCTCGCCCGGCAACAAGGCCGGCGGCCTGACGACCATCCTGGAAAAATCGCTCGGCGCGGTGGCCAAGGGCGGCACCAGCAACCTGCAAGCGGTGTACGAGTACGCGGAAAATGTCGCCCAGCACGGTTTCGTCTATATGGACACCCCCGGCTACGACCCGGTCAGCGCTACGGGTCAGGTTGCCGGCGGTGCCAACATCATCTGCTTCACCACCGGCCGCGGCTCGGCCTACGGCTGCGCGCCCTCTCCGTCGCTCAAGCTGTCGACCAACACCGCCCTGTGGCTGCGCCAGCAGGACGACATCGACATCGACTGCGGCGGCATCGTCGACGGCCTCGACACGGTCGATGCGGTGGGCGAGCGGATCTTTACGCTGATGCTCGAGTCGGCGTCAGGGCGGGCGACGAAGAGCGAGCTGCATGGGTATGGGCAGAACGAGTTCGTGCCTTGGCAGTTAGGGGCGGTGATGTAAGGTGGGACGAGTCTTGGATCGCCGGGCCGTCTGTTTATTGACTTTTATTTGATTTTTGGTAAATTACTGAAAATCCAATAAAGACCGGTAAATGAGGCACTTTCCCAGACCGATGCTCGCCCGTCAGATCGCCTCCAGTCTGCAAGGACGACAGCTGTTTGGCGACGCTCCGAACGGCCTCTTTCTGGCTGCGCCGCGCCGGACGGGCAAGTCGACATTCCTCCAACGAGACCTGGAACCAGAACTGACCGAGCAAGGCATCGTCGTCGTGTACGTCGACCTATGGGCGGACCAGCGACGCGACCCCGGTGACCTGATCGCCGATGCCATATCGCGCACCGTCGCGCGGCACCGCGGGATCATTGCGAAAACCGCAAAAAGTGCAGGCCTGGAAAGCGTCAACTTGGCCGGCTGGCTCAAGTTGGACGTGGCGCGAGTCGGCAAACCAGACGGCCCGACGTTGACAGACGCTCTGCGAACGCTTTGCGAGATGAGTGCAAAGCCGGTGGCATTGATCATCGACGAAGCTCAGCACGCCTTGACCAGCGCAGCAGGCGAGAACGCCATGACATCGCTGAAGGCGGCCCGCGACACGCTTAACACCCCCGACAACAGCCGGTTGTTGCTTGTGATGAGTGGCTCGGACCGCGACAAACTGCTTCGCCTGGTCAATACCAACGGCGCGCCCTTCTATGGCTCTCAAGTCCAACGAATGCCGGAGCTTGGCAAGGACTTCGTGGACTTCGTTGTCACCCTCATCGAGGGCGAGCGACCCGATCTACGCCCCGTCGACGCGATTCAATTGACCGAGGCCTTCCAGCTCTTCGGTGCCCGACCGCAGTTCTTTGCCGCCGCACTTGGAGAAGCGCTCAACCCACTCTTTCAGAACGAGCGACGTTTTGAGCAAAGGGTGCTGGAAGCTGCAGATCAGCGAATGCGAGACGACGAAACGCAGATGGAGTCCGAATTCCTGTCTCTCAGACCCATCGAACAAGCCGTGCTGTGGCGACTGCTGGAACAAGGCAACCGGTTTCGACCGTACGACGCCGATGCCCTGCGCTTCTATCGCGAAAAGGTGTCTTTGGTGGGCGGTGTGGATACGCGAGTCACGGCGCAGCATGCCCAGAACGCACTCGAGAGCATCCGCGCTCGATCACCCGCGCTGGTGTGGAAATCAGCCCGTGGCGAGTACGCCGTCGACGACGCCATGATGCACAAGTGGTACGAAGGCCGGGTTCGACTGGGCACATGGCCACCGCCCGGTAGCGAAAACGGCGCCATCGACGATGCGATGGATCCGACGCTTCGACCAATCACGTGAAATCTCCTATCCACACACTGGTGTAGACAGGAAGCATCACGACCTGGAACGTTCTATCCCCCAACCCTCAAAACCCCATCGTCCGCGGCAACCAAAGCACGATGCTCGGCACATACGTCAGGATCACCAAACTCAGCAGCAACGGCGCCAGCCACGGCAATATCGCCATCGTCGTGCGCTCGACGCTCAACTTGGCCACCCGCGCCAGCACGAACAGCACCATGCCCATCGGCGGGTGCAGCAAACCGATCATCAGATTGAGCACCATCACCAGGCCGAAGTGCACCGGGTCCACCCCCAGTTGCCTCGCGATGGGCAGCAGGATCGGCACTAGGATCGTGATGGCGGCGGTGGGCTCCAGGAAGCAACCGACGAAGAGCATCAGCAGGTTGGCCATCAGCAAGAAGAGCCACGGCTCGTTCGTCACCGCCAGCACCCACTGCGCAATTTGCGCCGTGACGCCGGTGGCCGTGAGCATCCAGCCGAAGATCGATGCGGCGGCGACGATGAACATCACCGTGGCCGTGGTCTCGACGGTGTCTAGGCTGACCTTGACGAATTGCTTGAGCGTCATCGTGCGGTACCAGACCAGGCCGAGAAACAGTGCCCAGGCACTGGCGGCGATGGCGCCCTCGGTGGGCGTGAACAACCCCGTCGTCATGCCCCCGATCAGCAGCACCGGCGTCATGATGGGCAACACCGCCTGGAAGCGAAAGATGCGGTCGAGCAGGAAGATCAAGACGATGGCGCCGAAGACCACGGGCTGCGCCGGCAGGCCCAGCTTGGCCACCAAGGCCCAGGTGATCAGCGGCCAAGCAATGACAAGGCCGAGTTCGATCAACGCACCTCCGAAGCGGCGACCCGAAAACTTGACGTCACCACCCCAACCATTCTTGTGCGCGAAGTAGGCCACCGTCACCATCATCAGCAGCGCCATCAGTACGCCGGGCAGGATGCCGGCCAGAAAAAGCGCGCCCACCGACACGTTGGCCATCATCGCGTAGATCACGAACGGCAAGCTCGGTGGAATGATCGGGCCGAGCGTGGCCGAGGCGGCGGTGACGCCGACGGCAAACTCGAGGTCGTAGCCATGGTCTTTCATGGCCTTGATCTCGACCGTGCCCAGGCCCGCCGCATCGGCGATGGCCGTGCCGCTCATGCCGGCGAAGATCACCGAGCCCACCACATTGACGTGGCCCAGACCGCCCTTGAGCCACCCGACCAACGCCAAGGCGAAGTTGTAGATGCGGTTGGTGACGCCGGCGTTGTTCATCAGGTTGCCGGCCAGGATGAAGAACGGCACCGCCAGCAGCGGAAAACTGTCGATGCCGCCGATCATGCGGTGCACCACCGCAAACGGTGGCAGGTCGCCGCTGATCAGGATGTACAGCAGCGACGAGCCCGCCATCGCGATGGCCACCGGCAACCCGCTGGCCATCATGAAGAGAAAGATGATCTTGAGCATCAGCGGTCTTCCATCACCGATTCAGGCCGTTCGAGCACGCTGTAGCCACGCTTCAAATGCACTCGCATGACCCAGATCGATCGCAGCGTCATGGCCACGAAGCCGAACAGCACCACGCTGTAGACGATGTTCATCGGCAGATCGACGATGGTCATCTGCAACGGCCCCATCTTCTGCATCATCTGCACCGTGAACACCGACATCGAACCGAGGAACGCAATGCGCACCACGTCCACCAGCAGCGCCAGCGCGCGACACAAGGGCGCAGGAAGGTAGCGGTACAGCAGATCGACCTGGATGTGATTGTTCTTGGCCACGCCGATCGACGCACCCACGAACACCACGCCGATCAGCAGGTAGCGCGCGATCTCTTCGGTCCAGGACGCCGAGTTGTTGAGCGCGTAACGCGTGAAGAACTGCGTGAACACCACCCCTGCCAACGCCCAGAACAGAAGCAACGAAACCCAGGCCTCGACCGGCGTGCCCGACAAGTCCACCACTTCGTCCGTGGCATGGAACTCCCCGTCGTCCCCCATCACCTTCGGAAGCGCATCGATGTCCATCGAAAACCTAACTAGAGAAAGAAGCGTCCACCAAAACTAGAAAAGGCTGCTACCCCGGCAGACGCCGCGGAACCGGCTTCGCCGGGCCGCCAGCGTCGCCCCCTTGGGGGGAGGCGGCCAAAGGCCGCTTCGGGGGGAGCGTCATCCGGGAGGCGGCCGCAGGCTGCATCGGGGGGTTACTTGATCCCCACGATCCGGTCGTAATCCTTCTTGTCGAAACCCATCGACTCGACCGTCTTGGACTTGAGCACCGCGTCGACAAAACTCTGCCGATTCACCGCGTGGATGGTGATGCCCTTCTTCTTGAACTCTTCGACCAACTCGCCTTCGCGCTTCTTGATCTGCGCCGAAGCCCGGGCGGCCGCTTCCAGCGTGACGTCGGCAAAGATCTTCTTTTCCGCCTCAGACAGCTTGGTCCAGACGTGCGGCGCCACTTGCGTGGTGAGCCCATCGACGATGTGGCTGGTCATCATGATGTGCTTTTGCACCTCGTAGAACTTCTTGGCCTCGATGGTGGTCAGTGGGTTCTCTTGCGCATCGACCGTGCCGTTCTGCAGCGCCAGGTACACCTCGGCAAAGGCGATCGGCGTCGGGTTGGCGCCGCACGCTTCGGGTGTGGCGCGGTAGCTCGGCACGTCGGGCACGCGGATCTTGAGCCCCTTCATGCCTGCGCAGTCAGTGAAGGCTGCCTTGCTCGTCGTGTGGCGCGCGCCGTAGTAGGTGTAAGCCAGGATCTGGATGCCGGTCTTTTCGCGGAAGCCGTCGATCATTTCCTTGAATACCGCGCTCTTGCTGTAGGCCAGCAGGTGTTCGCCGTCGCGGAAGATGAAGGGGTAATAAGCGATGCCCAGACGCGGATAACTGCGCGCGGCAAAACTCGGGCCGCTGATGATCATGTCGACCGTGCCAAGCAGCATGCCCTGGTTGATATCGGTCTCCTTGCCCAGCGAGCTGGCCGGGAAGACCTGGATCTCGAACTTGCCGCTGGTGCGCTTCTTGATCTCTTCGGCGGCCCAGACACTTTGCGTGTGATAGGGCTCGCTGGTCTCGTAGACGTGGGCCCATTTGAGCTTGGTCTGGGCCAGCGCCGGCGTCGCAACCAGCGTCGGCAGCAGGGCCGTGACGGCGGCGGCGAGCAGGGTCTTCAGGGTCAGGCGTTTCATCGGTTTCTCCTCTTGCGGTGGATGGGACGGCGGGCAAATCAGTCTGAAATCACTTGCACCTTGGTACTGCGGCTGCGGTCCAGCGCGAGATCAAAAGCCTCTTGCGACCGCGCCAACGGAATCTGCGCGCTGATCAGCGCTCGCACATCGACGCGGCGGCTGCGGATCGCCTGCACCGCCCAGTCGAACGCGGCGTGGGCGCGAAAGACACCTCGGTAGTCGAGCTCGCGGGCCATGATGCTGTTCGCCGGAAACGGGATTTCAGCCGGCAGCGTGCCGACCTGGATGATGCGGCCGCCGCGGCGCGTGGCCATGAGGCAGGTCGTTAGCGCGGCGGGGCTGCCCGCGGCTTCGATCGAGACATCGGCGATATCGGCGAGCTCGGCGCCAAGGTCGGCCGGCGACAGTTGGTCGCTGCGCACGACGCGGTCGGCGCCAACGCTGCTGGCGATGCCTAAAGCGCGGTCGCTGATATCGCAGACGATGACCTGCGCCGCGCCAGCCAGCCGCGCGGCGATCACGCTCATGCAGCCGATCGTGCCGGCGCCGGTGACGAGCACGGTCTCACCGAGCACCGGCCCGGCGCGGTGCAGCGCGTGCAGGCCGATCGACAGCGGCTCGGCGCAGGCGATCTCACCCAGGCTGATGTCGGCTTCGTCGATCGCAGTGAGCTGGCGTTCGCCCATCACGAAGCGCTCGCGGAACATGCCCTGGGCATGCGGAAAGACACTCGCGCTGCCCAGGAAAAACATCTTCCGGCACAGGTTGCCGCGGCCGCCGCGGCAGTAGTCGCACAGGCCGCAAGGGTGGGACGGATTGATCGCCACCTTCTGGCCCGCCACAACGCGTGTCACTTCGGCGCCGATGCGCTCGACGATGCCCGACGCCTCGTGCCCCGGCACCAGCGGCTCGCGCACGACAAAAGCGCCGACGCGGCCCTCTTTGTAGTAGTGCAGGTCGCTGCCGCAGATGCCGCCGGCACCCAGGCGCAGCAGCACGTCATGGGGCCCGAGCGGCGGCGCCAACTCCTGCTCGATGCGCAGATCGAATGCGCCGTGAATGACACAGGCCAGGGTCATGGGATGCTCACCGTCGCAGCAGGTTTCAACGCAGCACGTTTCAACCCAACACCAGCGCGCGAGCGGCCGCGGCTGGCCGCGGCCGGCTGCGGCCAGGCGCGCGCCAGGCGGTCTTGTGAGTGCTGCACCTGGGTAAACATCGCCAGCCGTGCCGCGGCGACGTCGCCATGGGCGATGGCCACCACCACGGCCTGGTGCTCGAGCACCGCCTTGCGCCAACTGCGGCCATTTTCGAAATGCTGGCCAAGTTGCGCGAAGAGCGGGTTGTGGCGCTCGTCG
>JAYUQC010000123.1:0-4008 GCA_043759735.1 Rhodoferax sp.
GCTATTGCTGCGCGCGGATCAGGTCATCGAATGACAGTCCCGCCAATGACTGCTTGTCAAACTCGGACCTGTGGACGTGCGGCGGAGTTGACGCCCAACGAGTAAGGATAGATCGCGCGAAGCCGCGATCTGATCCGTTTGTTGGACGAGCCCGGACTACATGCCGGCGGCCGGTACAGAAAACATCTCCCGAAAGTTTGCCCGACACGGACAGCCGGGTAGTGCACATCGCCTGATAGTGGCAGCTTTTTGTTGCTGCCTGCACCCTCATTGCGAGGGTGGCTTGATCCAAGTGGTGATTTTGGGCCGAGCAGCGTCACCATACCCGAGGGCATGTTGCTGGTCGGTGGCGATGCTCGTGTTGCTGTTCAGGTCATGAGTCCCTCGCGTGGTGCACCGGGCGGCCCTGCCGCGCCACGCTTGGCTGCCTGGGGCGCGATGCGCCGGCGCACGATCACCATTGCCGAGCCGCAGCAGTGGCACTGCAGTTTGGGGCGTTCGCTCAATGGCGGCTGCGTGGATGGCGGTGCCGATGGCTGCATGCTCGCCGGGCAGGACCTGAGCCCCATGCGCAATAGTGCCAGGCGCTGGCGGTGCCGGCAGTTGGGATGGAGCAAACCAAAGTTGCGCGAGCGCCGAAACCCCCTGGGCAAGACGTGTTGCAACACCAGCCACAGAAAGTGCGCCCCGCTGCAGGTGCGTGTCGTGTTCTTGCCGCTCTTACTGTCGCGATACCGGAACGTGACCTGGCCATCGGCGCAGTGCAGGATGTCGCGCTCCTGGAACGAGGCCCAGTAGCTGGCGTGCAATACCAGTTGCGGATGTCGGCGCACCGCAGCAGGCCATTGCGCGAAACCGGCGGCCGCCCGGTACACCAGCCAGAACAGGGCGAACTGCGCGCCGAACACCAGCGCCGCACCCGCCGCGCCCGATGGCAAGCCCAGGCCCTTGTGCCCGGCCATCGTGTTGAACGTCGTGACCGCGCCCACCAGCAACGCCGACGCCGCAAGAATCGCCCTACGCTGCGCAGGTGGCGTGAGCCAGACCAGGGCGCGTCCCAGCGTCCTGCACCACCAGGCGACCACGGCGGGACTCTCGTGGAACTGGACCATTTCGCGGATGCCCATGGCGCAACCGCCTATCGAATCGGCTTTTCCATTGTCAGGAGACCGGCGATTTGCCGGGTGGCGCACCACCATCGGGGCCGGTCAGCCGCTGCAAGGCCTCCTGATACCTGGCCGCTGTGGCCGCGATGACGTCCGCAGGCAAGGACGGCGCCGGTGGGCGTTTGGCCCAAGGCTGGCCATCGATCCGGACCTGCTCCAGCCAGTCGCGCACGAACTGCTTGTCGTAACTCGGCGGGTTGGCGCCTTCGGCATAACTCTCGACCGGCCAGAAGCGGGACGAATCCGGTGTCAGCACTTCATCCATCAGGATCAGCCGGTCTTGGGCATCGAGTCCGAACTCGAATTTGGTATCGGCAATGACGATGCCCTTGGCCAGCGCGATCGCTGCGCCCGCCTGGTACAGCGCGATGCTGGTGTCGCGTATCTGCGCCGCCAGTACCGCGCCCACCATCTGGGATGTGCGCGCGTAGGTGATGTTTTCATCGTGCTCGCCGGCCGCCGCCTTGGCCGCCGGCGTATAGATCGGTTGCGGCAACTTTGACGCATTGCGCAGACCGGCCGGCAACGGCACACCACACACCGACTGCGTCTGCTGGTACTCCTTCCAGCCACTGCCAGCCAGATAGCCGCGCACCACGGCTTCCACCGGAAGCGGGCGCAGTCGCTTGACCAGCATCGAGCGGCCGCGCACCTGATCCCGTTCGTCGGCGCCGACGACCGATTCCGGAACCTCACCGGTCAAGTGGTTGGGGCAGATATGTCCCAGTTTTTCGAACCAGAACAAAGCCATCGTGGTCAGCAAGACGCCCTTGCCCGGAATCGGCTGGTCGAGCACCACGTCGAACGCGCTCAGGCGGTCGCTGGCAAGCATCAGGATGCGGTCGTCGCCAACTGCGTAGTTGTCGCGCACCTTGCCGCGCGCGAGCAGCGGCAGGGAGTGCAGGCTGGAGGTGTGAAGGGTGCGAGGCGTTGCGTCGGGTGCGGTGGTCATGAGGGCAGATGCAGGGGGTCGGTCTTGTGCGCGTGCGGTGTTGTGCCGTTCCGGACCCGGGACGCGTCGGCCTTGGCTTGCATGCCATCCGATCGGGCCCGTTCCGTTGATCAATGCCCGATTATCACGGGCCTTTCAGCGCGTCCAGCCCCTTGACGAAATTGCGTTTGGGCTTGTACTGCGCGCGCAGCGACGCCAGCCAGATCGCCCGCTGCGCCGGGTTCATGCGGGTCGCGATGTCCCTGACCAGCGCCAGCTCATCGCTGTACGGTGTCGACGCCCGCGGCATTGCCAGTGCGAAAACCCGCAACAACAAGGGCACTGCCTGGGCATTGCGCGCAGCGGGCAGCTGCTTCGCAATGGCGCGCATTTGCGCCGGTTGGCACACATGGGGCGGCTGCACCAGTGCCAGAGCTTCGTCAACCCGTCCGTCCGCCAGCAGCCACGCCGTGCGCACACCTACGTGCCTCCCGCTCGATCCCGGTGTCCCAGGTCCCCACGGGTCGCTGCCCGCGCGCACCGCCTGCCTTGCCTCCTGCGCCTGCGCCTGCGCCCAGACGAATAATGCGTCGCGATAGGCCGCCAGATCGCGCCCCGCGGCTTGGGCCGCCGTGAGCACGGCCTGGTAGTTCTCGACCGTGGGCGACCTCTCCAACTGCGCGCGCCGGATCGCCAATGCCTCGTGAGTGTCCTTCCGGCAAATTTGCATGAAACATTTTTTTGCTGTTGCTAACCTTGTTTTGGAGTTCAACCCTACGAGGAGTACAGCAGATGGACAAGACGGCAAACGTCGAGCAAGCGGATGGTCACGGCGAGAGCCTGGAGCAGGCCGAGCAGCGTTTTCGGTGCTGGCGTGAGAGCCGCAAGCAGGGCGGGCGTATACCGCCGGCATTGTGGAGCTGCACAACGTGCGCGGCGCGAAGATGCGCGTGGAGCTCAACGCAGGCGGCCTTGCCGGCTTGGCCAGCCTGTGCAATGCCTTCTGGGGTGCGGCATGATCCAGATCACGCCGCACATGCGCATTCTGGTGGCGGTCGAGCCGATCGACTTTCGCGGCGGAATCGATGCACTGGCGGGTGCGTGCAGACAACGCCTGCAGGCCGATCCTTTGAGCGGCGCTTTGTTCGTCTTTTGGCAATCGCGCGCGCACGGGGATCAAGATTTTGGTGTATGACGGGTATGGCTTCTGGCTTTGTCACAAACGACTCTCCAGCGGGCGGTTCGCCTTCTGGCCCGACGCTGACACACCCGCCCGTACGCTGCAGGCCTGTGAACTTCAGGTGTTGCTCATGGGTGGCGACCCGACGCGTGCCAATGCCGCGCCGGCGTGGCGGCCCTTGAGCCTGGCGGCGTAAAGCGGCTTTGGCTCACCCGGTGTGGGCCAGTTGCTCGCGGTAGTTCCAGGGCAGCCACAGCGCTGGGGTGACCTTGACCTCATCGACGTGGCTCTGCAGCGCCTGACCCACGGCGCTATTGGGCTCCACCAGGCGCTGGTCAAACTGATCGTTCATCCATCGATGCAGTTCGTGCATGGGCTCGGCGCTGTGGGCCTATCAATTCCTGCTTTCATATGTCCTCCAAAAAGTCAAAGTAACAGACTTCGTGGCGTCCACTTTTCGGGGACCAGTTCACCCCGGGCAGCCCAGGTCGTGCGCTCGCCTCAAGTGCCCGCGATGTGGCGTTGGAGAAAGAGCGTCAGACCGAAACCTGCGACCGCCAGCAGAGCCAGTATCATCGAGCCGCTGACCGCGATCAGCATGGCGTCGAGCAGTGCAATGCCGGCGATCAGGCAGACGACGGCGCGCGGGATGTCGCCGCGCTGGCGTCGGCGCAGGAACCACAGGGCGACCAGCGCCCAGGCGCACAGCAGCAGCCAGAACGGCGCGATCA
>JAYUQC010000124.1:0-4002 GCA_043759735.1 Rhodoferax sp.
TGGTGCAGTGCCAGAACGACCGCTCGCAGCACCGCAACCGCGACGAGGCCTGGGGCATGCTGCGCTCGCGCCTGTTCGAGCACGAAATGCGCCTGAAGAGGGCCGAGCAGCAAAAGCTCGAAGACAGCAAGACCGACGTCGGCTGGGGCCATCAGATTCGCAGCTATGTGCTGGATCAGAGCCGCATCAAGGACCTGCGCACCAACTACGAGACCTCGGCCACGCAAAAGGTGCTCGACGGCGACCTGGATCCCTTTATCGAAGCCTCGCTCAAGCAGGGCGTGTAGGCGCCGCCGCGGGTTATGACAATGGAGTTGCAATGTTTTTGAAATCAGCGCACATCAGGCACTACAAGAGTCTGGACAACGTTCAGATTGAGTTTTCAAACCCGATTACTGTTTTGGTTGGACCCAATGCGGTTGGGAAAAGCAACATCGTCGATTGCCTGCGCTTCGTACGCGACGCCGTAGCTGTCGATCTTGAACATGCAGTATCTAAGCGGGGCGGAATCTCAAGGGTGCGGCAGTATTCCAAAACCAAGCCGTTCAAACTGTCTGTGCATTTGGAGTTTGGTGGCACTGAGATTGCGGGATTGGGACAAGAGTTCTATGAGTTCTCAATCCAGTCGGAAACGGCAAGCAACTACACGGTTGATTCGGAAAAGTGCGCCTTCATTGATGTGGTTGGCGCCAACCCCTACAGAAATGGGTTGGCACCTGAGCGCAATTCGAAGATGCAGTCGTTTTCCCGAGATCGGGCTGGCACGGTGGAGAGTTCCAGCGACCCCAGGCCTCAGCGGCTGGCCCATGACCAATTGGCGCTTGGACATTTACGCGGATTGGGGTCCACGTTTGGCTGGCCGATGGAGAGATTTGTCAGAGATTGGCGTTACTCCGTCATCTATCCGAACATGCTTCGAGATCCCGCCTCACCAGACCGCGACAAAGTGCTTGCTGAGGATGGGAAAAACTGGGCGTCGGTGATCAAGGCATTGCGTCGAACGATGCGCGGGAAAGCGGCTCTTGAGCGGATAAATGAAGCTATGCGCGCCGTCGTGCCAACCTTCATTGACGTTACCGTTTCTTCGGTTGGCAGCTACCTAGTGCCTCGGTTCTGGTTTTCACTAGGGAAGAACGAGACGGTTGCCTACGACCCCGTCCAATTGTCGGACGGCACACTTCGAATCTTTGGAATCTTACTGGCCCTGTACCAAACGCCCGCCCCTCGGATGCTTGTCATTGAGGAGCCGGAACAAAGCGTGCAGCCAGGGGTGCTCGGCGTACTCGCCGAAGCACTTCGGGAATGCTCTGAAACCATGCAAATCGTCGTCACGACGCACAGCCCGCACTTTATCGACTATTTCAATCCCGAAGAGGTGCGAGTCGTTACCTTGGATAAAGGAGTGACCAAGGTCTCTGCTGTTAAGCGAACGCAGATGGAGGCTGTCAAGAAGCGGCTGATGTCATTGCAGGAGTTCATGCTTGCAGAAGGTCTTCAGCCGGAGGAGATATGAAACGGATACTCCCGGTCGTTGAAGGCGATGGCGACCTCCTGGCCGTTCCCGAACTGGTCCGACGCGTTGCGCGCGGCCTCGATCACTACGACCTCACCGTTGAACGCCCGCACAAGCGAGGCGACTTGCCAAAGGTGATCGCCCGCTTCGACGATTTTTTCAAGGTGGCACTACTGGAAAAATGTCCAATCCTCTGGGTGATGGATTACGACTGCGCTGACTGTGACGATCAGGAATCCCATGTCAAGCAGTTGCAGGCACGCGCCGCGTCGCTTGCGCAAGGCACACCATTCGAGTTTGTCTTCTTGGTCCAAGAATTTGAGACCCTGTTTTTGGCGGATCATGAGACGACTCGCAAAGTATTCGGCGATGTGCCAAACGCGCATCTGTTTCCAACCGACCCCGAGACGGTCCGCGACGCCAAAGGTTGCCTCTCGAAAGCACGCCCCAAAGGATCGACCTACAAGCCGACCCAGCACCAGTTGAAACTCGCCTCCCAGGTGGACTTGGCTCGATTGCAAACCCGCAGTCCTTCGTTCGCAAGATTTCGGACCGCCATCCAACGCTTGCTGGAAGTCCAAGCTTGAATTCTGTCCAGGCGCTGATCTTCGACATGGACGGCACCATGATCGATTCCATGCCCAGTCACGCCGAGTCCTGGCGGCGCTTTGCCCAGCGCCACGGCATCGCCATGGACCTGGCCGAGCTGCTGCGCCGCACCACCGGGCGCACTGGCGCCGAATGCATCGCCGAACTGTTCCGGCGCCCCATGGGCGCCGAGGAAGCCTGGCGTTTTGCGCAGGAAAAAGAAGCCTTGTACCGCGAGCTGTTCACGCCCATCTTCGCCGAGGTGACGGGCTTCAAGCGCTTCATGGGCGCGGCCCTGCGCGGGGGCCTCAAGATCGGCGTGGGTACGGCAGGCGACAAGCACAACATCGGCTTTGCGCTCGGTCGCTTGCAACTCGATGTCGCGCCGCATGCCGTCGTTGGCGGGGACGAAGACCTGCCCGGCAAGCCGGAGCCGCATATTTTTCTGGAGACGGCGCGGCGCTTGGGAGCCGAGCCGCGCCATTGCATCGTGTTTGAAGACGCGCCTCTGGGCATTGAAGCGGCGCGACGTGCCGGCATGCGCGCGGTGGCAATTTGCAGCAGCCACCGCGCCGAGCAGTTGGACGGCGCTCATGTGATGGCCCGGGCGCGCGATTACGATGAACTCATGAGCATGAAATTTTTGGAGCCTCTCAATGCTTCTTATGTCTGATGGCAGCAGCGCACCCGCGCTGGTGCGCCGCGAGGACTACACCGCACCGGCCTTCTGGATCGACGCGGTGGAACTGGTGTTCGACCTGGACCCGGCGCGCACACGCGTGCTCAACCGCATGACCTTGCGGCGCAACCCCGACCAGGGCGCGCAAGCCCTGCGCCTGCACGGGCAGGAATTGAATCTGGCCCGCGTGCTGATCAACGGCCAGGGCACGGCTTTCAACATCGACAGTGACCAATTGGTGCTGGAGAACCTGCCCGACTGCGGCTTGGAGCCCTTCCAGGTGGAAATCTTCACCACCTGCGTACCCATCAAGAACACCAAGCTGATGGGCCTGTACGTCAGCAACGACTCGTTCTTCACCCAGTGCGAGGCCGAGGGTTTTCGCCGCATCACCTACTTCCTGGACCGGCCCGACGTGATGGCCAGCTACAGCGTGACCTTGCGCGCCAACAAAGCCGCCTACCCGGTGCTGTTGTCCAACGGCAACCTGGTGCAGCACGGTGACCTGCCAGGAGCCGACAACCAGGGGCGCCACTTCGCGCGCTGGGTGGACCCGCACCGCAAGCCGTGTTACCTGTTTGCGCTGGTCGCCGGCCAGTTGGTGTGCCGCCAGCAGCGCATAACGTCACGCGCCGGTAATGAGCATCTGCTGGAAATCTATGTGCGCCCCGGCGATCTGGAAAAGACCGAACACGCGATGCACTCGCTGATGGCCTCCATCGCCTGGGACGAAGCGCGTTTTGGCCTCACGCTGGACCTGGAGCGCTTTATGGTGGTGGCCACCAGCGATTTCAACATGGGCGCGATGGAGAACAAGGGCCTGAACGTCTTCAACACCAAATACGTGCTGGCAAGCCAGGCCACCGCCACCGACACCGACTACACCAACATCGAATCGGTGGTCGGGCATGAGTACTTCCACAACTGGACCGGCAACCGCGTGACCTGCCGCGACTGGTTCCAGCTGAGCCTGAAGGAAGGCCTGACCGTATTCCGCGACCAGGAGTTCTCGCAGGACCTGTGCCATGAGCCTTCCGCGCGCGCCGTCAAACGCATTGAAGACGTGCGCGTGTTGCGCACGGCCCAGTTCCCGGAAGACGCCGGCCCGATGGCGCACCCGGTGCGGCCCGACAGCTACGTGGAGATCAACAACTTCTACACCGTCACGATCTACGAAAAAGGCGCCGAGGTGGTGCGCATGATGCAGACCCTGGTGGGCCGG
>JAYUQC010000125.1:0-11370 GCA_043759735.1 Rhodoferax sp.
GCTCAGGGCTCGATCGTCCATTGGTGTGCGCATTTCTTGCAGCACACCAGCGCCTGGCCATTGCGCCGGTTTTCCTCGACCAGCGTCATGCTGCCGTAGGTCGTGCATTGCGGGCAGTTGGCCTGGTTGGCGACCTGCTCGGCATGCATCAACAGATACAGATAGCGCCGCAGGGCCCACAACCCGATGCCGCCACTGATCAGCACCAGCGCCACATTGACCAGTTTGCCCGACGCGCTGGAGCCGGAAAAAGCTTCCATGCTGCCCATGAGCGCGATGACGCACAGGAAGGCCAGCAGCATGTGTGCATGGCTGGACAACAACTCGCGCTCGTACCATTTGCGAAATCCGACCCGTCGGATGCCCTCGGCCAACGATCGGTTGAGCAAATTCATGCCCGATGCTGGCACAAATCCGATACTTGTGCCAGGTCGCGCCGACGGCCCGACACCGGACCGGGGATCATTTCGTGCGCAGGGTCAGTGCCAGCACCTTTGCGGACACACAACTGCCCTGGGCCTGGCCGCCCCGCACGCCAAAGCCGAAATGGATGCCCGCGTACAGGCGCGAGCGCGCGGCTTCGTCGGCGGCAGTCGCGAAACTGGCAAAGTTGCGCGGTCCCCAGCCGCGGTCGTTGTGGGTGTTGTCGGTGAACCGGGTCTGGGTGCCGAACGCCTTGGCCAGAATGCCGGCCGCTGCGCTCGATTGCACCGAGTGGGCCGAAGGGTATTCGGGGAACGGCGGCGTGGTCAGCAGCGTCGGTACCCAGTTGCTGTCGATCGCCAGTTGCACATAGGTCACCGGTCGCAGCAGGCTGTGGCTGTATTTGGCGTGCCAGGCAGCGATGAAGGCGTCGGCCATCGCCAGGTTGAGTTGTGCCAGCAGCTGCGCCGCGTCGGCCAGGCTGGCCTTGCGCTCCTTGAGCAGGTCGGCGGCAATGAACGTCCAGTGACCGGCTGGTGTCGGCGTCTTGCCCGGATCGTCGGCCCAATACAAAGCGATCTGGCGCTGTTCCTGGGTCGCCTGCTGGCTGATGCGGTAGACCTCCTGGGCGTCCTGGTAGAAATCCGAACCTTTGTCCAGCGCATAGGGTGGCGGCGCGGGCGCTGGGCAGACGGTCGGGCTTTTGAGCACGAACGGGCGGTTGTTGCCCCAGCGCGGCAGCAGGGCCGGTGCGTAGGCCGGCGGCGTCGGGCTCCATTGGCCCTCGCCGCTGGGCCGCACATAGTTGGGAATGTCGCGCCGCGGCGGCCCCCAGGCCTCATGGCCACCATCGGTACGGGCCCAGGTCATCAGTGCCATCGCCATCAGCTTGCCAAAGCTCTCCGAGCGGTTGACCAGGTCCGGGCTGCGGTCGGCCGGATCGAAATCCTGCGCATGGCGCAGCACCATGTCGCGCTCCAGCAGGTCGATGCGGGCCTTGTTTTCGGCACTGGCGTTGCCAAACATCATGCGCGTCATGGTGGCCAGCGCGGCGTTGGCCACGGTCGGCCAGTGCAGGGATTCGTCGGGTTGTGCCCAGGGCAGCGAACTGAGCTCGTTCAGCTGCCCGGCCAGGCTCTGGTACTCCGGCATGCCGGGCACGACCGATTCGTAGAGCGCCAAAGACAGGTAGGCCAGCGCGCGCGACGCCACCGGCGGGCTGAAGCCGGGCGTCTGCTGGGTCAGTTGCAAGGCCAGATGGAACCAGTCGGTGACCGGCGCGGAGCTGTAGGCGTTGGTCGGTCGGGCTGCAGGCGTAGCCGATTGGGCCAGGGCAGCGCTGGCCATCAGCATCGGAACAACGGCCAGGGTGAGCCAGCAGCGCAGGCGTGCGATCGTCGTCATGGCGACTTCCACAGGCTGACGCCCGCAGACCGGTCCACCAGGTAGGTGTTATCAGCGGCTGCGTCGTACCAGGCGCTCCAATCGGCGTGCGGCCAGCGCACCCGCAGTTTCACATCCTTCGCGCTGCCCAGTCCGACATGGATGAAACCGAGCTGGCCACTGGCATGGCCGCCGCCGATGGTCAGTTCCTGGCGGACGACGCGCCCACCCAGGTCGACTTCGACCCAGGCGCCGATGGCGTCGCGATTGCCGCCGCCCTGGCGCAGCCGCAACTGCAGCCAGCCACCGGGAGAGACCGGCTTCTCGGCGGTGCCGGTGCCGACATTGCGCCACAGCTGCGCCTTGTCCCAGCGGTTGACGACCAGCATGTCGAGCATGCCGTCGCCGTTGAGGTCCACCAGCAAGCCGCCACGTCCGCGCCGGTAGCTGGCGATGCCAGCCTGCTGGCCAGTCTCGACGAACTGGCCGTCGGTGCGCTGCAGCAGCAGGTTGTTCGGATCGAGCGTCGCGAAATCGGGCATGCTGGCTACGTTGCCCTTGACGATGAACAGGTCGGCCAGGCCATCGTGGTTGACGTCGGCAAATTGCGCATGCCAGGCGGTCGAGGGATGGATGTCGCCGCCCACATACGGCCGGTGTGCGGTGACGCCGCGCTTGAAAGCCATGTCGCGGTAGCTGGGCTTGTCGCCGCTGCCCTCGAGCACCTGCAACTTGTTGTCGGACATGCTGGTCAGGAACACAACCGGTCTGCCGCTGCCGTCCAGGTCGTGGCTGGCGATGCCCATGCCCCAGACCTGCAGCGGCCGCCAGCCCTCGGCCTCGGTATACAGCCGCGGCGGCTGGCCCGGCGCGATGCGCCACAACTGCTCCTGGCCGCCCTTGAAATACTCGCGGTCGTTGCTGACCCGCAACGCCACATCACCCCGGCCACTCCAGTCCGAGAACAGCATCGACAGTGCGCAATGGCCGGGCGCCAGCGGCACCGGATCGGCAAATCCGCGCCCACCCGTGGCCGGGCGCAGCAGGCTGCCCGGGGTGCAACTGCCCCAGGGAAAGTCGTGCTTGCCGCGATCGACATAACTGCCGATGGCCAGCGTCGGCCATTCCTGGTCTTTTTCCCAGGTCGCACTGAAGGCGCTGTGCCAGGCGTTGTCGGCGCGCATGCCCCAGCGATCATTGGCGCGTTCGAAGCGACAGCCGCCCAGGCCCCGGAACAACTGGACTTCGCCGACCCGCAGCACGACCAGGTCGGTGTTGCCATCGGCATCGATGTCGATCGGATAGGCGCCATTGGCGCCAGTCAGTTCCAGCCCCGAATTTTCTTCCACCAGTTTGATCGGCCCGCCGCGGGTGCTGCGGTTGCGATACAACCTGGCCTTGGCCACACCCCCGGTGACATAGACCTCGGGCAGTGCATCGCCATCGCAGTCAAAGCTGGCCACGCCGCCGCCGACCTGGAACTCGAAGTCGCCCTCGAAACGGCTCTGCAGGCCTGCGCTGTCGGTTTCTTCGACAAATCGCACCAGGGCGGGATCACCCGGAGCGGCTCCGGCAGGGACGGCCGCCAGTGCGGCGGCCGCAACCGCAGCCCGGATTGTGGTAGCGGCGAATCCGTCCATCGCCCGAGTAGATCGCAACGTGGCCGACTGCAGCGCGGGAATCATTTCTCGCGGCCGATCATTGCGGTGCTCAGCACACCCCAGACGACTTTTCTCATGTGGGCTCCAAAGTGTGCGGCGCAGAACGAGCGACGACATCGGCAATGCCGACGTCAGTACCGCTGGCCGCGTGTTGTGCTGAACTACCCTGCGGCAACGGACCCACCGGCAACGACGCCTCGGCGGGCACCGGCCGCAGGTACCGGTGCCATGCCACCGCCGCCGCACCAACGGCCGCCGCCTGCAGGCCGTAACGGGCAGCGCGGACCCGGGGTGCGGGCACGCCGGCGCTGTCGGCGTACTGCGCAACGATGCGGATCGCGTTGTCCAGCAGTTCGGGGCGGGTGGTGCAGGACTGTCCGCCGACCACCACCATGCGCGGGTTGAACATCACGTCCAGGTTCTGGATCAGCACTCCCAGATAGCGGGCTGCACGCTCGATTCCGGCGGCCGTGCCCAGGGCACGGGCACCGATGAAGGTTTCGGCGCAGCCGCGGCGGCCGCAGGAACACCGTTCGCCGTCGACCTGCATGATGCTGTGGCCGATCTCGCCGGCCATGCCGCGGGCGCCAGTGAACAAATGGTCGTTTAGCACGATGCCGGCGCCTACGCCGACGTCGCAACTGATAAAGATCAGCGGGTCGGCATCGCCGACGGACGCGAACTCGTATTCGCCCAACGCGGCGGCGTCAGCGTCGTTGTGCAGATGGATGCCGACGTCCGGCACGCCGGATTCCTGCAGCGCGTCGGTCAGCATCGCGTGAAACGAGAGATCGCGCCAGCCCAGGTTGGGTGCGAATCGCACCAGTGCCGCCATTTCATCGATGGCGCCGGGCAGGCACACACCGATGCCCGACAGCACGAGATGGTCGTGGGCCAGCGCGCGCCAGGCCTGGATCACCATGTGTGCGAGCTGATCGCACACCTTGCGGGCATCGGTGCCGACCATCGCTCCGTCGCTCGCATGCAACACCTCGCCGGTCAGCGACACGGTCACCAGCCGCATCCGCTGCACGCCGATCTCGACGCCGATCAGGGCCCGCGCCGAGGCATCGAGTTCCAGTGGTGTGGAGGGTCGGCCCATGCCGTCACCGGCGACCGCCGCGCCGGATTCGCGGATCCAGCGTTCGTCCAGCAGCTCACGCACCAGCGCACTGACGGTCGACTTCGTCAGGCCGCTGGCCTGGGCCAGCCACGCCCGCGACTGGCCCGGCTGCGCGCGCAGCAGTCGCAACAGCACGCTGCGGTTGATGCGTTTGAGCAGTTGCTGGTCGCCCTTGGTTTTCATGCTGCCGCCACCGTCCCGCTGTCAGCGCGCGGGCCGCGCGAACTGCTCCTTCCCGGCGGGTTGTTTTCCCGCGATGATCATGCCCAGCACTTCATCCTCGGTCACGTCCTGGGTGCGGTAGGCGCCGACCAACTGTCCGTTCTTCATCACGGCCAGCCGGTCGCTCAGTGCAAACACGTCGTGCATGTCGTGGCTGATCAGGAAGATGCCGACACCATCGTCCTTGAGCTGGCGCACCAGGTTGCCGACCATCGCGGTTTCTTCCGGGCCCAGTGCCGCGGTGGGCTCGTCCATGATCAGGATGCGGGCGTTGAAGTAAATCGCGCGCGAGATCGCCACCACCTGGCGTTGCCCGCCCGAGAGCCGGCGCACCGGCGTGCGCACATTGGTGAAGTTCTTGTTCAGGCGCTTGAAGACGGTGCGCGCGTCGGCGTCCATGCGGTGGTCGTCCAGCGTGCGCCAGCGGGTCAGCAGTTCGCGCCCCAGGAACAGGTTGGCCACCGCGTCCAGGTTGTCGGCCAGCGCCAGCGTCTGGTAGATCGACTCGATGCCCAGGCGCTGCGCGTCGGCCGGCGTACGCACATGCACCGGCTTGCCATCGATGACGACCTCGCCGCTGTCGATCGGATACGCACCGGCCAGCATCTTCATCAGCGTTGACTTGCCGGCGCCGTTGTGGCCCAGCACCGCGACCACCTCGCCGGGATACAGGTTCAGGCTGACATCGTCAACCGCGTGCACACCGCCAAAGGCCTTGCGGATGTTGCGCAGTTCGACCAGGCAGCGGGACGGGTCGGCCTTCGTCTTCTTGTTGGTCGCCGTGGGCGTCGCGGTGGAGTTCATTGCAGCTCCCCGGTCCATTTGCGATACACGACGTCGAACACCACGGCTGCGATCAGCACCTGGCCGATGATCACGTAGCGCCAGCCGATCGGCACATCGAGCAGCAGCATGCCGCTGTCGATAGACTGCATGATCAGCGCGCCCAGCACCGATCCCAGGATCGAGCCGCTGCCACCGGCAAGGGCGGTGCCGCCGATCACGGTGGCCGCGATGACCAGCAACTCCATATTGGTGCCCAGCGAGTTGGTGCCGGCATTGAGCCGGGCGATCGACACGATGGCGGCAATGGTTGTCAGCACGGCCAGCAGGGCGAACAGCATCAGCATCACGCGCCGCACCGGAATGCCGACTAGCGCGGCGGCGTCCGGGTTGCCGCCCATGGCGAACACATAGCGGCCAAAGCGCGTGCGGTGCACCAGGAACGAGACGAGGAGCGCCACCGCGATCCAGATCAGCACCGGGATCGGAATGCCCTGCGGCGCCGACTTGTTCGGGATCTGGTAGGCGTTCATCGCCGCGACGAAGCTGATGACGATGACCAAGGGCACCGCGGTCATCAGGCTGTCGACCCACAACGCATTGGTGGGTACGCCGTAGGCCTGGCGGGACCGGCGCTGATTGGCCTTCCACCAGACCAGGGCAACGCACATCAACAGGCCCAGCGCCCAGCTGGCGGTGGTGCCGATGGCGCCGTCATAACCACCGCCCAGGCGCAGGAAGAATTCGTTCGTGATCGGCTGCGTACGCCCGTCGGCGACCAGGAACGCGGCGCCACGAAACGACATCAGGCCGCCCAGCGTGACGACAAAGGAGGGCACACCGATGACGGCAGTCAGGTAGCCCTGGTACATCGCCACCGCGATGGCGGTGGCCAGGCCGGCCAGCGCGGCGGTGGGCCAGGGCCAGTTGAAGCTGTACATCAGCGTGGCGATCAACACACCGATGAACCCGAGCACCGAGCCGACCGACAGGTCGATGTGGCGCGCGACGATGATCAGCACCATGACCGTGGCCAGGATGCCCACGACAGCGGTTTGCTGAGCAATGTTGTACAGGTTCTCGGGTGACAGGAAGATGCCATTGGACATCACGTTGAAGGCCAGCGCGATGACCACCAGCACGGTGGCCATCAGCACCATGCGCCAGTCGATCGAGGCGCGCCGCAGCGATTGAAGAGTCTGGTTCATAGGTTCCTCCGCCCTATCAGGCGAGCCGAACAACCGCAAGCAGGTCCGGCGACGAGATCGGGCTGATTGCGAGCCCGCCGTGTACCACGCGCCAGGCGGCGGAGGTCCGCCGGCGCCCGTGCGCGCGTAGCGCGCTCGGGCAGCCAGCGTCATTGCCCGCTGCTTACTTGCAGGCGGCGACCTTCTTGTCGGTCACGCCCTTGCACAAGGCGTCTTTCGTGATCCAGCCCGCCTTGACCACGGCATCCAGATTGCTCTGGGTCACCGGGATCGGCTTGAGGAACTGGGCCATCACCTTGATCTTCTTCTCGCCGCCACTCCACTCGGCGGACTTGGAGGCCTTCTTGCCCGTGGCCAGTTCAACTGCCGCAGCTGCCGACTCGCGGCCCAGCTCGCGCGCGTCTTTCCACACCGAGACGGTCTGGCTGCCCAGCGCGACGCGGTTCAATGCGGCATGGTCGCCGTCCTGGCCGGACACCGGAACGCCCTTGAGACCCTTGGCGGTCAGCGCGGCGACCACGCCACCGGCCATGCCGTCGTTGGAGGCGACCACCGCGTCGACCTTGCCGCCGTTCTTGGTCAGGATCTGCTCCATGTTTTTCTGCGCGACCTCGGGCTTCCAGCCGTCGGTGTACTCGTCGCCGACGATCTTGATGTCGCCCTTCTTGATCGCGGCGTCCAGCACTTCCTGCTGGCCTTCGCGCAGGAAGTTGGCGTTCGGATCGGTGGGTGAGCCCTTGATCATGGCGTAGTTGCCCTTGGGCTTGGCGGCCAGAACGGCGCGCGCCTGCATGCGGCCGACTTCCTTGTTGTCGAACGTGATGTAGGTCACGCCGGGCGCCTCGATCAGGCGGTCATAGGCGATCACCGGGATCTTCTGCTGGTTGGCCTTGTTGACTGCCGGCAGGATCGCGTCCTTGTCCATCGCCAGCACGATCAGCACCTTGGCGCCCTTGGCGATCAGGCCGTCGATGTCGGAGAGCTGCTTCTCGGGCGAGCCGCCGGCGTCGGCGCTGATGTATTTGGCGCCCGATTTTCCCAGTTGGGTCTTGATGGCCGCTTCGTCGGTCTTCCAGCGCTCCTCCTGGAAATTGGACCAGCTCACGCCGACCGTGGCTTGGGCAAAGGCGGCAACCGAACCCATGGCCAGTGCCAGGGCGGTGAGGTGACGTTTGAATTGCATTCATTTCTCCAGTTGGTGGGCCCGCTCGGGCTCGGATTCGTGTGGCGCATCACGGCCGGGGTCGTTGGCGCAACACTGCGCTGTGCCTGCAATCCGATGCCGCGTCCGGGCGAGTGCGTGGACTGTTGTCTACTTAGTTCGACCGGTGAACCAAGTATGGAGGAGCCGACGGCATGTCGGTATTGGTGCAAACCCTAGTCCTCTCGCGGGTCGACCTGTCTCAAGCCGTTGCAGGTTCTAATATATCAACGATGTGCTTTTGGCATATCGGGCCAGAGGGAGCGCCAGACACCGCGCAAACCGTCTTTGTCCGTCATCAGCCCACTATCAACCCTGCTGCAACCCAGCTTCAACCCCAGGAGCCGTTCGTGAAAAATCCCCGCTGGCAAGGCATCTTCCCCGCCATCACCACCAAGTTCCATGCCGATGAGCGCATCGATGCCGAAGGCACCGCCCGGCACATCGACTTTCAGATCCGCAACGGCATCCATGGACTCGTCACCTGTGGCTCGCTGGGCGAAGCCAGCACCCTGACGCTGGAGGAAAAGCTGCAAGTCACCCGGATTGCGCTCGACGCCAGCGCCGGTCGGATTCCGGTGCTGGCCAATGTGTCCGAGACCAGCACCCGCGAGGCACTGCGCTTCATCGAGGGCGGTAACCGGATGGGCGTGGCGGGCTACATGGTCATGCCTTCGGTGATCTATGTCGCCGATGCGCGCGAAGCGATGGCCAATGTGCGCGCCATGGCGCAGGCGGCGCAAAAGCCGCTCATGATCTACAACAACCCGATCGCCTACCGGGTCGACCTCAAACCCGAGCACATGCTGGAGCTGGCCGATTGCGAGTGGATCGCCGCCATCAAGGAAAGCTGCGGCGATACCCGCCGCATCACCGATCTGCGCAATCTGCTGGGCGTTCGTTATCAGTTGTTCCTGGGCGTGGATGATCTGGCGTTCGAGGGCCTGACCCTGGGATGCGACGGCCTGCTGGCGGGTGTCGGCTGCGCCTTTCCGCGCGAAACCGTGGCCTTGTACGACCTGATCCGGGCCGGCAATTTCGCCGAGGCGCTCACGCTGTACCAGTGGATGACGCCGATGCTGCACCTGGACGTTTCGACCAAACTGGTGCAGAACCTCAAGCTCATCGATCTGCTGGTCGGCGTGGGCACCGAACACATGCGCCGCCCGCGCCTGCCGCTGATCGGCCAGGAGCGCGCGTTCGTCGAAAAGATCGTTGCGCAGGCGCTGGCGACCCGTCCGGCCAAATACCTGTCGGTGCCCTGAGCCGTTTCGCACTCAACGCCGTCGTTGCCACGGGCCATCCCTCTGCAATGAGCACCCGAATCCGTACCGGCACAGGCAAGGCCGCTGTTGCCGCGTCCGCAGCGTGGTCCGCATGGTCCGGCCACACCTTGATCGCCGGCGAGGCAGAAGGCAACCTGCTGTGGTCCGACGTCGGGCTGAGTTTCTGGGGCGGCATCGATCCCGCCAGTGGTGTCGTGATCGACCGCCACCATCCGCTTTGTGGCCGCAGCGTACGCCATGCGGTTCTGGCCATTCCCGCTGGACGGGGATCATGCACCGGTAGCAGTGTGATGCTGGAATTGCTGCTCAGCAGCAATGCGCCCAGCGCCCTGATCCTGGCCGGTCAGGACGACATCCTGCTGCTGGGTGTGCTGGTGGCCAAGATCATGTTCGGTCACAGCATACCGGTCGTCTCCGTCGATCCGCAGCACTTCACCGCGCTGCGGCATGTCGATGCCATTCGCGTGGCCGCGCAAGCGGCTGATGCTGCCCAGGAGCTGGCAACTACCGTTGCGCGCGCTGCTACTGACGGGTCAGAAGGCCGGATGTGCCTGGTGGCGCATCCGGCCCGGGAAACGGCACTGGCTCTGAGCCCGCTGGACCAGCGCATGCGCGCTGGCGAACTCGGGCGGGCCAAACAGGTGGCGCTGGAGATCATCATCCACATGGCGCAGGCCTCAGGCGCAACCGAGCTGATCGACATTGCGCAGGCGCACATCGATGGCTGTATCTACACGGGCGTGGGCAGCCTGCGTTTTGCCGAACAACTGGTTGCCTGGGGCGGGCATGTCGCGGTGCCGACGAGCCTGAACGCGATTTCGGTCGACCGCTGCGGTTGGCGCCAGCAGGGTGTCCCGCCCGCATTCGGCGAGCCGGCCGAAGCGCTGGCGCAGGCCTACGTCGATCTGGGCGCCGCGCCGACCTACACCTGCGCGCCCTATCTGCTGGACAGCGCGCCGGTCGCGGGTCAACATATCGCCTGGGCCGAGTCCAACGCGGTTGTGTATGCCAATAGCGTGATCGGCGCGCGCACCGCGAAATACCCGGACTTCCTCGATATCCTGATGGCGCTGACCGGCCGCGCCCCGGCCCATGACTGTCATCTGGACGCACTGCGCAAGGCTCGGATTCGGGTCGATCTGGTGGGTCTTTCGCACCGGGTTGACGAGTCGCTGTATCCACTGCTCGGGTACCACGTCGGCCTGCTGTCGGGTCGACATATTCCGGTGATATGCGGGCTGGAAAACGCGAAACCAACCCGGGATGACCTGCGCGCCCTCGGCGCGGCGTTCGCAACCACGTCCTCGGCTCCGATGTTCCACATTGCCGGCATTACCCCGGAAGCGGCGGATGCGCAGGTGGCGCTCGGCGGTGTGCCTGCCATTGCCGAGCACACCGTGGCGCTGACCGAACTGGCGCAGGCCTGGCGCGCGCTGAACACGTCGCACGCCGAAACGGTGGAACTGGTCGCACTGGGCAATCCCCATTTTTCAGCGGACGAGGTCAGCGCGCTGGCAGTGTTGTGCGCCGGTCGCGTCAAGTCGGTCTCGGTCGAGATCGTTGTCACCACCAGCCGGCATGTGCTTGCGCAGGCGGCGGTGGCCGGGCATGTGGCAAGCCTCTCGGCGTTCGGTGTGCGGTTCGTGGTCGACACCTGCTGGTGCATGTTGCAGGAGCCGGTCATTCCGGTGCATGCGCACAGCATCATGACAAACTCTGGCAAGTACGCGCACTACGCCCCCGGCCTCGTGGGGCGCAAGACCTGTTTTGGTTCGCTGCGCGATTGCGTCGAAGTCGCCTGTAGCGGGCGGGCGCCCGCCCGCATGCCCGACTGGTTGATTGCGGGTCAGCCGGAAGTTGAAATGCAAGCATCTGTCCCGGGCGCAAACGAATGACTCCCCTGCATTGCGCCGAAGTGGCGCGTGTCCAGGCCATCGCGCCGCGTACGATGCCTCGGAGCGCCATTGCATGAGCCGCAGGGCCGCTCCCAAGGCGAATGCCGCAGTGCGCAGCACGCAGGCTAGTGCATTGCGCCGCAGGGCCGCTGCCAAGGCGAATGCCGCAGTGCGCAGCACGCAGG
>JAYUQC010000126.1:0-31251 GCA_043759735.1 Rhodoferax sp.
CGGCCCGGCGTTTTCTCATGAGCGCCCCCAGCCCTGGCTTCGCCAGGCCCCCCGAGGGGGTGCCAGAAAACTTGGGAGCGGCCCGGCGTTTTCTTAGCCCGTCAGGCCCAGTTTGGCGGCAAGGCCGATGCGCTGCAGCTTGCCCGTCGCGCCCTTGGGTATTTCCGCCAGTATCAGGATCGTGCGCGGCACCTTGTAGTCGGCGATCCGGGTGGCCACAAAATCGCGCAACTCGCGCTCGGTGGCCTGTGCCGATTCGCGCAGCACGACGGCGGCGGCGACTTCCTCGCCGAGCTTGGCGTGTGGCACCGCGAAGGTCACCACCTGGGCCACTGCGGGGTGGTCCATCAGTACCTCGTCGACCTCGCGCGGCGATATCTTTTCGCCACCGCGGTTGATGATTTCCTTGAGCCGTCCGGTCAGCGTCAGGTAGCCGTCTGCGTCCAGTACGCCCTGGTCCCCGGTGCGGAACCAGCCATCGACGAAGGCCTGGTCATTGGCCTCCTGGTTGTTTTCGTAGCCGGCCGTCACATTGTCGCCCCGGATCACGACTTCGCCGATCTCGCAGGCAAGCAGCAGCTGTCCTTGTGGGTCCATGATGGCCACGTCGGGACCGGCGGCCAGGCCAACCGAACCCGCAATCCGCCGCGCTGGCGGTAGCGGACTGCTGGCCATCTGGTGTGCGGCCTCGGTCATGCCGTAGGACTCGATCAAGGGCGCGCCAAACACCTGTTCAAGTTCGGCGATCACCTGTGGCGGCATCGATGATGACGATGAACGCACAAAGCGCAACGGGTTGTTCCGGATCAGATCCAGGTTGTGCGATGCCCGCGCCAAAATGGTCTGGTGCATGGTCGGAACCGCCGTGTACCAGGTCGGCTTGCTTTCTTTCATCTGGCCGAAGAAGCGCAGCGCATTGAAGCCGGTCGTGCAGAAGATCCGGCTTCCCACCGCCATCGGCGCCAGCAGGCCGGCGATGAGACCGTGGATATGGAACATGGGCATCACATGCAGGCCGCAGTCCGCCGGCGTCAGGCGCAGGGTTCGGCTGATGTTGCGCGCCGATGCGCAGACGTTGGCATGGCTCAGCGGCACGATCTTGGGTCGCGAGGTGGTGCCCGACGTGTGCAGGATCAGCGCGACATCGTCAGCGCGGGCCGGTGTGTCCATCGCCGCGCCCGTCGCGGGCTCGGCCGATGCGGCGCGCAATGTGAAGCTGCCGGCCCCCTGGTCTGGCGCACTGTGCAGTTCGAGCACCCGGATTCCCAGTTCTCGCGCGGCCGCAATGGCCGCGCTGTTGCTGCCCTGTGCGACGATCAAGGCCTTGGCCCGCAAGTCAGAAAGGTAGAAGGCGAACTCCTCGCCCCGATATGCCGGATTCAGCGGCGCGGCGGTGCAGGCGCTGGCCATCGCGACAAAGGCGCATGCCATCGCCGGGCCGTTGTCGAGCACCAGGGCCACCCGGTCCGCACGCGCCAATCCCTGCGTGCGCAAGGTCTGGGTCGTATGGTTCACCAGCTGTGCCAAGGCGCCGTAGGTCAGGGACGGTGCGGACGGAGCCATCAGCGCGATAGCGTCGGCCGGCTGGGCGGCGACCATCTCGGGCAAAGTGGCGAAGTGGGGCGACATCGTGGCGTTCATGGCATGCAGTGGTTGGCTGGTTTGTCGGACATTGTGGTGCCAGGGCTCAATCCACGCGCAGTCGCGACTGGTGGGCCTGCAGCTTGAGGGACAACAGGCTGGCCAGGGCCCACACCGCATCGATGGCCGGAGTCGGTGTCTGGGTAATGCGGCCAAGTTCGGCCACCGACCCGACCAGGGCCTGCAATTCCAGCGGTCGGCCCTGTTCGACGTCCTGCAGCATCGAGGTCTTGTGGTGTCCAACTGCCTGTGCCCCCGCAATTCGCTGGTCCAGACTGACCTTGAAACGTACCCCCAGTTTTTCGCCGACGGTCTGCGCCTCGGTCATCATGGCAGCGGCGAGCGCACGGGTCGGCGGGTACAGGCAGATATCTTGCAGCGTGGCATGGGTGAGGGCGCTGATCGGATTGAAGCTGAGGTTGCCCCATACCTTGAGCCAGATTTCGGCGCGGATGTCGGTGCTGACCGGGGCTCTGAAGCCGGCCGCCTTGAACACGCTGCTGACCGCGCGCACCGACTCCGAATCCGTGCCATCGGGCTCGCCCAGACTGAACCGGTTGCCCTCGACCACCTGGACGACGCCTGGACGGATGACCTCGCTGGCCGGGTACACGACGCTGCCGATCACGCGCCAGGCCGCAATATGCCGTGCAATGCTGCCATCCGGGTCGACGCTCGCAAGGGTCGTGCCCTGGTACGGCCCAACCAGTCCATGGAAATACCACCAGGGTATGCCGTTTTGCATGGTCACGATCCGGGTGCCTGGATCGAGCAGCGCGTGCAGTTGCGGGGCAACACCGGCCACCTGGTGCGCCTTCAATGCCAGGATCACGAGGTCCTGCCGGCCTGCCTGTTCGATGGCATCGGTGGCGCATGCCGGGTGCGCCACCTGCTGCGTACCGTCCTCGCTGATCAGGGTCAGGCCGTCCGCGCGAATGGCCTGCAGATTGGCGCCGCGCACGATCAGGCTGACCGCATGGCCCGCCAATGTCAGCCGGACGCCCAGCATGCCGCCAATGGCTCCGGCGCCCACGATGCAAATTCGCACGATCGAAATTCCTCCCAAGAAAATGCCGGACCGCTCCCACGTATTCTGGCACCCCCTCGGGGGGCCTGGCAAAGCCAGGGCTGGGGGCACTCCCAAGAAAACGCCGGGCCGCTCCCAAGTTTTCTGGCACCCCCTCGGGGGGCCTGGCAAAGCCAGGGCTGGGGGCACTCATTGGCGCAAGATGAAATAGGATGCCAGAGCGTACAGCACAATAGCAAATACCCGTTTCAGCGGCGCAACCTCCATGCTGTGGGCCACCCGTGCCCCCAATGGTGCAGTCAACATGCTGGCGCTGGACAAGACCAGGAAGCCGGGCCAATAGAGATAGCCCAGCGCTCCGGGCGGCATATCCGGCAGGTTCCAGCCAGCGACCAGATAGCCCACCGAGCCAGCGAAAGCGATCGGGAACCCCAGCGCGGCCGAGGTGGCCACCGCATTGTGGATCGCGATGTTGCACCAGGTCATGAACGGCACCGAGATGAACGCGCCGCCAGCGCCTACCAGCGACGACAACAAGCCAATCAGGTTGCCCACGCCGAACATGCCCCTCGCGCCCGGCAGGACGCGGCTCGGTTTCGGCTTGCGGTTGAGGAATAGTTGCGTGGCCGAGAACGCGACGAATCCGGCAAACAGGTAGCCCAACAACCGCGCGGGCAGGGCCGCTGCCATCTGCGACCCCAGGAACGCGCCGAGCACGATGCCCGGCGCAAGCACCCGCACGATGTCCCAACGCACGGCTCCGCGCCGATGATGGGCGCGCACCGATGCCAGTGAGGTGAAGCAGATGGTTGCCAGCGACGTGGCCACCGCCATCTTGATGACATGTTGTTCCGGATAGGCCCGAGCGGTCAGGATGATGGTCAGGAATGGCACCATCATCATGCCGCCACCCAGGCCGAGCAGGCCGGCGAGAAAGCCGGTGCACAAGCCCAACAGGGCGAGCTCCAGGATCAGCGTGAGGGAGATGTCCACCAGGAATGAGGTGCCTGCAGCGTCCACCGGACCGTCATCCTGAACCGGGGTTCAGGTGGGCGAGGTCAGCGTTGGCGTCGGGTTCATCTGACGCGAGATGATCACACCGGCCAGGCGATTTTCCAAGCCCGAGCTACGAGAGCATTGGTTCAAGGAAATATAAAGCCCGGTGAGCACTGCAGGCGAAAGCGATTGTAGGCGCACCGGCGAATGACGCAAACAAGAACAGTGCGCAAAAAACCGGATGGCGGTCAGATCAGCTGACCGTCTTCTCCGAGCGCACGATCGAGTCGATCCAGCAGGGACGTCAGCATCAGGCCATCATCGGTATCGTCAGCGCTGCGCCAGCTGCTGGCAGGTTGCTTGGCCGCGCCCTCACCCGAGACAGCCGCCGGATTCTCGGCGAGGTCGAACGCCAGGTTCAGCGCAGCGAGTACCGCGATGCGGTCCCGCGCGCGTACCTTGCCCACATCACGGATCTTGCACATGGCGGTATCGACCCGTTCCACTGCGTCCAGCAGCCGCGACTCTCCCCCCGGCGGGCAACCCAGCAGGTAATTCTGCCCCATGATCTGGACCTCAAGCTGCTTCATGACCCGTCTTTACTGGTAGTGCCAACCCCGGCCTCGGGCAATCGATCGAGCAGGGCATCAACCCGGGCCCGCGCCGCGCCCAGGCGCGACTTCAGCGAATCGCGTTCGTTCGTGAGGGTCTCGAGTTGACTTGCAAGCAGGACGTTGGTACGTTGCAGTTCGGCATGGCGCACCAGCAAGCGTTCCACCCGTTCGGCGATCTGGTCGATTTTGGACTGGTTCGACATAGAGTGACGATTGTAGAGTTAGCGCGCGGGGGCATCGCGTAAAATCCGTGCGTTGGTGCTCGCAGTGTGGTTCACATGCTGCAGTTCAACGGGAAGCAGGAGGCAAGGCTGGTGACGGCCGCGCTAACCTGCGCTGCCCCCGCAACGGTAAGTGGACGAGTCCTCGGACTCCGCTGCCATCACGGCCACTGGACGCTTTGAACAGGCGTCTGGGAAGGCGATGGTAGTTGCTCCACCAGCCCGGATACCGGCCAACAAGGCGGTCGACTGCTTGCAGCCGGCCATGGCGCCCATTTGCTGTCGGGGACGACGGCCAGGGTATTCGCTGGACTCTTATTCATGAAACTGTCTGCCTTTCCGTCGCCCTACGGCGTCTCGGTGCGCCTGTGCGCCGTTCATTTGGCGTTTGCCGCCACCTTTCCTGTGCTGGCGCAGCCACGCCTGCCCGAGGTCACCGTGACCGCAACCCGATTCGCCGAACCGGCGGGCAGTCTGCCCTTGGGTGTCAGCGTCATCACCGCGGAGCAGATTCGCGCCTCGGGCGCGGGCACGGTCAACGAAGCAGTGATGAAGTTGCTCGGCGTGGTCGGTCGCCTCGACACATCGGGTGGCAACAATTACAGCCTGGACCTGCGCGGCTTTGGCGCCACATCCGACAGCAACCAGGTTGTCATTGTTGATGGTCTGCGCTTGAACGAGGCCGACCTCACCAGTGCCGGCCTGGCGTCGATCCCGATTGCAACCGTCGAGAAGATCGAGGTGCTGCGTGGCACCGGCGCCGTGCTATACGGCGAAGGCGCTACCGCAGGCGTAATCATCATCTCCACCAAGGCGGGTACCGGCTCGCAGCGCAGCAACGGCGCGCAGTTGTACGCCGCCGCCGGCAGTCTGGGACTGCGCGAATCCCGTGCCTCGGCCACGCTGGCATCGGGCGGGTTTTCGGTCGATGTCGCCGCGAGTGATCGCAACAGTGACGGGCATCGGGTCAACTTCGCGTCGGGCTCCGACGCGGTTTCCGGGTCCGCGCAGTGGAGCAGTGACTGGCTTCGACTGGGCGTGCGCGGCGGACGGGATGCTTCGCGCAGCGGATTGCCGGGAGCACTGAGCGCTGCTCAATACGCAGCCGATCCCCGGCAGGCCAATTCATTGACTGAATATGGTGCCACGCAGAAAACCTATTCCGGTGTTTTCGCGGAAGCTTTCCTGGGCGCCTGGCAACTGGTGGCGGACGCCAATCAGCGCGCCAAGGACTATGACAGCCTGGTCTTCGGCACACCCTACGCCTACACGGTCGTTGCGCACAACAGCAGTGTGCGCGCCAGGCACCAGGGCAGCCTGGGGCAGTTGCCGAATGTGTTCGTGATCGGCCACGACACCGGACGATGGGAACGCACCATCACCCAATCGCTGTTCACCCCGGCGGGCACGCTGGCACAGGCCCGCAGCTCGGCCTGGTATGTCAAGGACGATGTGACGCTGCCCGCCACCGGCACCCGGCTGTCGCTGGGCTACCGCAACGAGAGCCTGGTCAAGTCGGAAGCATCGTCCCTGGCCGCGCTGGACCAGCGCCAGCATGCCTGGGAGATCGGCGTGAGCCAGGCCTTTTCGGCCAGCATCACCGGGTACGCGAGAATTGGTCGCAGCTTTCGGCTGGCCAATGTCGATGAGTTCTCATTTACCAACCCTGGTGTTCCCTTGCAGCCGCAGACATCGCGCGATACCGAGTTGGGCGCGCGCTGGAGCGCCGGCGCATCGGCGCTGGATATGCGCTGGTACCGCAATGCGCTGCGCAACGAGATCGGCTATGACCCCGCGGGCAATGGTCCTTTCGGTCCGTTCGGCGCCAATGTGAACTTCGACCCCACACGCCGCCAGGGCCTGGAGCTCGAAGGGTCCCATGCCGTGACGCCCACACTGGATGTGCGCGTGCATGCCGCATGGCGCCAGGCACGCTTTACGGCAGGGCCGATCGCCGGCAACGATGTGATGTTGGTGCCCAAACGCAGCATGGCATTGCGTGCCGACTGGCGGCCGGCCGCCGGCCACACGCTGGGAGCAGGCGTCGTCTGGGTCTCAAGCCAGAGCCCGGATTTCGCCAACCAGTGCACGATGCCCGGTTATGCCACGGCAGACCTGCGGTACGCCTATGCGTGGCGCAATGCGGAACTGGCCCTGGGCATTGCCAATCTGACCGATCGCACCTACTACACCCAAGCCTTCGGTTGCACGGGTTCCGGGGTGACAACGTCCATTTACCCAGAGGCTGGGCGTACGTTCACCGCCTCGCTCCTGGTCAAGTTCTAGTCATGCAACACGATGCCGTTGATACGTCCGGCCTCGGGCCCCAGCGCATCGTGTGCCTGACCGAGGAGACCACCGAGTGGCTTTACCTGCTCGGGCAGGAGCATCGCATCGTGGGGATCTCGGGGTACACGGTACGCCCCTGGCGGGCGCGCCAGGAAAAACCCCGTGTGAGTGCTTTTTTGACGGCGAAGGTCGATAGGATACTGGCGCTCGAACCCGATTGTGTATTTGGTTTTTCGGACCTGCAGGCCGATATTGCGTCCGCTCTGATTCGCCACGGTGTACAGGTGACGGTGTTCAATCAGCGCAGTGTGGACGAGATCATGTCCATGCTCTATCAGGTTTCGGCGATGGTAGGCCAGCCTGTCGCCGGACTGGAGCAGATTGCGGCCATGCGTGCCGGCCTCGACGCGATTCGCGTGGCGGCAGCCGGCCTGGCGCGCCGGCCCCGGGTGTACTTCGAGGAATGGGACACCCCGCCGATCAGCGCAATTCGCTGGGTGTCCGAACTGATCGGCATTGCCGGTGGCGATGACTGCTTCCCCGAACTGGCACTGAAGGCCATGGGCCGGGACCGGATCATTGCCGATCCCGGCGAGATCGTGCGTCGCAATCCCGACATCGTCATCGGATCCTGGTGTGGCAAGAAGTTCCGCCCCGAGACAGTCGCGGCACGTGCGGGATGGGCCGGCGTGGCCGCCGTGCGCGACCGGCAGATTGTCGAGATCAAGTCGGCTGACATACTGCAACCCGGTCCGGCGGCGTTGACCGATGGCGTGGCGCAACTGCACGCCATCGTCATGAACTGGGCTTCGCACCATGCGTGAAACCCAGGCACAAGCGCCGGTTTTGCAAATCGCCACATCGGAGTTGATTCTGGGTGGGCAACGCAGCGGAAAATCGCGTCGTGCCGAGGCCCTGGCCAGCGCCTGGCTGGCCGCGTCAGCGCAGCACACAGCCCTGCTGATCGCCACCAGTACCGCCAGCGACGATGAAATGCGTGAGCGCATCGCACGCCATCGGATCGACCGGGCTTTGCGTTGCCCGGCGATGCAAACGGTGGAGGAACCGCGTGCCCTGGCCCAGGCCGTTCAGGTGCACAGCCGCGCCGATACCCTGGTGGTGGTCGATTGCCTGACCCTGTGGTTGACCCATTTGACATGGCCCGAGCATGGGCCCGACGTGGCGCCGCTGTCGCCGCGTCTGGCCGACGCATGGCGCGCGGACATGGATGCACTGCTGCTGGCCATCGGCCGCGCGCACGGTCCAGTGGTGCTGGTCAGCAATGAAACAGGCCTGGGCGTGATTCCGATGGGACGCGAAGTACGCGCGTTTGTCGATGCGCTGGGGCAGTTGAACCAGGCCGTGGCCGCAACCTGCACGCGCGTGACGCTGATGTGCGCCGGATTGCCGCTGTGCCTCAAGGATTCGCCATGAGCCGCCGGGCCGCTCCCAAGGCGAATGCCGCAGCGCGCAGCGCGCAGGCTTGGCATATTCGCCGCCGGGCCGCTCCCAAGGCGAATGCCGCAGCGCGCAGCGCGCAGGCTTGTCAAGTTCGCCGCCGGGCCGCTCCCAAGGCGAATGCCGCAGCGCGCAGCGCGCAGGCTTGGCATATTCACCGCCGGGCCGCTCCCAAGGCGAATGCCGCAGCGCGCAGCGCGCAGGTTTGGCATATTCACCGCCGGGCCCGGGCCTTGTTGGCGTTGGTGCTGCTGTGCGCCGGCACATGGGCCAGTGCATTGGAAATCATCGACGACCGGGGCAAGCGCGTATCGCTGGCGGCAACACCGGCGCGCATTGTCAGCGTCTTGCCTTCGCTGACCGAGATGGTGTGCCAGTTGGGCCAATGCCATCGGCTGGTGGGCGTCGATCGGTACTCGAACTATCCGGAGCAGGTCCGCCAACTGCCCAAGGTGGGCGGCGGCCTGGATCCCAATGTCGAGGCCATCGTCGCGTTGCGCCCCGACGTGGTGTTGCTGGCCACCTCCTCACCGGTGGCGGCGCGGCTGGAGTCGCTGGGCATCAAGGTGCTGGCGCTCGAACCCAAGCGGTATGCGGATGTGCAGCGGGTACTGGCGCAGATGGGCGTCTTGCTGGGGGTGGCTGACGCGTCGCGCCTGTGGACCGAGATCGAGGCCGGCGTGGCTGCGGCGGCAAAATCGCTGCCGGCGTCGATCCGGGGCAAGCGTATCTATTTTGAGGTCAACAGCGCGCCCTATGCCGCAGGCGAGGCGTCGTTCATCGGCGAGACCCTGCAGCGCCTGGGCATGCGCAACATCGTGCCTGCCGCACTGGGTCCGTTTCCGAAAATCAATCCCGAGTTCGTCGTGCGCGCCGATCCCGATCTGATCATGGTCGGCGACGCCAATTTCGCCGGCATGGCGCAACGCCCGGGCTGGTCCGGCATGCGCGCGATCGCGACGCAGCGGATTTGTGTCTTCGAGCCGGCGCAATCCGACGTGATGGTGCGCCCCGGGCCGCGCATGGCCGAGGCGGCCCGTACCATGGCGCAATGCCTGCTGCGCCATCTGCCATGAGCGCCGCCGGGCCGCTCCCAAGGGCGAATTCCGTAATGCGCAGCATGAAGGATGCCTGATGAGCGCAGCGCCGGGCCGCCCCAAGCAAGCTTGCACCGCAGTGCGCACACGGAGCCTGATGAGCGCCGCCGCCGGCGTTGAACCGGGGCGCGTAGCCTGGCTGCTGCTGGCCGGGTCGTGCCTGTTGCTGTTGCTGGGTGTGGCAATTGGCAGCACCGGTCTGGAAAGCCTGTGGGGCACGCGGGATGACCCGGTTGCGCTGCAGATCATCCGCGACATCCGCGCGCCCCGCGCACTGGGCGCCTGGCTTGCCGGCGCGCTGCTGGGCCTGGCCGGTGCCATTGCGCAAGGACTGTTCCGCAACCCGCTGGCGGACCCCTACCTGCTGGGCAGTGCATCGGGCGCTTCATTCGGCGTGGCATGTGCCCTGGCGTTGATGGGAACGACACCGTTCGCGACCGAATGGTTGTCCCGGCTCGGACTCACGACGGCCGCCTTTGCCGGCGCCACCGGAGCCGTGTTCCTGACCTTGTTGCTGGCCCAAGGCGTGCACCAGACGATGCGACTGCTGCTCGCCGGCGTGGTGGTGGGTGTGGTGCTTGGCGCAATGGGTTCGCTGATCATGATGCTGCAGCCCGAGGTGATGTTGTCGATGCAGGCGTTCATGCTCGGCAGCACCGGATTTGTCGGTTGGTCGGCTTGTGGCGTGATGGCGCTGGCCTGGCTGGTCTGCGTGCTGATTGCGGCTGCGCTGAGTCGCTTGCTCGACGGGCTCTCGCTGGGCGAAGCCACGGCCGCGAGCCTGGGCCTGCCATTGCCGCGCATGCGCGCGGTACTGGTTGCGACATTGGCACTGGCCACCGGTGCCGCGGTGGCCCAGACCGGGTTGATCGCGTTTGTCGGGCTGGCCGCACCGCACCTGGTGCGTTCGATGGTGCGCACCACGCACCGGCGCTTTGTGCTGCTGGCCAGCCTGATGGGTGCGGTGCTGCTGCTGGCTGCGGACACGCTGGCGCGCTGGCTGATCGCACCGCAGGAACTGCCGGTGGGTGTGCTGACCGCGGTGCTGGGGGGTGGTTATCTGTTGTGGTTGATGCACCGTCGCGCTGGACCGCGCAGCGCAACGTGATGCCAGGTTCTACCGACACGATGGCCCTTCAGGCGCGTGGCATCCGTGCGCAACTGGGCCGGGTGCCGGTATTGCACGGCATCGATCTGGCGTTGCCGCGCGGGCGCTGGACCAGTGTGGTCGGACCCAATGGCGCGGGAAAGTCGACGCTGCTCAAGTCGCTGGCGCAATTGACGCCGCATGCGGGCGAGGTGACGCTGTTGGGTGAGTCATTGGCACGGATGCCGGCGCGGGACCGGGCGCGCCGCATGGCCTGGCTGGGCCAGAACGAATCGAGTGGCGATGACCTGCGGGTGTGGGATGTCGCGATGCTGGGCCGTCTGCCGCACCAGGGCTGGCTGGCCGCGCCCAGTGCGGCCGATCACCAGGCGGTCGAAGATGCGCTGCGCGCAACGCAGGCGTGGGAATGGCGCGAGCGCCCACTGGGCCAGCTCTCCGGCGGTGAACGCCAGCGCGTGTTGCTGGCGCGCGCACTGGCGGTGCAGGCGCAAGTATTGTTGATGGACGAACCGCTGGCCAATCTGGACCCGCCGCACCAGTCCGACTGGTTGGGGGTGGTGCGCCAGCTGCTGGCGCAGGGACGTACCGTGGTCAGCGTGTTGCACGAGATCTCGTTTGCGCTGCATGCCGACGACATGCTGATCCTTGCCCAGGGCCGTGTCGTGCACCAGGGCGCCTGCAGCGACCCGCATACCCATCGCCAACTCGAACAGGTGTTCGAGCACCGGATCGCCATCCTGCCGGTGGCCGGCCAATGGGTTGCGCTGGCACGCGATGGCTGATGGACCCGGACACGGTGTTCGATGGTCTGGCAGACTACATCAATCGCCATTTCGATCTGCGCGTACCGCGCGCTGATCGCCTGACGCGCATTGCAAGGCTGCAACCACTCCCGGCACCTCGTCACGTCGCCCCACTTTTTCAACCACCACCATCATGACCGACATACCCACCTTGCACGACATCTCCAACAATGCCCTTGGCCAGGTGTTGCAGCACAAGCTCGATCAAAAAACCAAGCCGCTGGGTTCGCTGGGTGTGCTGGAGACGCTGGCGCGTCGGCTGGGCGAGATCCTGGGGACCGACAGCCCGCAACTCGTGCAGCCGCAGTTGCTGGTGTTTGCGGCCGACCATGGTCTGGTGCGTCGCGGCATCTCGGCGTATCCGAGCGACGTGACCTGGCAGATGGTGGAGAATTTTCTGGCCGGCGGCGCAGCGGCCAGCGTGCTGGCGCGCCAGCACGCAATCGCGCTGAACGTGGTCGACTGCGGCGTTGCGCATGCATTTCACAGCCGCCCAACGCCGGCTCCAGGCCTGCCCCGCTTGTTGTCGTTTCGCATTGCCGACGGCACGGCGGATATGTCGCAGGGTCCCGCCATGTCGGATGCCCAATGCCGGCAGGCGATCGGCAACGGACGGGAGGCGTTGCGCAGCTTGCCGGGCAACGCGGTGTTGCTGGGCGAGATGGGCATCGGCAACACGTCGGCGGCGGCATTGCTGCTGGCGCGCCTGGCCGCACTGGACATCGCGCACTGTACCGGCGCCGGCACCGGGCTGGATGCAGCGGGCATCGCGCGCAAGACGGCTGTGCTGGCCGAGGTGCTGCATCTGCATGCCGATGCGCACCGTCCGCTGGATGTGCTGGCGCGCATGGGGGGGTTCGAGATCGCCACCATGGTGGGCGCGCTGTTGCAGGCCGCGCTGGAGCGGCGTGTCATCGTGGTCGATGGCTTCATCACCGGCGCGGCGGTGCTGGTAGCGCATGCCTTGCAACCGCAAGTCTTGCAGCGCTGCGTCTTTGCGCATCGCTCCGACGAACGCGGCCATGACCTGATGCTGCGGCATCTGGGCGTGGCGCCGCTGGTCGACCTGGGCCTGCGCCTGGGCGAGGGATCGGGGGCGGCGCTGGTCTGGCCCTTGCTGCAATCGGCCTGCCGACTCTTGTCCGAGATGGCCAGTTTCGATTCGGCCGGTGTGTCCGAACGAACCGGCCCTGCAGCATGATACTTTTTGTGCGCCATTACCTGTTGGCGCTGCAATTCTTCAGCCGGGTGCCGGTAACCGGCGCGCTGGCGGCCTGGGTCGGTTACAGCCCTGCCATGCTGCGCGCCAGCGCGGCGCATTTTCCAGGCGTCGGATGGCTGGTCGGCGGCGTGTGTGGCATGTTGGCGGCATGGCTGCTGACGGGTTTGCCGGCGCATCCGTTGGCGGCGCTCGTTGCCGCTGCACTGACCACGGCCGCCGGGGTGCTGTTGACCGGCGCCTTTCACGAGGACGGTCTGGCCGACGTGGCCGATGGACTTGGCGGCAGCCTGGATCGGCAGCGCGCGCTGGAGATCATGAAGGATTCGCGTGTCGGTGCGTTCGGAGCGTTGGCCTTGGTGCTGGTGGTCGCGGTCAAACTGTCGCTGCTGGCGCTGATCGGGGCACTCAGCGCCCCGGCCCTGTGCTGGGGGCTGTTTCTGGCCCATGTGGTATCGCGTTTCTTCCCGCTGGTGCTGATTCGCGCCATGCGGCATGTGGGTGACGATGCGCGCTCGAGGTCCAAACCCCTGGCCGACCAGATATCCGGTGCCAGCCTGCTGGCCGCAAGCTTGTGGGTGCTGGCGGCGCTGCTGCTGGTGGCTTGGCAAATGCCGTCGCTGCCCTTGGTTGCACCGTTGCTGGCCAGTGCGTCGGTGACCATGCTGCTGTGGCGCTGGTACGCGGTGCGACTGGGCGGTTTTACCGGTGATTGCCTGGGCGCGACGCAGCAATTGTGCGAGGTGGCGATCTATCTTGGATTGGCGCTGGCACTGAACCCATGAACCTGTGCGGTGGCAACAACGCAGGGGCCGGTACAACCGGCAAGGGCGGCACGGTGCCCGCCAGGCGAGGCGATGGATCGCCGTCCACGGATCAGGGCGGCTTGTGGCTGGTGCGCCATGCCCGGCCGCTGGTCGATGCAGGAACCTGCTATGGCATGACCGACGTTGCGGTCGATCCAGCCGAAAACCTTGCTGCGGCGCGCAGCCTGGCGCGGGTCATTGCGCCAAACGCCATGATCCACAGCTCGCCATTGCGCCGCTGTACCGCGCTGGCCCATGCGTTGGGCAGTTTGCGACCTGACCTGCAATGGCAACAGGATGCACGCATTGCCGAGATGGACTTTGGTCGTTGGGAGGGCTGGCCCTGGCGCGACATACCGCGGGTGGAAATGGACTTGTGGACCGCGCAGTTTGCGTCATGGCGGTTTGGCGGTGCCGAGTCCGTGCAGCACATGCTGGAGCGGGTCGGCGCTGCGTGGAGTGACTGCCGTGCCATTGCCGGCAGTCACGTCTGGCTGACCCATGCTGGCGTCATACGCTGTGCCATGTTGCTCGCTAGGGGTCTGCGCGCCATCGAACGCGCCGACCAATGGCCGCGCGAACCACTGGCCTTCGGTGGGCTGACCCGACTGGCGTGGCGCGATCAGCCCAGCACGACCTGATCGCGGCCCTGCTCCTTGGCCTGGTACATCGCACGGTCGGCCCGCGCCATCAGTCCGTCCACCGAATCCTTGTCGGGGAGGTTGGTCGTCACGCCGATGCTGACGGTGAATTTCTGCGGATGGCTGAGTTCACCCACCTTGGCGCGGATGCGCTCGGCCACGACGCGTGCCACCTCGATCGACGTTTCGGGCAGCACCACGACGAATTCTTCACCGCCCAGGCGCCCGATCACGTCGGCACGCCGCAGCAGGGTGTTGACCGCGGTGACGAACTGCACCAGCACCCGGTCGCCCGCCTGGTGGCCAAAGCTGTCGTTGATGTTCTTGAAATGGTCGATATCGATCAGCAGGATCGACATCGAACGGCGGTGACGGATGCAGCGCTCGAGTTCCTGCTGGCAGACCTCGGTCAGGTTGCGGCGGGTCCGCGCATTGGTCAACGAATCATGCGAGGCCAGATGTTCAAACTCGGTGCGCACCCGATCAGTGGCCATCAATACCAGGCTGATGGCTGTCAGCAGCATCAAAAAGGGATAGCTGACCACATAGATCAGGTTCTGGGGTGTCGTATCCAGAATGCCGGAACCCAGGGGAAACAGCCACGCGGTGGCGAAACGCAGTGCCTGGCTCAGTAGCGCCGCTATCAGCACCGCGAGAGCGAACCGGTAGGCGAAACTGCCGCCACCTTTGCGCAGGATCAGGTGGGCATGCGACGAGAACAACCATGACATGACGAAGATCGAGATCATCAGGCGCGGCTGGTACTGCGGATCGACCACGGTGAACCAGCCCGATACCGAGGTCAGGCCTGCAATGAACAGGAAACGTGGCCAGAAACGGACATTCAGGCCGAAGAATCGCTGGCTGCCGAAATACTGCAGATAGACACCCGAAAAGATCATCAGGTTGGCCAGTGTGATCGCCACCAGATCAGGTGACATGCCGCGGGTTGCCGCCGTCAGGCCTGCCAGGAACAACACGCCGGTGCCCGCTGTCCAATGCGCCAGGCCCTTGACCGACGGCGGATAGTTGCGCTGCAGAAAGTACAGCACGATCGCCATCAGACCGCCCATGATGCCGGTCAATAGAACGATCGTGCGGGGATCTACAAACGGAACGGGTGAACCAGTGCCCATGGTTCGATTATGACGGCCGGGCCAGGCGCAAACTATGGCCTGGATGGCGGACTGCGGCGGCCGGACCTTTTGGCGCCGGTGTTGGCAGCGCTTTCAGCCCGCGGGAAATCGCAGTACGACTGCACCGCGCAGGTTGCACATCGAGGCTGGCGGGCCAGGCAGACATAGCGGCCGTGCAGAATCAGCCAATGGTGTGCGTTGACCAGGTAGCGCTCGGGAATGCGCTGCAACAAGTTGCGCTCGACTTCCAGCGGCGTCTTGCCCGGAGCCAGGCCGGTCCGGTTGCCCAGTCGCAGCAGGTGGGTATCGACCGCGATGGTGGGTTCGCCGAACGCCGAATTGAGGATAACGTTGGCGGTCTTGCGCCCGACGCCCGGCAGCGCTTCGAGCTGGTCGCGCTCGCGCGGCACCCGGCCGCCGTGCCGCTCGACCAGGATCGAGCAGGTCTGCAGCAGGTGGCGTGCCTTGCTGCGGTACAGCCCGATCGTCTTGATATGCTGTTCCAGCTCCTCCTGTCCCAGGGCTAGTATCTTGCAGGGCGTGTTCGCGACCAGAAACAGGCGACGGGTCGCCTTGTTCACGCTCTTGTCGGTAGCCTGCGCGCTGAGCAGCACAGCGGTCAGCAGTTCGAATACGCTGGCGTACTCGAGCTCGGTGACAGGCATCGGATTGATCGCTTGCAGGGTCGCGAAAAAATCGTTGACGTCACGGTCGTTCATGGCAGCGCAACCGGATCCGGCAAGCCGGTGCGCCACGGTAGTTGCGGCGTCACGCCAGCTGTCGCAATTCGCGCATCGCCACCGACACCGGCGCCAGGTCGGCGCCCTGGGTCGACACCATTGCCAGCAGGTGGTTCAGCCGGCGGATCGCGGCGTCGTGGCGCTGGCGCCAATCGGTCAGTTCTTCCTTGCGCGACAACAGGCCGAGTGTGATCTGGCTGGCGATTGAATAGACATCGTCGCGCGCGCTGCCGCGCGCTTGCGTCTGCCACAGGGTTTCAGTGGGCAGCCGGTTGATTTCTGTGCGCCAGCCGGTCAGACCCAGCTCGTGATCGACATGGAAATAGGTGCGGGCTGCCATTTCCAGTGTGGTCTGGGCGCTCTGGGCCAGGTTGACGAGGTCGAGAACTGGGAAGATGAACTCCAGCGCACTGAGATCCTGCGCCAGCGCAGGCTCCACCCCGGCTTCGCACAGCTTTGCGGAAGCACTTTGCCAGTCGCTTAGTCCTCCCGCGGGCAGCCAATCGGCCAGATTGGCGCGCATGGCGGTGGCGCCAGGCTGGTAACGGCTGATCAGCTGCGGCAGGTCGGTGTTGTCCGACCGGGCGCGCAGCATCCAGCGTGATGCCCGCTGGGCGATCGCGGTCAGCTTGGTCAGCAAATCGAGTTGCAGCTTCGCGTCCACCTTGTAGTCCAGCGCATCGATCTGGTCCCACAGGCGTTCGAGGTCGAATATTTCGCGTGCCAGCGTGAAGGCCCGCACCACGTCGGCGGCTGTGGCCACCGATTCGGCAGCGATGAAATTGACAAAGGTGGCACCGGTACGGTTGACCATGGTATTGGTGATGTAGGTCGCGATGATCTCGCGCTTGAGCGCGTGGTTGTCCACCGCTTGCGGGAACCGTTCACCCAGTACTTTCGGAAAATAGTCCTTGAGCGAGCGGCTGAAATAGGGGTCGTCGGGCAGATTGCTGGCCAACAGGTCGTCGAATACCGACATCTTGGCGTAGGCCAGCACGACCGCGCCTTCGGGTGCGGTCAGGCCCTGCTTGCGCGCCCGGCGCAGGGCAATTTCCGTGTCGCTTGGCAGGTATTCGATCGCGCGGTTGAGTCGCCCGGACCCTTCGAGCCATTGCATCAGGCGCTGCTGGCCATCCAGCAGGTACAGCGGCCGGTGGGCTGCAATCTCCAATGCCTGGGTCTGGTAGTAGTTGTCCTGCAAGACCAGTGTGGCGACCTCGTCGGTCATCGATGCCAACAATTCATTGCGCTGCTTGAGCGTCAGATCGCCCGCCTCGACGATCTGACCCAACAGGATCTTGATGTTCACCTCGTGGTCCGAGCAGTCCACGCCGGCCGAGTTGTCGATCGCGTCGGTATAGATAAGTCCGCCTTTTTGCGCGAACTCGATCCGGCCCTTCTGGGTGGCGCCCAGGTTACCGCCTTCTGCGAACACTTTGCAGCGCAGTTCCGCGCCGTCGACCCGGAACGCGTCACCGGCCTTGTCACCGACTTGGGCGTGGCTCTCCTGGCTGGACTTCACATAGGTGCCGATGCCACCGTTGTACAGCAGATCCACTGGCGCCAGCAGGATCGCGTGCAGCAAATCGGCAGGTGCCATCTCGGTCGCCTCGATGCCGATGACGGCGCGTGCCTGCGGGCTGAGCTTGATCGACTTGGCCGAGCGCGCAAACACGCCACCGCCGTCCGAGATCAGGTTTTTGTCGTAGTCGTCCCAGCTGGATCGGGGCAGGTCGAACAGGCGTTTGCGCTCCTCCCAGGAGCTTTCGGCGTCGGGCGCAGGGTCGATGAAGATGTGGCGGTGGTCGAACGCCATCAGCAAACGGATCTTGCGCGACAGCAGCATGCCGTTGCCAAAAACATCGCCCGACATGTCACCAATACCGGCCACGGTGAACTCGGCGCTCTGGGTGTTGACTCCCAGAGACCGGAAATGCCGCTTGACGGACTCCCAGGCACCCTTGGCAGTGATGCCCATCTTCTTGTGGTCGTAGCCGACCGAGCCGCCAGAGGCAAACGCGTCACCCAGCCAGAAACCGTAGTCTGCCGACACGGCATTGGCGATGTCCGAGAATGTCGCCGTACCCTTGTCGGCCGCCACCACCAGATAGGGATCGTCCTCGTCATGGCGCACCACGTCGGCAGGCGGCGCGATCGCCCCCTTGACCACGTTGTCGGTGATGTCGAGCAGCCCCGACAGGAACATGCGGTAGCACGCGATGCCCTCGGCCATCAGCGTTTCGCGTTCACCGGCTGGCGGCGGCTTCTTGAGCACAAAACCGCCCTTGGAGCCGACCGGCACAATGACGGTGTTCTTGACCTGCTGGGCCTTGACCAGGCCCAGGACTTCGGTGCGGAAATCCTCACGCCGGTCCGACCAGCGCAATCCGCCGCGGGCCACCTTGCCACCCCGCAGATGCACGCCCTCGACGCGTGGCGAATAGACCCAGATCTCGAATGCCGGCTTGGGTTCGGGAACCCCTGGCAGTTTGCGTGGCTTGAGCTTGAAAGACATATAGGGCTTGTGCTCGCCCGAGGGACCACGCTGCCAAGCATTGGTGCGGGCCGTGGCCCGGATGCTGGCAAAGAACTGGCGCAGGATGCGGTCTTCGTCCAGGCTGGCCACCTGGGCCAGGCTCGTCTCCAGCGTCTGCTCCAGTGCAGCCTGCATGTGCGCACGGTCCCCCTGCAGCGTCGGCTCAAAGCGGGTCTGGAACAAGGCGATGATGTCTTGCGCGATGGCGGCGTTGCGGATCAGCGCGTCTTCGATGTAGTTCTGGCTGAACGCAAATCCGAGCTGCTTGAAATACCGGGTGTAGGCGCGCAGCACACTGATCTGGCGCGCGTCCAGGTCGGTCACCAGCACCAGCTTGTTCAGGCTGTCGCTTTCAACCTCGCCGCGCCAGACCTGGCCGAACAGTGCCTCGAAACGGCTCTTGATCGCAGACAGTTCGGTGCCCTTGGGGAGCTGCAAGCCGATGTCGTGGATCCACAGGTCGTCACTGCCAATGTGGTAGGGATGCTCGTCAAGCATCCGTGCGCCCATGTTCTCGAGCAGCGGCAGCGAGTCCGACAGCGCGACCTTGGAGGTGTTGTAGATCTTGAAGCGCAGCAGCCCGGCGGGTGCGTTCAGCGGCCGGTACAAGCGCACCGTCAGCGGGCTCTGGGCCCACAGCTCCTGCAGCATACCCGCGTCTTCGGCCGCCACGGCGGCGGAAAAGTCCTCCCGGTAGGCCGTCGGGAACGCACTGGCGAAGCGGTGCGCCAGCGCCAGGCCCTGGCCTTCGCCGTGCGCGCGCAGCAGTTCTGCGCTGCAGTCGTCTTCCCAGCGCTGCGCATGTTTCTCGATCCGCGCCTCGAGCGCGGCCAGGTTGACGGTGGACGGGGCGCGATCGCGTGCCCGTACCAGGTAGTGAATGCGCGCCAACGGGCTGTCGGTCAACATGGGTGTGAATTCGAGCGACTCGCCATCGAGCGCCGCCATCAGGTCCACGCCCACTTTGACACGCAGTTCGGTGTTGTAGCGGTCGCGCGGCACGAACACCTGTGCCGACGTGAAGCGGCCAAACGGGTCGCGGCGCAGAAACAGCCGGGTACGCTGGCGTTCCTGCAGCCGCAAGATGCCGATGGCATGCTCGGCCAGCGTGTCGGTGTCAATCTGAAACAGTTCGTCGCGCGGATACGCCTCCAGGATCGACTGCAGCGATTTGGCGGCATGACTCTCGGGCACCACGCCTGCGCGCGCGATGACCTGGCTGGCGCGCTGGCGCACCTGCGGTATCTCGTCAACCGATGCCGAATAAGCGATTGATGTGTACAGGCCCAGGAATCGTGTCTCGCCGCACACCTGACCCTGCGTATTGAAGCGCTTGACCGCGATGTAATCCAGCCAGGCTGGCCGGTGCACCGTGGAGCGGGTCATGGCCTTGATGACCAGCACCAGTTCATCGGTGTCGATCAGCGCGACCGCCTCCGGCGGCAACCGGGTTTCGGTGGTCTTGACCGGGCCGCGCAAGATGCCCAGCCCCGATTCGGGCCTGGCAATCAGCGAGGCGGTGTTGCCTTCGCGCTTGAGGTCGTAATCGCGTGCACCGAGAAACGTGAAATGGCGGTCTTCCAGCCAGCGCATGAAGGCTATGCCTTCGTCTTTGCTGGCCGGCGACAGTGGCGATTGCGTGGCCTCCACGCACACCTCGTTGAGTCGCGTGAGCATGGCTTGCCAATCCTGCACCGCGCCCCGTACATCGCCCAGCACGCGCTTGAGTTCGAGCGCGAGCCCATTGCGGTCGCTGTCGGCGATGATGCGGTCGCACTCGACGGTGATCAGCGACTCGACCGTCACACTCTTGCGGCTGGCTCGATCGGCCGGCACGCGCTTGATCTGCGTTGCCAGGCCTTTGTCGTCACGGGTGACGGCCATCAGAGGATGGACGATCCAGTGCGCGGTGCGGCCGCTGCGGTTGACCGCCATCGTGACCGAATCCACCAGGAAGGGCATGTCCGCATGCACAATCTGGACCACGGTATGGTCGCTGACAAAGCCGTCTTCGGCCAGGGTCGGGTTGTACACCCGAATGCGGGCCGTGTCTGGTGCGCGGGCCGCTTCCAGCAGGCGCCAGTGGGCATTGGCAATCGCAAACAGGGTTGACGGCCCCCGGTCGGCAATTTCGTCTGGATCCGCACTGCCGAAGTAGGCCTGCATGAAATCCGCCATTCGCTCACCGGCCGACCCGCTGTGGGTCTGGGTGTAATTCATCAATTCCGCCAGGGCGTTGGTTGTCATTTCTGCTCCAATTGATTCGGGCACGCAATGCCCCGCGCGCGCTACCGCCCGCTGCGCCGGCAAGCGGGAATTTTAGGCGCGCCCAGGTCCATTCCGTGGTCCGCGCAGCGCGCGGGCATGGCCTTATGCCGCAGTTGCATTTATCTTGCGGTCATGGCTGCAATGACCTGCCGGTTGCTTCAGACCAGGCTGGCGATGTTCATGAATGCGGAGGGATCGGGGAAGTTCGATTTCATCCAACCGTATTTCAGGGAGAGTGCGTTCATGACCGGTACCGGCAGTGACTCGATGGCATCGGCGTTGGCATCGGGCTGATCGGCCAGCAGGCTGGCCAGGTGCACCACGCCTGCCAGCGGCACCATCGGTTGTTCGACCAAGGGTGCCGATGTCATCAGCAGCGCATGCACGATATCGTCCGGGAAATTCCAGCGTCGAGCCAACTCCGCGGTGACTTCGGCCTCATCGAATCCGACCGCTGCGCGCTCGCGCACCCAGCGTTCGCCCGGAACGCATGGCGAGGCCTCGATCTGCGCCACGGTGTCGGGATGTGCATGCGCGATGATCAGCTCACCCAGGCGCAACATCAGCCCGATCAGCCAGGCGCGCTGGATGTCGACTTCGAGCTTGTCATCGAGTCCATTGGCCAGCCACTGGGCATAACCGGCGCAATCCATGCTGTAGCGCCAAAAGTCAGTGCCATCGATGCCGTCGGGCATCGCAAACGCGTTGTGCAGGCAAGCCGACAGGGCCAGCGTCCGGATCTTGGACAAGCCGACCAGGCGCATCGCACTGTCCAGGTTGTCCACCTTGCGCGGCAGACCAAACGCGGCACTATTGGCCAGCGCCAGAAGCTTGGCGGACAGGGTTGGATCCTGGGCAATAAGGGACTGGACCCGGGCCAGGGTAGTCTTGGGTTGGTCGAGCGTGGTGATCAGTGCGATGCCCACCTCCGGCATGACGGGCAACGCGACGGTCTTGAAGAGATCGGCGATATCGGACATGGCAACTCCTGGGATTGGCGCGCCTCTGAGATGGGCGAGGCGGGTGTCACATTCTGACCGATTCGCGTCATGCGGCCAGAGTTGCCACAATACGGTCTTCGAACTTTCCAGTGACTTTGCCATGCAATTTGCCAGCCGCCTGCAGAATGTGGAAACCTCGGCCATCCGGGAACTGTTCAAGCTGCTGGGCAAGCCCGGCATCATCAGTTTTGCCGGTGGGTTTCCGGATCCCAGCCTTTTTGATGCCGAAGGCATTCGTGCGTCCGCCGATGCCGTGTTGTCCAACCAGCCTGGCCCGGTGCTGCAGTATGGCGCCACGGAGGGCTACAACCCGCTGCGCGAGGCGCTGTCCGGATTCATGGCGGGCAAGGGAGCCACCGTGGCGCCGGACGGGCTGATCGTGACCACCGGAAGCCAGCAGGCGCTGGATTTGATCGGCAAGACCATGATCTCGCCCGGCGACAAGGTGATCGTCGAGGCTCCGACCTTTCTCGCGACCATTCAGTGCTTTCGGCTGTACGGAGCCGACCTGATCAGCGCACCCATTGACGCCGATGGCGTGCGGGTCGATGTGTTGGAGCAACTCATCCTGGACCACCGGCCCAAGCTGGTGTACCTGATCCCTACGTTCGGCAACCCCAGCGGTGCGACCTTGAGCCTTGCGCGGCGAAAAAGGGTGCTCGAGATCGCTGCACGTACCGGCACCCTGGTGGTCGAGGACGACCCTTACAGTGAACTGTATTTCGGTGCGCCACCACCGCCCAGTCTGCTGGCGCTCAGCAGCACGGTTGCGGGTAGCAGGGAATGGCTCGCGCATTGCGGCAGCTTCAGCAAGATACTGAGTCCCGGATTGCGTGTGGGCTGGCTCATCGCGCCGGCAGCATTGCTCGCACGAGCGACCATGTGCAAGCAGTTCAGCGATGCACACACCAGCAACCTGACCCAGGCCATCGCGGCGCATTACCTGGGCCTGAACCGCCTGGTGCCGACGCTCGACACGGTGCGCAGCACCTATGCCGAACGGGCGCGTGTCATGGCGCAGTGCCTGCGCCGGGAATTGGGCGATGCGATCACATTCAACGAGCCGCATGGGGGCATGTTTTTCTGGGCCCGGCTGACGCAGGACCGCAACGCGGTCGAATTTGCCCAGCGCGCGATTGACAAGCTGGTGGCATTTGTGCCGGGCGCACCGTTCTTTGCGCAACAACCCGACCTGTCCTGTTTGCGCCTGAGTTTTGCCACGGCCGATCTGCCCCGGATCGAGGAGGGCGTAGCGCGACTGGGACAGGCCTTGTAGCCCTGGCCGCGCCATGGAACCTGGAACGCTCCTGTCCAAGACCGAAGTGGGTCGCGCGGAAGTCAGCCACCGCAGTGGCCGCCTGTCTGCGGTCGAGCGCCGCCTGTTGATCCTGGTCGATGGGCTCAAGACCGTCAACGACCTGGATGCCTATGTGCGCGTAGGAGAACTGCAGCCATCGCTGCATCACCTGCTGGCCCTGGGTCTGATCGTTGCGGACGGTGACCCGTTGCAGCTGGAGCCGCCGGTGGCCGAGGGGTATTCGGCACCTGCGCCGCTGGCACCGGAACGCCCGGCGACCAGTGTCCAGGCATTCGAGGACGTGCGGGCCGACGTAGCGCGCTTCGTACACAACCGGCTCGGTGCGCCTGCAGACCCGATATGCGAAGCCGTCCATCGTTGCCGCAACCCGCAGGAATTGCGCGCATTGCTGCGCGGCATCGAGGTGTTCATCGGCCAAAGGCTCGATCCGGCAACGACACAGGCTTTTGCGCGCCATTTCGGCAGCTTGTTGCTGTAGCCGCGGCAGGCGGGCATTCGGCGTCTCGCACACCAGGTGCTGCGGGTGCTCGCCGATGGTATTCTTATCGGGCCCTGCCGCCGATCCAGCACCAGCGTGCCTCCCTGTAACAGGAAACCATTGCCATGATCCATGTAATTGCAGTCATCACCGCCAAACCCGGACAACGCGAAAAACTACTCGAGGCGTTTCGGGCGAACGTGCCTGCGGTGCATGCCGAGGTCGGCTGTATCGAGTACGGAGCCGCCATCGATCTGGCCGACGGCCCCGCGTTTCAGACCCCGTTTGGGTCCGACAGCTTCGTCGTAGTCGAGAAATGGGACGACCTCGCAGCACTCACGGCCCACGCCGCGGCACCCCATATGCAGGCGTATGGCGCCAGCACACGCGACCTGGTCTCCAATCGCGCCATCCATATTTTGCAACCCGCCTGAGGCAAGATGGCCACAGGGCGGGTGAGTCAGCGCAAAATGGGGGGCACGGCTGATCGATGCGGTAGCAGCGCCGCCCGTTCGGCGGTCCAATGACAACAGGGAAGGGGAACGACCATGGACTTGATCAAACGATTGTTTGGCGGAAATGGCCAGGCCGATGCGGCGAGCGTTGCGCGCTCCACGGTGCCGCCGCCGCAGCCCACCGCGGGCACTGCGGCTACTGCGGCGTCAGTGCCGCCCACGCACGATTTCGACGCCCAACTCCACACCCGGCGTGAGTTGGTGCGGGTGCGTACCCGCAATACCATGCGGATGTCGGGTATCGCGGAGAGCTGGATCGAGCCGCAGGTGCTGCTGGAGCCTGGTGGTGGGCGCGTGTTTTTGCACTTGCGGCTGGTCGTGCGGCACTGGGATGCGCGGCTCGTGCTATACGCGGTCGCCTTTCAAAATAAGCTGATGACCGAGATCGAACGCATTGACCCGCAGGCACGGCAATGGCTGCTTAGCATCGTTTGGTGTTACCCGCCGGACATCGAATGTCCGTACCCGGAACTACCGCAGCCTTCCGAATGGATGGATTTGAGTTTGGACGAGCCGCAGGTACCGGCCTTGGACGAATTGCAGTCGGACCTGGCGCGGTTGTTTGCAGTGCGCGATGCCGACATGTCGAACCCTGGTGCGCGGGAGGAGTCCCGCGGCGGTTGAACTTGGTAATGAAAGGCTGGAACATGGGCCCGATACAGACGGCAGATCTGCGTTGCATTGCGTTGCTCGGTCATGGGGCGGTGGGTAAGACCACGCTGGCCGAGGCGCTGCTACATGCCAGTGGCGTGATTGCCGCGCGCGGCTCGGTGGAAAAAGGCAATACGGTCTGCGACTTTGATCCGCAGGAGAAGGAACTTGGCCACTCGCTGCAGTCGGCGCTGGTGCAGTTGCGCTGGCGCGATGCGCAACTGCGGCTGATCGATACGCCCGGCTATCCCGATTTCGCCGGGCAGGCGATCAGTTCCCTGGCCGGAGTCGATACCGCATTGGTCGTGGTGAGCGCGCAGACCGGCATCGAGTTGGCGACCGAACGCATGATGCAACTGGCCGCCGCGCGCGGCCTGTGCCGCATGATCGTGGTCAACAAGATCGACGCCGACAACCTCGACCTGGCCAGGCTGGTGTCCGACCTGCGGGAGCGTTTTGGTCGTGCCTGCATGGTGCTGGATCTGCCCAGCCCTGATCGCAGTGCAGTGGTGGAGCTGCTCGACCATGACAGCGGCGACAGCGATGTCGATTCCGTTTCCCAGGCGCACCGGGCGCTGATCGATCAGATCGTCGAGGAGGACGAGAGTCTGCTCGCGCGCTACCTGGACGACGGCGCCGATCCGTCACTGGCCGAACTGCATGCGCCGTTCGAAAAGGCCTTGCGTGACGGCCGCCTGGTGCCGATCTTGTTTGTATCGGCTCGCACCGGGGCCGGCATACCGCAACTGCTCGACGTGCTGGCGCAACTGGCACCCAACCCGACCGAAGGCAATCCGCCGCCGTTCTACCGCGGCCAGCCCGGTGACGCGCAACGCGAACCGTTCCAGGCTGATCCCGATCCCGATAAGCATGTACTGGCCCATGTGTTCAAGGTGATCAGCGATCCGTTCATCGGCAAGATGGGTGTATTTCGGGTCCACCAGGGAACGGTGCGCAAGGATGCCCAACTATTTGTCGGCGATGGCCGCAAGGCGTTCAAGGTCAACCATCTGTATCAGTTGCATGGCAAGGACTATGTGGAGGTAGAGGCGCTGGGGCCCGGTGATATCGGTGCCGTGGCCAAGGTGGAAGAGATCGATTTTGATTGCGTGCTGCACGATTCCCATGACGAGGACCATATCCACCTGGAGCCGATCGAATTTCCAAAGCCGATGCAGGGGCTTGCCGTGGAAACCCGGCGCAAGGGTGATGAGCAGCGACTGTTCGAGGTGTTGCACCGGTTCGAAGTCGAGGACCCCTGCTTTGTGGTCGAGCGCCATCCGCAAACCAATGAAACGGTGATCCGGGGTCTGGGTGACATGCACCTGCGGGCCAAGCTGGCGCGCATGGCACAGCAGTACAAGCTTGAACTCGATACCCGGCCGCCGCGAATCGCCTACCGCGAAACCATCACGACGCTTGCCGAAGGACATTGCCGGCACAAGAAACAAAGCGGCGGAGCCGGGCAATTCGGCGAGGTGTTTCTGCGGGTAGAGCCGCTGGCGCGCGGTGCGGGCTTCGAGTTTGTCGACGTCGTCAAGGGTGGTGCAATTCCGGGCGTATTCATGCCGGCGGTCGAAAAAGGCGTGCGCCAGGCCCTGGATGAAGGTGTGATAGCCGGCTTCCCGTTGCAGGACATCCGGGTGACGGTCCATGATGGCAAGTCACATGCCGTCGACAGCAAGGAAATCGCCTTCGTTTCCGCTGGCCGAAAGGCGGTGATCGCCGCGGTGCGTGGCGCGGGGCCGGTGGTGCTCGAACCCATCGTCGACATGGACGTGGTGGCGCCGCACACAGCCGTGGGCGACCTGACGGGCGACCTGGCCGGCAAACGCGGGCAGGTCACCGGCACCGAACCCCGGGGCAATGACCTGATGGCGATCAAGGCCCAGGTGCCGATGGCGGAACTGGACGACTACCAATCCCGGCTCAAGTCACTCACCGGCGGGCAGGGCGCTTACTCGTTGTCGTTCTCGCATTATGCGCAGGTGCCTGGGGCTACCCAGCAGGGGCTGACATCGCAGCACGCGCAAACCAGGCGCGACGAGGAATGAGTGCCCAGGAATTGGTAAGAAAACTGCATGCGGCACGACTCAGAAACGAGCAGCCGTCGATGATCGGCGCTGATTTTCACAAGGAGCTGCCATGTTGCGTTCATTGATGCTGACTGTCGGACTGATCTTTTCGCTGATGCTGCCCCTGGGTGCAGTGCATGCGGCGGAAAAGCCGGTGTATACCGGCATTTTCAGCAATGTCGCCGTTGGCGGTTATGACCCGGTGGCGTATTTCACCGAGAACAAACCGGTCAAGGGCGATAGTCGTTTTGCGCATGAATATGCCGGCACGCAGTGGCATTTCACGTCGGCAGCCAATCGGGATGCCTTCATTGCCGAACCCAGGCGATACGCGCCGCAGTATGGCGGTTATTGTGCCTGGGCGGTATCCGAAGGCGGTACTGCGTCGGCGGATCCCAAGCTCTGGAAGATTGTCGATGGCAAGCTGTATCTGAACTACGATGCCGGGGTTCAGAAAAAATGGGAGCTCGACATCGCGGGTCATATTCGCAAGGCCGATCAGAACTGGCCGGGCGTGCTGGCAAAGTGAGGCACTGCGATGATTGAATCTTCGCGGGCCCGCTCAACGGTGCTGCTGGTATTGACGCTGTTCGTCGGCTTTGTATTCGTTCAGTCCTTGTTTTTCAAGTTCACCGATTCGCCGGAGACGCAGCATATCTTCGGCACTCTCGATGCTTGGGCAGGCACGCTGGGATTTCCCGGCCTGTTCGCACATAGAGGGGTGTTCTCCCAGTATGTCGTAGGCTCCGCTGAACTGGTGGCCTCGACCCTGCTGCTGGCTGGCTTGTTGCTGCGCTTGCCGCTGGTACACGCGGCAGGTGCCCTGTTGTCGCTCGGCGTGATCAGCGGCGCGATATTTTTCCATCTGTTCACACCGCTGGGAGTGCAGGTGCGCAACACCGACGGCAGCCTGGACGGCGGTGTGTTGTTTGCGATGGCCTGCGGCGTCTGGTTGGCGTCGGTCATGATGCTGGCGCTGCGGCGCTCGGATATCGAGCAGTTGCTGCGCGGCACTGCGTTCGCCCGGTTTGCGCGATGACGCCTGTGTCTCAGCCGCCGGCGCCCCGAGGGGCCTGCGAGCGATGTTGACCGACTGGAACACCTGGCTTGCCATGTTCAACGCCGCGATGCGCGGAGCCGCACAGCCGTGGGTTATTTGTATGGCGCTGGTATTGACGACCTTCCTGCTTGAGGACCTGGCAATTGCGGTCGGCGCCGTTCTGGCAGTGCAAGGGCTTCTTTCATGGGAATTGGCGTTGCTGGCCGTAGGCGGAGGCATTGCGTTGGGCGACGTCGGGCTCTATGGCCTCGGCGTGGCTGCAAATCAGGTGCCCTACCTGCGCCGCCGACTGATCGACGGTCGCGCCAGTTGGGTCGGCGCACAGCTGGCGAACCGCTATGTTGGCGCGATCCTGCTGGCCCGCGTGGTCCCGGGTCTGCGTCTGGTGACTTACACCGCCTGCGGCTTTTACCGGTTGCCGTTCTGGCCGTTTTGCGCCTGGGTCGCTCTGGCCGTGGCAGCATGGACGGCGGGCTTGATGTGGCTGAGCTCGGTGCTCGGCGACGCGTTGAGCGCGGCGCTGGGTATCCCGCCGGCGCTCGCAGTCGCACTGCCGATCGTGTTGTTGGCCCTGATCCTGATGTTCTGGCGCCGTCCCGACGGACGAGCGGCCGCCCGCCAGGTTGGCGGGACACGATGAGCGCCGCCGGGCCGTTCCCAAGGGCGAACTGCGCAATGCGCAGCATGGAGCATTTCTGATGAGCGCCGCCGGGCCGTTCCCAAGGGCGAACTGCGCAATGCGCAGCATGGAGCTTGCCTGATGAGCGCCGCATTGGATTACGACGCCGGAACCGGCCAACGCCCACACCAGGGCATGCCACCGCTGGACGAGTCCGGCGTGCCGCTGAGCTTTTTCGAGTTCTGGCCGATGTGGGCGTTCTACCCACCCGTCCTGCTGTATGTCGCATGGTTGATGCTGCGCTACCGCGGCATCCTGTTGCCTACGGTTGCAAATCCGTCCTTCCCGGGTGGCGGGTTCGTCGGCGAATCGAAGGCCGAAATCCTGCGACTGGCCATGCAGCACACTCCCGAGTGGGTGGCGCCGTTTGTGCTGCTGGAGCGCCCGGTCGCTGGTAACGCTTGCGGTGCGGACGGACCGTCGTTGGATCATGAGGTCGCGCAGGCCCTGGCAGTTCTGCAGGCCGCAGGCATGGCGCTGCCGGTGGTGGCAAAGCCCGATCTGGGTTGCCGCGGTGCGGGAGTGCAGTTGGTGCGCAGCGTCGACAAGCTGCGCAGCTACCTGGCCGCCTTTCCACGCGGTGCCCGGCTACTGCTGCAGACCTATGTTGCTTTCGAGGGCGAAGCGGGCATCTTTTATTGCCGGGTGCCCGGGCAGGACAAGGGACGCATCATTTCCATCACACTGAAGTATTTTCCGCATGTCTATGGCGATGGCAGGCGCAGCCTGCGCGAATTGATTCTGGACGATCCGCGCGCGGGGCGGTTGCCACACCTGTACCTGCGCCGCCATGCGGCGCGGCTCGATGACATCCCCGCGCCCGGGGAGGCCATCCGCCTCGCGTTTGCCGGCAGCCACAGCCGCGGTGCGATCTTTCGCAACGGCAATGCGCTGGTGACACCGGCCATGGAGGCACGGTTCGACGCGATCGCCAAGCGGTTGCCGGAGTTCTATTTCGGGCGCTTCGATATCCGGTTCGCCGACTTTGCACAGGTGCAGGCCGGTGCTGCCTTCACCATTGTCGAAGCCAATGGCGCCGGCGCCGAGAGCACCCATATCTGGGACCGCCGCACGACCCTGCTACAGGCCTGGGCCGACCTGATGCGCCAATATCGGCTGCTGTTTCAGATCGGCAGGGCCAATCGCGACCGCGGATTCAAGCCGTTGTCGCTGAGTGAGTTCCGGCGCTGGCACCGGCGGGAGAAGGAATTGACGCCGCTGTACCCGGCAACCGATTGACACGGCCAACCGCGGGCAACCCAGGCCCTCGGGGCCGGGCGTCAGAGGTGAACGCCAAAGCGGGCCAGGCGGCGGGCCTGGACCGGCGATTCCATATCGACCAGGGTCAGGAAATCGATGGTGCCGAAATCGCGATCGATCGCGGGCGGACTGCACATCATGGCGCCCAGGCTCAGATACGCCGCCAGCAGTTTCGGTGTCTTGGGCGCATTCTCGGCAAGCTTGTCCAGCGGGCAGGCATAACCCGGCATGGGAAGGGTGCACCAGGGCGTCGGCGCCAGGTGGGGGCGCAGGCGCTGCCAGGTTGCGGCGCCCACGCTGCAGTCCTGGCTGGTCAGCGAGCTGCAACCTATCAGATAACGCGCGCCCTGCAATTGCGCATACTGGGCAATGCCACGCCATAGCAGACTCAATACCGCGAACGAACGGTGTTCGCGATGGATACAGGCGCGGCCCAGTTCCAGTATCCGGCTCCTGCAGCCCTCGAACGGTGAAAAATCGAACTCCCGCGCGCTGTAGTAGCCAATGTTCTGCCACGCCTGCGACCCGGTTTGCAGCCGGTAGGTGCCGACGACGTCGCCACTGCGGGTGTCTTCGACCAGCAGGTGGTCGCATATCGGGTCGAAGTCATCAGCGTCCAGGCAATGCTCGAACGCCTGCGTCAGACCCTCTTGCAGTTCCACGTTGAACACCAGAAAGCGCAACGTCTGTGCGGCGCGCAGATCGTCAGGTGACTGCGCCAGACGCAGCCGGTAGGCAGGGCCGGAAAGCCGAAGGCGGTCGCGCATGAGCCGGGGGGTGGTGATGGCATTCATGGTAGCGCAGTGGGTTGGATGCAGGTATGGGTCGGATCAAGCGGCGAAAACTTTCACGTCGGGTGCGCGCAATATGCCGTACTGCCCGGCCGTATGCAACCCGTTCCACGCCAGGCCTGCCCGCGCTCACGACAAGCGCTGCGGCGATACGGCTGCAGGATCGACGCCGTGTTGTGCGAGGTGGTCGGAAATCGGCCGGCGCAACACCAGGGCTGTGGCCAGATCGGACGCGCCATACGCACTCTGTATGCCGTAACCGCCCTGCGCGGCAAGCCAGAACAGACCCTCGCAGCCCGGGTCCCAGCCGATCACCAGTTCACCATCGGGAACAAACGAGCGCAGACCAGCCCAGGCGCGCAGCGGGCGCCGGATCCGCAGCGTCGTGGCCGACTCGATGTGGTGGATCGCAGTGGCGATATCAAGCTCCTCGGGCGCCACGTCCTGGGGAACGGTAGGGTCGGCATTGGCCGGTGAGCCCAGCAGCACACCGGCATCAGGCTTGAAGTACCAGGTGTCGTCCAGGCTCGACACCACCGGCCAGCGTGATACATCCATGCCTTCGGGCGGCCGGAAGGTGAACGCACTGCGCCGATGCGGCACCAGACCGATGCTGCGCGCGCCGCACAGCGCGCCGACCTGATCGGCCCAGGCCCCGGCCGCGTTGACCACGGCGTCGGCGACGATTTCCCTGCCGTCGGCCAGTGTCAGATGCCAGCGCTTCGCTGCGTGGCGGGCCTGTGTGAGTTCGGCGCTGCTGTGCAGCACCCCGCCGGCCTGGCGTAATTGGCGCAGGAAGCCCTGGTGCAACGCATGCACGTCG
>JAYUQC010000127.1:0-76595 GCA_043759735.1 Rhodoferax sp.
CGCCGGTCGGCAAGAACCAGCCCTTGAAGTCGGTCTGCGCGTCACCTGCCGATTCAGCCAGGGCCTGGGCCGAACCTGCAGCAGCCGTGGCGCTCCAGACGCCTGCGCCGATGTTCCAGTTGTTCAGGATCGTGAGGTCCAGCGTGGTGTTGTAGAACATCGCGCACTTGGTCGTGCCATTTGCGCCGTTGGACGTACATGTGGTGCTGGCCGTGCCATCGGCCAGGCGCCCTTGGAAGACCGGCGCCGGCGCCGCATACGCTGCGCTGGAAAGCGCCAACATCGTGGCCGCGGCCACCCAAGTTTTCAAAGTCTTCATTTGTCTCGGAGCCTCGATTGGGTTGAAGTGTCGTAAAACAACAAGCAATATTCGAGCCCCCCCCGGAAGGGGGAAAACGTTATGCAAAACAATGACTTGGCGGTTTGGTTCCACGCGGCACGGGATGAGCTGTAAATCAACCCGACAGTGCAGGCTTGGCGTTTACCCGCGCATCGCGGGCATCTCGCCTTGCGACGCGTACTGGGCGGCACGATCGGCCGTCTGCTTGGGGGCGTGGGGCCGGATGACGCCATTGGGTCGCAAGCAGACAGTACCATTTGACGGTCAGCGCGATCTGAAATTCCGCACTGAGTCGATGGATGCTACAAGCCGGCCGAGTCCGCCTCGGCCTCGGGCCAGAGCCGTGGGAACAGGAAGCGAAGCGCATGCTGCGGCAGGCCGAAGCGCACTTTGCCCTGCGGCGAATCGGATTTGAGCAGCCCGCGTTTGACCAATGCGCCCAGCACATCGGTGGCGCCACGCTCGCTTTTACCCAGCATGGCCTTGAAGTCGCCCCGCGCCATTTCTTCACCGCTCAGAAACAGGTAGTGCAAGCCGCGCAAGGCGTCCTGGCGCACGCCGGACTTCACCACGGTGGCCTCGAAGACCAGGCAGGCCTCGATGCGGGCTTTCATGGTCGCAAAGTCCAGCATGCCGGCCATGAAACCCACTTGGTCCAGACAGGTGTCCAGCACATAGTCGATCCAAGCCAACAGGGCCTGCTCGCTGAGGTTGCCGCGTCCGTCAAGATCACCCCGGCGCAGGCTGTCGGCGTCGGCCAGCAGGGCGTAGTAACGTTCCGTATTGCGGGCGAAGCCCCGCAGCGGCGACCACAAGCCGCCGGTATAACCCAAGGCGCTGAGAAGGGTGTGGGTATGCAAGCGCATGACACGCCCGTTGCCATCCACGAAGGGGTGCACCCATCCCAGGCGCTGGTGTGCCGCCGCCAAGGCCACCAGTGCAGCCTCACCACGCCGGACGCCGCCATAGAAACTGGCCCAGCGCTCCAGAAAAATCGGCACGCTGGCATAGGCCGGTGCCACATGCTGGCCTACCCGGACATCGCGCTGGCGCAACTGGCCGGGCACGATGGGCTCGTTTTCCGGCGTGACAAGGTCTGCCGCCGGTAGCCGGCCGAACAGCGCGCTGTGCAGGTCCTGCACCGCCTCGGCGGAGTACAGCGCCCGTGCACCATCGGCCCCGCAATAGCGCTGCTCAAGGTCAACCTCGGCTTCGATATGGGCCAGCGCCAGTCGCTGCTTGGCGGCCAGTGCGACGTCTTTGGAAAAATCCTGGCGCAAGGCCTGTTCTATCTGGTGAGGGCGGGTATGCTGGCCTTCAATACGGTTGGTGTAGTACGAATTCATGCTGCGCAGCATGCTGCGCAGCTCTGGCGGTACCCGGGTGCCAGACAAGGTGGTGGCCAGCCGGGACAGGTCATGCGCCTTGGCAAACAGAGGCTCGACGCGCGCATTTGTCGGCATGAGAGGCTCAAACTGGTGAGGCGTGTTGTACATGGCCCTATTTTGCTAACTTTTTGGCGTTTGTAAATATATGAATTTATTAAATATTTATTAATTTTTGCCAACTTTTTTGCGTACATTTTCGCGAGCATTTTGGTAACGGCTCCTGAGGAGCCACTCTTCGTTGGTGGGCTTGCTTTGCAACGGCCATTGGTCGAGTCGTGACGTCCACTTTGAAAATTGGAGCATTGAGATTCTTGCAACCAGTGATTTCGACCGAACTTGCGGCGATCGGAGGCGGTCGGCTTTCCGACGTCAAATTGCATGCTGGCTGCGTCCGCCTTGGGTCGGTTGCCGGTATCGGCCAGGAGGCGCCTGAAAAAAAAGAGGAAAGGGGACTGGACATGCTCACGAGTTCTTGCAACCGTCGGGCAGTCCCCTCACAGTCCCCTTGACCGCCCCACTTCGGAGGTTTGACCTTCCGTATTTTTGGCGTGCCACGATGCCGAACGCTCGTAAGTTGCTGTCGATAAAGGACAATGCTGACTCCTTCAGCCATTGAAGTCACACCCCCTGTTGAACTCACCGTGCTCGTTCTATTTCCGGTGTGACTTTCCACAGATCCCGCTAAACCATTGATGCAAAAGGATAATTTTCAACAACCGGATGGCGAACTCCCCCAAGTCGCCCACACCCCCATGATGCAGCAGTACCTGCGCATCAAGGCCGAGCATCCCGACACGCTGGTGCTCTACCGCATGGGCGATTTCTACGAGTTGTTCTTCGCCGACGCCGAGAAGGCTGCGCGGCTGCTCGACATCACGCTGACCCGGCGTGGCCAGTCGGCTGGCGCGCCGGTGGTGATGGCCGGCGTGCCCTTCCATTCGGTCGAGTCCTATCTGTCCAAACTCGTCAAGCTCGGTGAGTCGGTCGCCATCTGCGAACAGGTCGGCGATGTGGCCACCGCCAAGGGGCCGGTCGAACGCAAGGTGGTGCGGGTCATCACGCCCGGTACCCTGACCGACGCCGAACTGCTGTCCGACAAGTCCGAGTCGGTGCTGATGGCGGTGCACCAGGGGCCGCGCAACCAGTGTGGCCTGGCCTGGCTCAGCGTCACCCAGGCGCAGCTGCAGTTTGCGCAGTGCGCTCCCGATGAAGCGGCCGAGTGGATAGCGCGCGTCAGTCCCAGCGAGTTGATCTACAGCGCCAGCCTGACGCCGGGGTTCGAGAAAACGCTCAAGGCCAGTGGCGTCGCCAATGGCGTGGCGATGACCATGCGCGCACAGTGGCAGTTCGATCCTGCGCTGGGTCAGCGCAAGCTGCTGGACCTGTTCAAGGTAGCCAGTCTGGCCCCCTGGAATGCGCAGGACTTGCCGCTGGCGCATGCGGCCGCAGCGGCGCTGCTGGCCTATGCCGAACACACCCAAGGCCAGCCGCTGTCCCACGTGCAGGGAATCCGGGTGCAGCACAACCAGGAACTGGTGCAGTTGCCGCTGACCACCCGGCGCAACCTGGAGCTGACGCAGACGCTGCGCGGTGAATCGGCGCCAACCTTGTTCTCGTTGCTCGACACCTGCCTGACTGGAATGGGAAGCCGGCTCCTCAAACGCTGGCTGCTCGAACCTCACCGTGACCGCGGCTTGGCGCGTGATCGCCTGCAGGCGATCACGGAACTGCGGGGCGGCCCCTGGCGCGAGTTGCGTGCACAGATCAAGGGCAGCACCGATGTCGAGCGCATCACGGCGCGCATTGCGCTGCGGCAAGTGCGGCCGCGCGAACTGGTCGGCTTGCAGGTTACGCTGGCCAGGACCACACAGCTTGCGCCGTTGCTGCTCGGCATGGGTGGCGCGCTGGCGCAGATCGCGACCGATCTGCAGCCGCCGGCCGGCTGCGCCGAGACGCTGCGCGCCGCGATCCAGGAGACGCCCGCCGCGCTGGTGCGCGACGGTGGCGTCATCGCCACCGGGTTCGACGCCGAACTCGACGAGTTGCGTGCGATCCAGGACAACTGTGACGGTTTCCTGCTCGAACTGGAGCAACGCGAGCGCACGCGCACCGGCATCGCCAACCTGCGGGTGCAGTTCAACCGCGTGCACGGCTTCTATATTGAAGTGACACAGGGTCAGGCCGACAAGGTTCCCACCGACTACCGGCGTCGCCAGACACTGAAGAATGCCGAGCGCTTCATCACGCCCGAACTCAAGGCCTTCGAGGACAAGGCGCTCAGTGCGCAGGAGCGCGCGCTGGTGCGTGAAAAGCTGCTGTACGAGCAGTTGCTCGATGGCCTGCAGGCCCATGTCGCACCGCTGTGCACCGTGGCACAGGCGCTGGCCTCGCTGGATGCGCTGGCAACACTGTGCGAACGCTCGCTGACGCTGGACTGGTGCGCACCGCAGTTCGCGAGCGAGCCCTGTATCGAGATCACCGCCGGCCGGCACCCGGTGGTACAGGCCCGGCTGGCCGAAACCAGCAGCGGCAGCTTCATCGCCAACAATACCAGCCTCAATGCCCGCACCCGGATGCTGATCATCACCGGCCCCAACATGGGCGGCAAGTCGACCTACATGCGCCAGATCGCGGTCATCGTGCTGCTGGCCTGCATCGGCAGCTATGTACCGGCGGCCGGTTGCAGGCTCGGGCCGATCGATGCCATCCATACCCGCATCGGCGCCGCCGACGACCTGGCCAACGCGCAGTCCACCTTCATGCTGGAGATGACCGAGGCGGCGCAGATCCTGCACAGTGCCACGCCGCATTCGCTGGTGCTGATGGACGAGATCGGCCGCGGCACCTCCACCTTCGACGGCCTGGCACTGGCCTCGGCGATTGCCGGCCATCTGCACGGCAAGTCGCAGGCCTTCACGCTGTTTGCGACCCACTATTTCGAGCTCACCGCGTTTCCCACCGACCACAAGGGCGCGGCCAACGTGCATGTCAGCGCGGCCGAGTCGGGACGCGACATCGTGTTCCTGCACGAGGTGCAGGCCGGCCCGGCGAGCCGCAGCTACGGCATCCAGGTAGCGCGACTGGCCGGCATGCCGGCAGCGGTGCTGCACCAGGCGCAGCATGCGCTGGGCGCGTTGGAGAGCCATGCCAGTGCCAGCCAGGCGCAGGTCGACTTGTTCGCCGTACCGCCCGAAGCGGTGCTTGCGCAAACCAGCGCGGTCGAAGCCGAACTGTCGCGTATCGACCCTGACAGCCTCAGCCCGCGCGAAGCACTCGACGCCTTGTATGCGCTAAAGAAACTCGGGCAGACCGGTTGAGCGGCCGGTCAGAGTGCATCACAAGCTGCAATCCGGATCGAAGTCTGGCTTGCGGCGCTCGCGGTGGCTGGCCACGCCCTCGCGAACATCGGGTCCGGCAAAGCCCATGAATTCCACCGCCAGGGACGCGTCGAAGGTCGGGCCCATCATGCGTAGCCAGTTGTTCAGCGCATATTTGGTCCAGCGGATCGCGCTCTGTGATCCTTTGGTCAGGCGCGTTGCGACTTCAAATGCCTTGTCACGCAACTCGGACTCGTCAACCGCCAGCGCCACCAGGCCGATGCGCTCGGCTTCCTCGCCGCTGATGGGCTCACATAGAAGCAGGTAGTACTTGGCCTTGGCCATGCCGCACAGCAGCGGCCAGATGATGGCCGCGTGGTCACCTGCGGCGACGCCCAGGCGGGTATGGCCATCGACAATCTTCGCGTTGCGCGCCGCAATCGGAATGTCGGCCAGCAACCCGGCAACCAGGCCGGCACCAACCGCCGGACCATGCATCGCCGAGACGATCGGCTTGTCGCAGTTGATGACGTTGTAGACCAGGTCGCGGGCCTCCTTCCAGACCCGGGTGCGCACCGCAAAATCATGGGCCATGTCCTCGACCAGACCGAAATCGCCGCCGGCCGAGAACCCCTTGCCCTGGCCGCGCAACACAACCGCATGCACACTGGGATCGTCGCCGATATCGCGCCAGATGGTGGACAGTTCCTTGTGGCCGTTGTGATCGGCGGTGGCCAACTTGCCGGTTGCATTGCGTCCACCCCCCATGACCACTTCGAGGATGCCGCGCTTGTCGTCGACAGCGTGGCGGATGATGCCCAGACTTTGGTAATGCGCGTATCGATCCGTCATGGTGTGTTTCCTGTGCGATCCAATGGCCAGGACCGGACTCCGGCAGGGGAACGGGGGCCGCGGCCGGGTCGCCCCGCCAGCTTCCCATAATAGAAGCTTCCGGTCCGTCGAGCTGCAAACACACTGCGATCGGTTCGCGGACTGTATATTCCTGTCAGCTCGCAATTGCATTTGCGGCTGACCCACCTGCCCCGCCTCTACCGGAAATTCCATGACCTACTGCGTCGCCATCAAACTCAATGCCGGCCTGGTGTTCCTGTCGGACTCGCGCACCAACGCCGGCCTGGACCAGATCAGCACCTTTCGCAAGATCATCGTCTACGAAAAGCCCGGCGACCGGTTCATCGTGCTGCTGACGGCCGGCAACCTCAGCATCTCGCAGTCGATACGCGAGATCCTGCAGGTCGAACAACTCAAGGAGGCCAGCGATCACGAACCGCTGACGATCTGGAACGCAACCAGCATGTTCGACGTGGCACGGGTACTGGGTGCGGCGATCCGCCATGTGCACCAGCGCGACGCCGAATCGCTACGCCAATCGGGCGTCGACTTCAACGTGTCGATCCTGCTGGGCGGGCAGATCAACGGCGAGGCCATGCGGCTGTTTCAGGTCTATTCGGCCGGCAACTTCATCGAGGCGACGCCGGAGACACCCTACTTCCAGATCGGCGAATCCAAATACGGCAAACCGGTGCTGGACCGGGTCATCACTCCCGACACGCCGCTCGACGAAGCGGCCAAGTGCGCGCTGGTGTCGATGGACTCCACGCTCAAGTCCAATTTATCGGTCGGCCTGCCACTGGACATGGTGGTCTATGAAGTGAATCGATTCGAGACCGACAAGATCGTCTGCATCGACGAGCACAACCCCTACTACCAGATGATGCACAACAACTGGGGCCGCAAGCTGCGCGAGGTGTTCGACAGCATCGAAGACCCGATGTGGCGCGGCGAGCGTACCCAGGTGCCATTGATGGTGGACGCGCAGCGCCACAAGCCGCTCAAGAAGATCACCAATCCGAACGAAAGGCTGATCTGATGGCGTTGCTTGTTTTTTCCCATGCCAACCGCTTTCCCGCCAGCACCTGACAGCTACTGCTCCCAGGTGACGGCGCCAGTCCAGGCCGTTCCCAGCACCACGATGCCGAATGCAATGCGGTACCAGGCAAAGCCGACGAAGGTGTGACTGGCGATGTAGCGCAGCAGCCAGCGGATGCACAACCATGCACTGACAAACGAGAACAGCAAGCCGACCGCAAACATCGGCAGATCCGACCACGCCAGCAGCGCACGCTCTTTGTACAGGCTGTAGCCGCCCGCGCCGATCAGCGTCGGTATTGCCAGGAAAAACGAGAAGTCGGTCGCCGCCCTGCGCGACAGGCCCAGCAGCATCGCGCCAATGATGGTCGCCCCACTGCGACTGGTGCCGGGAATCATGGCCAGGCATTGCACCAGGCCGACCTTGAGTGCGTCGCTCCAGCGCATGGCGTCCACGCTCAGGATGCGCGGTGCCGTGGCCGCCTGGCTGTGGCGCCGCTCGGCCCACAGGATGATGAACCCACCCACGATAAAGGCACTGGCCACCACCACCGGCGTAAACAGGTGCTCCCTGATCGCCTCGCCCAACAGCAGGCCCAGGATCACCGCCGGGACAAACGCGATCACCACATTGAGCGCAAAGCGCTGTGCCTGCTCCTCGCGCGGCAATTGCACCAGCGTGTCGCGGATCTTTTGCCAGTAGACGATGATCACCGCCAGGATCGCGCCGGTCTGGATCGCGATGTCGAACACCTTGCCCTTGGCGTCATCCATGCCCAGCAGCGCGCCCGCCAGAATCAGATGCCCGGTGGAGGAAATTGGCAGGAACTCGGTCAGGCCCTCGACAACACCCATCACAGCCGCCTTGGCCAGCAACACACTATCCACGCCATCTCCTGTTACGAGCGCGGATTATCGCCGGCCCGAATCACGGGCCGCGGCCCCCAAGAAAACGCCGGGCCGCTCCCAAGTTTTCTGGCACCCCCTCGGGGGGCCTGGCGCAGCCAGGGTTGGGGGCGATCATGAGAAAACGCCGGGCCGCTCCCAAGTTTTCTGGCACCCCCTCGGGGGGCCTGGCGCAGCCAGGGCTGGGGGCACTCACTCGTAGCGCAGCGCCTGGATCGGCAACAGGCGCGAGGCCCGGCGCGCCGGGTAGAAACCGAAAAACACGCCGACAAAGCCTGAAAAGCCCGCCGCCAGCACGATGCTGCTGACGGTCATGCTGACCTGCCAACCGGCAAACTGGCCAATGGCCCAGGTCGCGATCGCACCAATGACCACACCAATCGCGCCGCCGATCAGGCTCAGCGTGACCGCCTCGATCAGAAACTGCGCCAGGATGTCGCGCCCGCGCGCACCCACGGCCATGCGCAGGCCGATCTCGCGGGTGCGTTCGGTGACGCTGACCAGCATGATGTTCATGATGCCGATGCCGCCGATCACCAGGCTGATGCCGGCTACCGCCGCCAGCAGCAGGGTCATGACCTGGCTCGACGCTTCCTGGGCCTGCAGTATCTCGGTCAGATTGCGGATGGTGAAAGTGTCGTCCGCGTTGGGCTGGATCTTGAAACGCTGGCGCAGCAAGGACTTGATGTTGTCCTCGGCCGCCTTCATGCTCTGGCCTTCCTTGACCTTGACGCTGATCGAGCCGATACGCCGTGCCTTGCCGCCGGTCCCGCCCTGGATGCGATTGCGGTAGGTACTGATCGGCACCATCAGCACATCGTCCTGGTCCTGCCCGTTGGCATTCTGGCCCTTCTTGGCCAGCACGCCGACGATGGTGACCGGCACCTTCTTGACCCGGATCACCTGGTCCAGCGGATCAGCCTCACCGAACAGTTCCCGTGCCGTTGTCTGCCCGATGATCGCCACCTTAGCCGAGCCAGACATCTCGGCGGCCTCGAACAGGCGCCCGGATTCCAGCGTCCAATCGCGCGCCTCCAGATAGTCGTTGCTGGTGCCAAATATGCTGGTGCTCCAGTTGGCATTGCCGGCCACCACCTGGGCACCGGCGCGCGACACCGGCGCGGCAACCTGCACCTCGGGTACTTCCAGCGCAATGGCCTGCGCGTCTTCTTCCGTCAATGCCTGGCCAGTCTGCGCGCCCAGCCGCGCACCGCCCTGGGTGATGGTGCCGGGAAACACCAGCATGATGTTGGAGCCCAGGCCCTTCATCTGCTCTTTGACACGGTTCGTCGCGCCCTGCCCGACCGCGATCATCGTGATCACTGCGGCCACGCCGATGATGATGCCCAGCATCGTCAGGATGCTGCGCAAGGTGTTGGCCGCCAGCGCCCGCACGGCGCTGCGCAGAGCTGCCAGCGTATTCATGCTGCGGGCTCCGCCGCCGCTATCGGGCCGTATTGCGCCCATGCCGCCTTGGTGCGACCCACCTCCGACAGCCATTGCTGGCGTGTGCACCGCTCCTGGTCCTGCAGAATCAATCCGTCGCGAAACACGATCTTGCGCCGCGCCCAGTCGGCGATGTCGCTTTCATGCGTCACCAGCACTACTGTCAATCCGGCGCGGTTGAGTTCGGTCAGCAGGCGCATGATGTCTTCGCTGGTCTGGGTGTCGAGAGCGCCGGTCGGCTCGTCGGCCAGGATCAGCTGGGGTTTGTTGACCAGTGCTCGGGCGATCGCGACGCGCTGCTGCTGGCCGCCGGAGAGTTCGGACGGCGTGTGTGTATGGCGCTCGCCCAGGCCGACCTCCTGCAGCGCCGCCATCGCGCGCGCGCGCCGCTGCGCCGATGCCATGCCGGCGTACACCATGGGCAGTTCCACGTTCTCCCGTGCGCTGGTGCGGGGCAGCAGGTTGAACTGCTGGAACACAAAACCGATGCGCCGGTTGCGAATCGAGGCCAGCTGGTCGGATGACATCGATTCGACCGACTCGCCCGCCAATTCATAATGTCCGGCGCTCGGCAGGTCCAGGCAGCCCAGGATGTTCATCAGCGTCGATTTTCCCGAGCCCGACGCGCCCATGATGGCGACGAAATCGCCCGCGCCGATGTCCAGCGACACGCCGCGCAAGGCATGCACCGTCTGGTCACCCATGGCGTAAACCTTGGTGATGTCTCGCGCGGCGATCAGCGCTGCCGGGTCGGCCATAACGTGCCCCTAGAACTGCAGGCGCGGGCCGCTGGCGGGCCGGCCCGATCCGTTGCCCGAAGCCACCACACCGATGATCACGGTCGCTCCTTCGCGCAACGGGGCAGCCGCAGGGTTGTCGGGAGTCACCAGCAACTCGGTGCTGCTGCCGTCCGAAATGCCCAACCGCACATTGAACGCCTTCGGTTTGCCGTCCTCACCCATCAGATAGATCCGGCCGCGGGAACTGGTACGCCCCGCTGCCTCGCTCAGCATGGCCGCATACCGTGTCTTTTGCTCCGGTGTCAGCATATCGCCAATACGGGCGCGTAGATCGGCCATGATGCGGTCGCGACCTTTGGGGCGCTCCTCGGCGCTCAAATCACGCAGTGCCATGAAGCGCGGTCGCGCCTCGGCGAACACGACGTCTACCTTAGCCACCTGCTCCACGTCAAGCCCGAGCTCGGCCACCAGGCGGTTGCGAAACTCCCGCAACGGGCCACCACCGGGAGCCGACGGCGTCGCTGCAGCACCGGCGCCAGCACCAGGCGGAACCGACACCGGCTTGGTGCCAGCACCAGGCGGAGCCGGCACCGGCTTGGCTTGGCCTGCGGCGGCACGATTGTCGGGTGTGGCGGCAATGGGTGTGTCACCGCCAGCCGCACGGTTGGCCGCGGCCCTGGCCTGCATCTGCTCATAAGTGGCACGCTGGTCCGGAGTCAGCAAGGCATTTATCTTTTGCTGCATCTCGCCCAGCAGCTTGGTACGCGCCGCCATGCGGGCATCCTGCTCCAGCTCGACCAGGGCCATGAAGCGCGGTCGAAGTTCGAGCATGATCCCATCGAGTTTGGCCTGCTGCGCAGCGTCGAGCTTGAGCCCGTTGACCAGTCGCTCCCGTTGCGCGGCAAATCCGCCGCCTGCTTGCTGGGCATGGGCGCTGGATATCCAGGACCAGCTGCTCGCATCGCTGGTCGCCGACCTGGATGCCCCGGCGGCCGGCGCCGACGCGCCGGTCGCCATCGGCTCGACGCCAGCGATCCGCACCCGCAAAGCGGCATTGGGCACCTTGAGCACGTTCTCGCGCTGGTCGGTCACGATCCGCACATTGGCCGTCATGCCTGGCAGCAGGCGTCCGGCGCTGTTGGAGAAGCCGACGACCGCCACGTAGGTCACGACGTTGGCAATATTCTGGGCCGCCTTGCGCACCTGGCGCACATCGCCCTCGAAGGTCTGGCCCGGAAACGCATCGATGCTGAACGTGGCCCGCTGGCCAGCGCGAATACGCCCGATGTCGCTTTCGTCGACGCTGGCATCGACCTGCATGTCGGACAGGTTCTGCGCAATCACAAAAAGCTCGGGCGATTGCAGACTGGCAGCCACTGTCTGCCCCTTTTCGATCGCACGCTTGATCACGATGCCATCGACCGGCGCCGTAATCCGCGTGCGTGCCAGATCCACCCTCGCCTGCGCCAGCGCCGCCTGCCGTTGCGCCACGTTGGCCAGCGCCGACTTGATCTGCGCCTCGGTCACACCGACCTGGGCCTGGGTCGCCTTGAGCCCCTCGGCACTCGTGTTGACCAGGGCGCGGGCGCGGTCGGCCTCGCTCTGGGCGATGAACTGCATCTGCACCAGGCTTTGCTTGCGCTCGAAATCGCGCTGCGCTTCGTTCAAGTCGACCTGGGCCCGCGCGACCTGCGCCCGGCTCGCCGCCGCCGATGCCTGGGCTGTCAAAACGGCGGCCTGCGAAGCCTCCACGTCGGCCTGGGCCGAGCGCACCCGGTATTCGAAGGTCTCCGGGTCGATCTGGGCAATCAACTGCCCGGCCTTGACCTCGGAATTGAAGTCGACCAGCAGATCCCGGATCTGGCCCGACACCTGCGTGCCGACCGACACCTGGGTCACCGGATTGACCGCTCCACTGGCCGACACCGTGGACTGCAGGTTGCCACGTTCGATGGTGGCCGTGCGGTACTGCACCGCCTCGGCGCCAGAGCGTTGTGTCCACCACCATGCGGCGGCGGCGGCCGCAATGACCAATCCCGGCACCAGGAGCCAGCGCGCTTTTTTCATACATGGATTCTAGGAACAAGGGCAAGCACTCTGCCAGATACGGGCATCTGGAACTGTAAAGGCACGGCAAAGTTGCTCGCGCCCGCTGGCTGCAACTCGCACCACGCAGCGCGCACTTCGTCGCAATCCGATCGCCACGACCAGCATGCCCTGGCACATTCGGCTCCATCGCGACGACGCAGATCACCATGCAACTCACACCCTTGATCGCCATCCACATGAGTGCGGCCATCGCCGCCATCGCTATCGGCCCGCTCGCGCTGTGGGCGCGCAAGGGCCGCCGGCAGCGGCCGCGTCTGCACCGGGCCTTCGGTTATGCCTGGGTCACGCTGATGCTGGCGACCGCGATCTCTGCCATCTTCATCCGCGACTTTGCGCTGCCCAACATTGCCGGCTATACGCCGGTTCACCTTCTGGTGCCAATCGTAATGCTCATGCTGGTCGGCGCTTTCTGGTTCCTGGCGCGCGGAAACATCAACGGACACCGCAAGACGATGCAGAACCTGTATCTGGGCGCCTGCGTCATCGCCGGCGGGTTCACGCTGCTGCCGGGCCGCTTTCTCGGCGATCTGGTGCTGGGCCAGTGGCTCGGACTGATCTAGATCCGCGGCACCACCTGACGCGACCTAAAATCGACCACAACCCATGACTACCCGGTTCTCGAACGAAGACCTCGACAAGCTGGCGCGCAGGCGCGCAGGCGCCAAGCTGGGCTGGTATGGCCATGCAGCGGTGTACCTGGTCGTCAACCTGTTCCTGTTCGCTTTGTCGGAATACGCGCTGGAACAGCGCCGCTGGTCGGTCTATCCCTTGCTCGGCTGGGGCCTGGGTCTGACGTTGCATGGCGTCGCGGTGTTCGTGCTCAAGTATGTGCGGGTGCTGACCGCGGATCGTGAGTACCTGATCAGGACACCGCTGCGCGAGCTGCTGCCCCAACTCGATCCGCGATTGTTCTGGCAGGTCCACCGGGCCCATGTGGTGCGGGCCGGCGCCATCGACATCGTGACCCGCGACGAGAGCGGGAAACTGTGGATCGCACTGCGCGCAAACCCGCATCGCATCGCGGTCAACCGCTTGTATGCTCACCGCTTCAAGGCCATGTAGTGCAAAGCGCACGGTTACCGGAGAAACATCTTGGAAAATCAAACCGGCGACACCCCATCCGATGGCGCGATCCAGGTGCTCGACTACTGGTTCGGGGACGCAATGGAGCGGGGTTGGCCAAGCCAGAGCCGCAGCGCCCTCTGGTTCGGCGGCGGCAAAGAACTGGACGAAGACATCGCCCGCCGCTTCGGCGCAAAGGTCGAACAGGCGATGGCCGGCGGATTGACCGCCTGGGAGGCGACGCCGCTGTCCCTGCTGGCGCTGGTGATTGTGTTGGACCAGTTCACCCGTAACCTGTTTCGTGGCAAGGGGCGGGCATTCGACGGTGATGCGCGTGCGCAGTCACTGGTGCAGGACGCCTTGACCAAAGGCTGGCAGGCGAAATTACCGCTGGCTGGCGCTGTGTTTTTGTACATGCCGTTGATGCATGCGGAGCACCCGGCACAGCAGGACGAATGCGTGAGCCGCTTCGCAGAGCTGCTGGCCGGCGCCCCGCCAGAGCGCCACAAGGACCTGCAGGGCAACCTCGCCTTTGCCGAGAAACACCGCGACATCATCGTCCGTTTTGGCCGCTTTCCTTACCGCAATGCGGCATTGGGGCGCATCAGCAGCGATGCGGAACAGGCGTTTTTGCGCGACGGGCCCCGATTCGGGCAATAGGCTTGCGGCCCGGCGCATGCCGGCCACCACGGGAACCACGGCGCCGCTGGATCAGTTGTCGCCCCAATTGCCGTCGCGTGGTTCGTATGGGCCGTGGTAGGCAGACTTGCGATGCTGCTTGCGCCAGCGCTTGTCCCGTCCGTGCCGATATTCATCCGCCCGCCAGCGTGGCTCCACATAGTACGGTGCTGATGCATAGTACGGTGCTGGTGCATAGACCACCTGCGGTTGAACAACTTGCAATACCCTGGGTCGCACCACGACCTGCGGCTGGTATCCATACGCCGGCTGTGTCACCACCACCGGGCGGTGCACAATCATCGGCGGTGCGTTCGACACGCCAACGGTCCAGTAGACATCACCCGCATGGGCCGTGCCATTGACCAGCCAAGCGGCTGCGGCCAGACCGGCCACAGTCATCAGTGCACCAACAGATCGGCGCTTTTCCATCGTGGGTTCCTCCTGCAAACCGATACCGGGGTGGCGACGCCGCCCCCGTCTGATTAACGCCGGGAAACCCGACACAGATGACCGGTCGCATGTGACAAGGATTGCCAAACGTAAGTTGTGGGCAGCGGAACCAAGACCCAATGCAACCGACAGGGCCGGTGACGCCGCCTAGAATCCGGTCCATGAGTACGCCCTCTTCCAAACCACCCAGGACCGCGGCACCGGGCGCGCCGGAATCGGCCAAGACCAGCAATTTCCTGCGCCAGATCATCGAATCCGACCTGGCCCATGGTGTCAACGCCGGCCGACGGTGGGGCGGAAGCCCTGGCGATGCGGCTCATCATGTAGCTGGGCAGAGCGATCCAGCGCGCATCCGGACCCGTTTTCCACCCGAACCCAACGGTTACCTGCACATTGGCCATGCCAAGAGCATTTGCCTCAATTTCGGCCTTGCGCAGGAATACGGCGGAGTCTGCCACTTGCGTTTCGACGACACCAATCCGGAAAAGGAAGACCGTGAGTTTGTCGACGCCATCGTCGACACCGTGCACTGGCTGGGGTTCGATTGGCAGGCCCATGGCTGCAACCACGTCTACCACGCGAGCGACTATTTCGACTTCATGTACCGGGCGGCCGAGTACCTGATCAGTGCCGGACACGCGTATGTGGATGAACAAAGCGCCGAGGAAATGCGGCTCAACCGCGGCGACTTTTCGAGACCCGGCGTCGACAGTGCGTATCGCAATCGGTCCCCGGAGCAAAACCTGACCCGGTTCCGCGAGATGCGCGATGCCAAACACGTCGATGGCAGCATGGTGTTGCGCGCCAGGGTCGACATGGCCAGCCCGAACATCAACATGCGTGACCCGACGATCTACCGGATCCGGCGCGCCGAGCACCACAACACCGGCGACAAATGGTGCATCTACCCGATGTACGCCTATGCACACCCGATCGAGGATGCACTCGAACAAATCACCCACAGCATCTGCACGCTCGAGTTCGAAGACCAGAGGCCCTGGTACGACTGGGTGCTGGCGCGCCTGATCGAAGGCGGCCTGCTCGCCGCTCCGCCGCCCCGCCAGTATGAGTTTGCACGGTTGAACCTGACCTATGTGATAACCAGCAAACGCAAGCTGGCGGCACTGGTCTATGACCACAAGGTCAGTGGCTGGGACGACCCGCGGATGCCGACGCTGGTCGGGTTGCGCCGGCGCGGCTACACGCCCCAGAGCCTGCGTCTGCTGGCCGAGCGCGCCGGCACCAGCAAGGCGGGCGGCTGGACCGACTACAGCACGCTGGAGGCTTGTCTGCGCGAAACGTTGGAAAACACCGCGCCACGGGCCATGGCGGTGCTCGATCCGATCAAGCTGGTGATCACCAATTGGAATGCGGTGATGGGAACCGCCACCGACGGTGCCGGGCTACTCGATGCCTGCAGCGCGCCGCTGCACCCCCATCTGACGGAGATGGGAAGGCGCAATTTCAAAATGGGCGGCGAGGTCTGGATCGAGCGCGGGGACTTTGCGGAATCGCCGCCCAAAGGATTCTTTCGCCTGTTTCCGGGCAACAAGGTGCGTCTGAAGTACGGTCATGTGATCGAATGCACCGGCTGCAGCAAGGGTCCCGATGGCGCCGTCAATGCCGTGCATGCCACCCTGATCCCCGACACCAAGAGCGGTACGCCCGGTTCGGACAACATCAAGGTCAAGGGCGTCATCACCTGGGTCGGCGTATCCGACGGACTGCCGGCCGAAGTGCGGCTGTATGACCGCCTGTTCACCGAACCGCAGCCTGACGCTGGCGGACGTGATTTTCTGGCCAGCCTCAACCAGGACAGCCTGCGGGTTGTGCAGGCCATCGTCGAGCCGTCGCTGGCCAGCGCCAAGGCGGACGACAAGTTCCAGTTCGAACGCCACGGCTATTTCGTGGCTGACCGGGTGGACCATGTGCCGGACATGCCGGTGTTCAACCTGTCGGTCTCGCTCAAGGACACCTGGGTCAAATAGCGCGCCGTTGAACTACTTGCGCGTCCGTTGCGCAACTGACAGTCGCCCGTGCTGGCGCATCGGTGGCGACGTAGTTATAGTCGCCTGTGCGGCGGCGGATTTTCCGCCGCCAACATGCAAGGAATCCACCATGGCCAAGCTCTACGCCGTCTACCAGCAACCTGTCGATGCGGCAGCCTTCGACAAGTATTATTACGACACACATGTTCCGCTTGCCAAGAAAATTCCGGGCTTGCGCGGTTATGAGGTGACCCACGGCGACGTGATGGGCATGGGTGGCAAGCACGCGGTGTACCTGGTCGTGATGCTGTCATTCGATTCCCTGGCCGCCATCGGGGCGGCCATGGCGTCGCCCGAGGGGCAAGCCGCGGCGGCAGACCTGGCCAACTTCGCCTCGGCCGGAGTGGACGTGATGATGGGCGACACCCGCACCATCTGACGTCTCGCGCGAGCGGCGCGCCGCCGCCTCTGGCCCACGCCAACCCGTGAGCATTGCAGTTGGCTGCCGCGCCGGCCTAGGCTGCACGCTCTAGGAAACAGGGCCGATATAGGGTGCGCCCACTAAGGGCGATCAGGACAATCCGGGCATGTCGTTCGTTGCGGGACTCTCCCGCAGCAGGCATTTCCCCTTTGTCACTATCGCCAAGGAGCACACCATGAGCAACAAGAACCTGTCCACCGTCACCACCGACCTGATCGAGTCGTACGGCAATACCGCCAAGAACATCATTCAGGCCTATCGCGTGGGCAACCAGCGCGTGGCACGCTTTGTCGATCAGCGTTGGGAAAAGGCCCTGACGCAATCGGCTACACAATTGCGTACCGACGTTCGCAAGAATGCCCTGGTCGCGCAAAAAAAGATCAGCGGCATCTACATCAAGGGCATCGACGTGACGTCTGACGGCGCCGATGTGGTCGTCAACAAGGTCGTCGAACTTGCGGGCAGGGGTGTGCAACAGGTTGCGGCCAATGCCAGCGCGTTCGAAAAGCGCACCGGCGTATCGACGCTGAACAGCCTGGCCAAGGCAACCGTTCCCGCGGCAACAGTCGTCAGCAGCCTGGCCGGAAAACTGGAGCAGCGTTCCGGCAGCCTGGCCAACACGGTCGGCGGAAAAAAAGCCACCGTCAAGGTCGTAGCCGTCAAACCCGCCGCAACGCGCAAGACTGCAACCACCCGCAGCAAGACCACGGCACGCCCGCCGACCAAGCCGCGCAAGACGCGCAAGGCAGCCTGATTTCTTTCTGATCACCGCACCGACCCCGGTGCGAGAATCAACACGGCCGGTCATCCGGCCGTTTTTTTGGTGCGATGATCTGGCGGAAAATGAGGCCACACCATGCTGCGAACACCAGACCGATTCACGCCCCTGCTCGTCGCGGGAAACCATGTCCATGCGTTCAATCTGGTGTTTTGTGGCGACACCGTGATGGTGCGCGAGCCCGACCTGCAACTGCATGTGGATCTGGACATGCATCCATTGCCGTACGATTGCCGCTTCGAGCCCGTCGGCAGTTTCGACGGCCAGTATTTTCGGGCGACCTGGGTCGTGCAGGGCAGCGAGCCGGCGCCGGGTCACGCATGGCGCAAGCTGCGCGCGCTGTTTGGTGTCGTCGACGACGCGCTGTTGTCCATCACCGGCCGTGCATTTCAGATCGTCGAGTGGGCGCGCACCCATCGTTTTTGCGGGGCTTGCGGCTCCCCAACCGCAGCGGTCGCCGGTGAGCGATGCGCACGCTGCCCTTCGTGCGGCCATCAGGCCTATCCGCGCATCTCGCCGGCGATGATGGTCCTGATCCAGCGCGACGCGTCAATACTGCTGGCGCGCCACCTCAACTCGCCGACCGGGTTTTTCACGGCCTTGGCGGGTTTCGTCGAGGCCGGCGAATCGATCGAAGAGGCGATTCACCGCGAGGTTCGGGAGGAAGTCGGCCTGGAGGTCCGCGACGTCAGGTATTTCGGCAGCCAGCCCTGGCCGTTTCCGCATTCGCTGATGGTCGCCTTCACAGCCCAATATGCCGGCGGCGATATTGTGCTGGACCGTTCAGAGATCGCCGAGGCGCGCTGGTTCGGACCCGACGATCCCATGCCGCCGATACCACCGCTGGGTTTGTCCATTGCCGGGCACCTGATCCATGCCTATCTGCCCCAGCGTCGTGACGGTGGTTCATCAGGGCTCTGATCGTTTGGGCCCGAAAGGCCGCGGGCGAACCCAGGTCCAGGCCAGCACCACCGCCAACGCAAACACGCTGTAGACAACAGCAAACACCCAGTTCGGCGCCTGGTAGTACAACAGCGCCTGTAACCAGTGGCCAATGAAGCTGCCCGGATACACCACGTCGCCCGCGCTGGCACGTAAATCCATCTCGAGCGTCGTCAGCGGGCAGACCTGGTCCAGCCAGGTCTGCGCGACGACAAAACCGATGGCCAGCATGTGGGCGATCCGGAACCAGGGATTGCGAACCCAGCGCCAACCGCGCCAGCCGCCGATCAGCACCAGCAGCAAAGCGCCGACGACGAACGCGACGAACAAGACATGCAGCAACAGCACGGCATCAGCCAACACCGACCCGATGGCGGGCGCAAAGACAGTCTGCGCCATGGCGAAAGAATGACAACGGCCGTTATTCGCCCAGGTAGGCGGCCCGAACTTTGGGGTCCTTGAGCATGACCTTGGCGTCGCCGCTCATGGTTATCAGGCCCGAGTCCATCACATAGGCGCGATTGGCCACACCCAGCGCCCGACTCGCGTTCTGCTCCACCAACAAGACGGTGACGCCCTGCGCATACACGTCGCGCACGACCTCGAAGATCTTGTCGACCATGATCGGCGACAGGCCCATCGACGGCTCGTCCATCAGCAGCACCCTGGGCCGGCTCATCAGTGCGCGACCCATGGCCAGCATCTGCTGCTCACCGCCGGACATAGTGCCGGCCAGCTGGTCGCGACGCTCCTTCAAGCGCGGGAAGATCGTGAAAACTTTTTCCACGTCCTGTTCGATGGCGTCGTTGTCCCGGCGGACGTAAGCGCCCATCTGCAGATTCTCGACAATCGTCATGCGGGCGAACACGCCTCGACCTTCCGGCACCATGGCCAGGCCCTGGCGGACCAGCTCCCAGGGGCCTTGCCCCTTGATGCTCTTGCCCAGGTATTCGATATCGCCGTCGTTGATGCCCAGTGTTCCGGTGATGGCCTTCATCGTGGTCGTCTTGCCAGCGCCGTTGGAGCCGATCAGCGTCACGAGTTCTCCTTCGTGCACCTCGAAATCAACGCCTTTGACGGCCTGGATGCCGCCATAGGAGACCTTCAGGCCACTGACCTTGAGAAGTGTGGCTGCCATGTCAATGTCCTCCGGTGCCCAGGTAGGCCTCGATCACTGTTTCGTTCTTCTGCACTTCCTGAGGCAGGCCCTCGGCAATCTGCTTGCCGTAATCGAGTACGGTCACTCGGTCGCACAGACCCATGACCAGCTTGACGTCGTGCTCGATCAGCAAGATGGTGCGCTTGTCGTTGCGGATCTGGTCGATCAGTTCGCGCAATTGCACTTTCTCGGTCGCATTCATACCAGCGGCCGGTTCGTCAAGCGCGATCAATTGGGGATCGGTCGCCAACGCGCGCGCAATTTCGAGCCGACGCTGATCACCGTAACTCAACGTGCGCGCTTTGTAATCGGCCAGTTTTCCAATGCCGACATACTCCAGCAGTTCCTGGGAACGTTTGGCGATCGCGGCCTCTTCGTTGCGAAAGCTCGGTGTGCGGAACATTGCGCCTATCAGACCCGAGTGGGTGCGGATATGGCGTCCCACCATGACGTTTTCCAGCGCAGTCATCTCGGCAAAGAGCCGGATATTCTGGAACGTGCGCGCAATGCCGGCCTTGGCGACCTCGTGCACGGCAGTCGGTTTGTACGGTTTGCCCGCCAGTTCAAACGTGCCGCTATCGGGCGTGTACAGGCCGGTGATCACATTGAAGAACGTGGTCTTGCCGGCGCCATTGGGGCCGATCAAGCCATAGACCTGGCCACGGGTGATGGTAATGCCGACATCGCTCAGTGCCTGCAATCCTCCAAAGCGCTTCGAGATTCCGGCGACTTTAAGAATGGTTTCTGTCATGTCGCTACCCTCAGTTGCTCGCCTGCAGCGACTTGCCATGCTCGGGGCTCGGCCACAGCCCGCGCGGGCGCATCAGCATGATGGTGATCATGGCCAGCGCAATCAGCAATTGGCGCAGGATGGACGCGTCCAGCCGCCCCCCGGTAAAGGCCTGCAATGGACTGGCCACGTAACGCAGCACTTCTGGCAGCGCCGCCAGCAGCAACGCGCCAAGCACCACGCCGGGCAGGTGGCCCAGACCGCCGAGCACCACCATGGAGACGATCATCACCGACTCCATCAACGTAAACGACTCGGGTGAGACGAAACCCTGGAACGACGCGAACAAGGCACCGCTGACGCCGCCGAAGGATGCCCCCATGCCGAACGCCAGTAGTTTGAGGTTGCGGGTGTTGATGCCCATCGCCTTGGCGGCGATTTCGTCTTCGCGGATTGCCATCCAGGCCCGGCCAACACGCGACAAGGCCAAGCGGTGGCTCAGTACGATACTGACCAGGACCAGGCCCAGGAACAGGTAGTAATACATCGCCACCGAGGTGAGTTCCAGGCCAAAAATGGAGGTCGACCGGCGCATGTCGACGCCGAAGACCTGGAACGCATCGATGCCGCTCAGTCCTTTGGGGCCGTTGGTGATATTCACCGGATGGTCGAGATTGTTCAGGAACACCCGGATGATCTCGCCAAAACCCAGTGTCACGATGGCCAGGTAGTCGCCGCGCAGCTTGAGCGTCGGCGCTCCCAGCAATACCCCGAACAGCGCGGCGACTCCGGCTGCCAGCGGAATGACGAGCAGGATCGGGGCATGGATGCCGTGCGGATACAGGGCGGCAATCCAAGAGAACGTATTGGTGAGATGGGGCGACGCCAGCAGCGCATACATGTAGGCGCCAACCGCAAAGAACGCGACATAGCCCAGGTCCAGCAGACCGGCGTACCCGACCACGATGTTCAGGCCGATGGCCAGCAGCACATACAGCAATGCTGTGTCGGCGATACGGACCCAGGCATTGCCGAACACCTGCAATCCCATAGGCAGCAGGACCAGCGCCAGGCCCGCGATGACGTACAGGACGATCTTGTTGTTTTTCATGTTGGTTCTCTCCTCAGGCGCGATCTGCCACACGCTCGCCCAGCAAGCCGGACGGGCGCAATGTCAGGATCACGATCAATACGACGAAGGCAAAGATCTCCGAGTAGTGGCTGCCCAGCACACCACCGGTCAGGACGCCGATGTATCCGGAGCCGAGCGCTTCGATCACCCCGAGCAAGATGCCACCGACCACAGCACCAGCCAGATTGCCAATGCCGCCGAACACCGCGGCAGTGAAAGCCTTCAAGCCAGGCAGGAAACCCATCGCGTGCTGCACCGTGCCGTACTTCATCGCCAGCATGATGCCGGCGATCGCCGCCAGCACTGCACCAATCACGAAGGTTGCGGAAATAACGACGTCGGGTTTGACGCCCATCAGGGCCGCCACCCGCGGATTCTCTGCGGTGGCACGCATGGCGCGACCCAGAGAGGTGTAGTTGACCAGCCAGACCAGGGCCACCAGCAGGATGGCGGTCAGCGACAGGATCAGCAGGTCGGTCGGTGATATCACCGCGCCGGCGATCTCGTAGGGTGTCGATGGCAACAGGGATGGAAATGGCTTGGGATTGGGTTTCCAGATGATCATGGCCACCGTCTGCAGCAACAACGACATACCGATCGCCGTTATCAACGGCGCCAACCGGGGTGAATTGCGCAATGGCCGGTAGGCGACTTTTTCAATCGTGAAGTTGAGCACCGCGGCGACCGTACACGCTACCAATGCAGAAATGATCAGGACCACCCAGCCCGCCATTCCGGGGAAGGCGGGCTGCAAGAGCCCGGCCACGGTCCAGGCGGTCAGCGCACCAAACATCAGCACTTCACCGTGCGCGAAGTTGATGAGCTGAATGATGCCGTACACCATGGTGTACCCCAGTGCGACCAGCGCATACACGCTGCCCAGCACCAGCCCATTGATCATCTGCTGGAGAAAAATATCCATGAATTGGTGCTCCGGTCTTATCGATTGGTGGTGCGGCAGAACCTGACACTTGTGGCGCCATATTGCGCTACGCAAAAACCGGAAAATGTTCCATCCCCGGTGTTGCAGATATTGAACCCTCCGCAATTCTAATGAGGCTGACCTGCGTGCCCGCGTCCAAAGCGCACGGGTTTACCCTTGTGGGTCATGCTGCGAACAGCAATGTGGATGCAAGCAAAACATGACCGCTTTCGCGCCATTGCTTGCTGCGCTGCGCCGTGGCAGATCAAGTCTTGCGTGCAGCAGCGTCGAGAGCGCGCAAGTGCGCCAGCTTGTCTGCAATGCGCGCCTCGAGCCCGCGCGGCACCGGCCGGTACCAATGCGGATCAACCATGCCCTGGGGCAGGTACCGGGCACCAGCGGCATACGCTTCGGGTTCGTCATGGGCATATCGGTAGCCGCTGCCATGGCCCAGATCCTTCATCAATGCGGTGGGCGCATTGCGCAGCTCTACGGGTACCTCGCGTGATTTGTCGTTCTTGATGAACGCCCGCGCCTCGTTGAAGGCCACGTACCCCGCATTGCTCTTGGGGGCGACTGCCAGGTAGAGCACGGCTTGCGCCAGTGCCAGTTCACCTTCTGGAGCTCCCAGCCGCTCGAAGGTCAACGCGGCATCGTTGGCAATCTGCAGCGCGCGCGGGTCGGCCAAGCCGATGTCCTCCCAGGCCATGCGCACGATGCGCCGCGACAGATAGCGCGCATCGGCCCCGCCGTCGAGCATGCGACAGAGCCAGTACAGCGCGGCATCCGGACTTGAGCCCCGCACCGACTTGTGCAAGGCCGATATCTGGTCGTAAAAATTGTCACCACCCTTGTCGAAACGCCGGGCGTTGAGTGTCAATGCGTCTTGCAGAAACTGGGCGTCCACCACCGCGACACCGGCCGCTTGCGCGGCCGTGCTGGTTTGCTCGAGCAGATTGAGCAGGCGGCGGGCGTCACCGTCGGCATACCCGACCAACGTGTCCACGGCCGCAGCGTCAAGTTGCAGATGGCCCAGCACTTCACTCTGGGCGCGCCGCACCAACTGCGCGAGTTCATCGTCGGTGAGTGCCTGCAAAACATAGACCTGGGCCCGTGACAACAAGGCCGAGTTAACCTCGAACGAGGGGTTCTCTGTCGTCGCGCCGATAAAGGTGACCAGGCCCGATTCGACAAACGGCAACAGGCCATCCTGCTGGCTCTTGTTGAACCGATGGATCTCATCGACAAACAGGATGGTCTTCTTGCCCTGCGCAAGATTGAGCTCGGCCTGCTCCATCGACGCGCGGATTTCCTTGACCCCCGAGAACACTGCCGACAAGGCGATGAAGGCGTATCCAAAGGCACTCGCCGTCAGACGCGCCAGCGTTGTTTTTCCAACCCCGGGTGGCCCCCACAGAATCATCGAATGTGGTCGGCCCGATTCGAAGGCCAGACGCAACGGACGACCCCGACCGATCAGATGGGATTGTCCGATCACCGCATCCAGGCTTGCCGGTCGCAGCGCCTCGGCCAGCGGAGCAACGGGCTCGGATGAAAACAGCTCAGCCATGCTGCGGACCGGTGATCGTCAATGGCAACCGGCCGCGCCGCGCAGGCCGACCCCGTTATTGACGAATGACATCCGCGCCGACCGGTGGCTTGAACTGGAACAAATCGGCCGGCAACACCGGGTTGACTTCGACCTTGTCGAAACGCAATTCGGAACGCTGGCCGAAGTTGTCCAGTATGTCCAGCACGGCCAGTGTCGGTGTCGCTGAATTGCCCCGGAAACCGACCCGGACCGATTGCAGTTGCCCGTCCTTGTTGTTGGGCGTCGCAAGCACCCATTGCAAGCCGTCCTTATCAGGTTGACCCTGCAGCGTGTACTCGGCCTTCACCACTGACAGGTCCGGGGCTGCGGCAATCAATGCTGCCGGCGTGGAGCCCAGCACCAACGCCTGTTTGCGCGCCGTCACCTGATTCAGATCCACGTCGTGCATCCACAAGGTCTGGCCGTCAGCCAGGATGGTTTGTTCGAAAGGCTTGCCATAGACAAAGCGGAACCGGTTCGGCCGCGAGAACGCGAAAGTCCCAGTCGATGTACGCGACCTGGCCGTCTGGCCGGCCCGCGCAGGCGCTGTCACCACCTGCGTAAACTCCGCGCGTCCGCTGGCAACACCCTTGACAAAACGCTCCAGGCTATCGAGCCCGTCGGCCCGTGCACCAGCACAAGCCAGCACAGCCAGGAATGACACCATCAAAACCATCTGGCGCCGCATCACTCTGCCCTCGCAGGAACCAGGATCTCACGCTGTCCGCTGCCGCTCATCGCGCTGACCAGTCCGGCCTTTTCCATGTCCTCGACCAGCCGCGCGGCACGGTTGTAGCCGATCTTCAAGTGCCGCTGGACCAGCGAGATGCTGGCCTTGCGATTCTTCAGCACCACCTCCACGGCCTGGTCATACATCGGATCCTTTTCGCCGCCGTTGCCGCCGTCCCCGATGCCGTCAAGATCGCCATCGACCGTTCCGCCTTCGAGCACACCCTCGATATAGTTCGGCGCTCCCTGCGACTTGAGATAGGCGACCACCCGGTGAACCTCCTCATCGCTGACAAACGCGCCGTGAACCCGTATCGGAAGCCCGGTGCCGCTGGGCAAGTACAGCATGTCCCCCATGCCCAGCAAAGCCTCGGCGCCCATCTGGTCCAGGATGGTCCGGCTGTCGATCTTGCTGCTGACCTGGAACGCGATCCTGGTCGGAATGTTGGCCTTGATCAGTCCGGTAATCACATCCACGCTCGGTCGCTGCGTGGCCAGAATCAGGTGAATGCCGGCCGCCCTGGCCTTTTGCGCGAGGCGCGCAATCAATTCCTCGATCTTCTTGCCCACCACCATCATCAGATCGGCCAGCTCGTCGATGACAACGACGATATGCGGCAAGCGCTCCAAGGGCTCTGGCTGCTCCGGGGTCAGGCTGAACGGGTTGGATACCAACTCGCCGCGCGACTTGGCGTCCTCCAACTTGCTGTTGAATCCGGCGAGATTGCGCACTCCCATCTTGCTCATCAGCTTGTAGCGCCGTTCCATCTCGGCCACGCACCAGGTCAGGCCATGGGCGGCCTGGCGCATGTCGGTCACCACGGGAGCCAGCAGATGGGGAATGCCCTCATACACCGACATCTCCAGCATCTTGGGATCGATCATCAGCAAGCGCACGTCACGGGCATCGGCCTTGTACAACAGGCTCAGGATCATGGCGTTTATGCCGACGGACTTGCCCGCGCCGGTGGTGCCCGCCACCAGCACATGCGGCATCTTGGCCAGGTCGGCGACCACCGGATTGCCGACGATGTCCTTGCCAAGACCAATGGTCAGCATGGACTTGGCTTCGTTGTACACCCGCGACCCCAGGATCTCCGACAACCGGATCGACTGGCGCTTCGCATTGGGCAGCTCGAGCGCCATATAGTTCTTGCCGGGAATGGTTTCCACGACCCGAATCGACGTCAGGCTCAGGCTGCGTGCCAGGTCCTTGGCCAGCCCAACGATCTGCGAACCCTTCACACCCAGGGCGGGCTCGATCTCATAACGGGTGATCACCGGCCCCGGCAGGGCCAGGATGACCCAGACCTCGACGCCGAAATCCTTGAGCTTCTTCTCGATCATGCGGCTGGTCATGTCCAGCATTTCCGGCGACACGGTTTCCTGGCGGGCCTGGGCGGCATCGAGCAGATCGACTTGCGGCAATTTACTGTCGAGCATGTCGGCAAAAAGCGGCTTCTGGCGCTCCTTGGCAACGCGCTCGCTCTTGGGCACTTCCAGTACCAACGGCTCGATCTGCACCGGCGCCGGGTGGTGTTCCTTGATCTCGACCCGCTCGCCGGTCACGACGACCTCACGCTCGCGAGCGGCCTGCTGGCCCATGGCGATGTCCTGCACCGCCTCACGCTTCTTGCGGCGAGACTCCAGCTGCGCATGCATTGCAGCGCCGATGCGCTCGGCAACATTACCCCAGGAGAATCGAAACGCCAGCGCCGCGCCGACCAGGCCAAGCAAAATCGCGACCAGGCCCGAGCCGGTAAAGCCAAACCATCGCAAACCCATGGGGCCCAACACGCTGCCCAGTGCGCCGCCACTGTCCGCCGGCAGCCGAACGTCGAAACTGTACAGGCGGGTCCACTCCAGCAGGCAACTGGCGCCCAGCAGCATCAGCAAGCCACACCAGAAGGCGGCTCGACCAGTAAGCCAGGCATGGTGCGCCGCCGTGCCCTCGACCGTCAATTGCGGCGCAGAGCCATGGCGCAACCAGCTCGCCAGTCCGGACAGCCAGGCGCGGCAGCCAACGGCAACCAGCCACCATGCAGAAAAACCGAACAGGTAGTAACTTGCGTCGGCGATCCAGGCGCCCAGGCGCCCCGCCCGATTGACCAGGTTGCCACCATGGCCGGAAGTGGACCAGGCCGCATCCGCCGGCGAATACGTCAGCAGTGCCAAAACCCAGAAGGCCAGCATCAACGCGCCGGCCAGCAAGACCAGTTCGACCGCAAACTTGCCAAATCCAGCGGGAGGCGCGACGGGCGTCGCCCGTCTGCCAGAGGTCAGGGTATCAAGAGAATAAGTCATGCATCAGCCGTTTGTCCTGAGCTTACCCCAAGCCCCAGCACAAGCCAGGACCCAGCTAACGGGGTTTGAGCCGCCGATCCTTGATCACCAGGCTGCCGTCATCCCGGGTTTCGACAAATCCCTGCTCCTCGAAGTCCTTCATCACCCGACTGACCATCTCGCGCGACGCGCCGACCATCTTGGCAATATCCTGGCGTGAGATCTTGTCGCGAATGATCCGCACATTGTTCTCATCCAGTGGCGCGCTCTCCATCAGTACATTGGCAACGCGTCCGTAAACATTCATCAGCGCCAGTGACTCGATCTTGCGGTCCGCACTGCGCAGCCGCTGCACCAGGCCTTTCATCACGGCGGCCACCGTTGTGGTGTTTTCAGCCAGGCAACGGTTGAACTCCGCTCCCCCCAGCACCAGCGCGTCGGTCTGCATCTCGGCCTCCACCGAAGCCGAATGCGGCTCGTGGTCGATCAAGCTCATTTCTCCGACGTAGTCACCCGGATGCATGGTGGCAAGGATAACCTCGCGGTCCCGGCTATCGGTGACGACCACACGCGCCCGGCCCGCCAGCAAGATGAACAATGACTCACACTTCTTGCCTTGTTCAACCAAAAACTCACCACGCTTGAACCGCCGCTTGCCAACCGCGCCAGCCAAGGACTCGGCCTGCGCGGGGGTCAGCATCGCAAACAAAGGCACTCTGCGAATCAGATCCAGGTTGCTTAACATCGACATCCGTGTTTCCTTTGGGAAATTGCCCGCTTCCTACAATCGGGCCTGATGCTAACCTCGTATTGTGAGCGATTCCAGGCCCGGCCGATTGTGCCGTCAGCGGCCAAAATCGTACACCTTAATCTTACCCACCCATTTTTTGCTCAACCATGACTGACACCAAGCACGCCCGCGTCCTGATCCTGGGCTCCGGCCCGGCCGGCTATTGCGCCGCCATCTACGCTGCCCGCGCCAATCTCAAACCGATGCTGGTTACCGGCATCGCACAGGGCGGACAACTGATGACCACTACCGACGTCGACAACTGGCCGGCCGACGTTCAAGGAGTGCAGGGGCCGGAATTGATGCAACGATTTCTGGAGCACGCCGAGCGCTTCAAGACCGACATCATCTTTGACCATATCAACAAGGTCGACCTGTCCCGTCGCCCATTCCAGTTGATCGGCGACAGTGCCAATTACACCTGCGATGCACTGATCATCGCCACCGGTGCATCGGCCAAATACCTGGGACTGCCATCCGAGTCCGCGTTCATGGGCAGGGGCGTTTCGGGCTGCGCGACCTGCGATGGTTTCTTTTATCGAGACCAGGTGTGCTGCGTCGTGGGGGGTGGAAATACTGCGGTGGAAGAAGCCTTGTATCTCTCCAACATTGCCAGCAAGGTCTATCTCATCCATCGGCGGGACAAGTTCAAGGCGGAGGCGATCCTGGTCGACAGGTTGATGGACAAGGTCGCCGCAGGCAAGATTGAACTCAGGACCCACCATACATTGGATGAGGTTTTGGGCGACAACTCGGGTGTCACCGGCGTGCGGCTCAAGCGCACCCAGGACGGCATCACCGAGGTTCTGCCATTGTCGGGCTGCTTCATTGCGATAGGACATGCGCCCAATACCGATATCTTCCAGGGCCAACTGGAGATGGCTGGAGGCTATATCGTGACCCAGTCCGGCCTCAAGGGAATGGCCACGATGACCAGCCTACCGGGCGTGTTCGCGGCGGGTGACGTGCAGGATCATGTCTATCGGCAGGCCATCACCAGCGCTGGAACCGGGTGCATGGCGGCGCTGGACGCCCAGCGCTTCCTTGAGCAGGACTGATGGCCTCCAACCGCGGTACGGTCTATATTTCGCTGGCTATAATCCAAGGCTTTACCAAAATTGCCTGGCAACGGGTTTTCATGGTGAAAGCAGGACCGGCCACCACGCGGTGGGGCCAGGTTCAGTTACCGCCACCGCTACCGGTGGCGAGGTGCGGCGAAAGCCGTTAACGCATACGCGACGCACCCGCAGTGTGATCGCGCAGTTTGATGGAGTGTCCACATGGCACGCGTTTGTGAAGTAACGGGCAAAGGCCCCATGGTGGGAAACAACGTTTCCCATGCCAACAACCGGACAAAGCGCCGCTTCCTGCCCAACCTGCAATACCGCCGGTTCTGGGTCGAAACGGAAAGTCGCTGGGTTCGCCTGAGGGTTTCCAGTGCAGCCCTGCGCTTGATCGACAAGAAGGGGATCGAGACCGTGCTGGCCGACATGCGCGCCCGGGGACAGGCCTAATCCAATTCGACTGCGGGCAAGTCACAACCCAATCGTGACCAGGCCGCAATCCACTGACTGAAGGAAAACACCATGGCTACCAAAGGCTCACGCGAGAAGATCAAGCTGGAATCCACTGCCGGCACCGGGCATTTCTACACGACCAGCAAGAACAAGAAAACCATGCCAGAAAAGATGTTGATCAAGAAATTTGATCCGAAGGCCCGCAAACACGTGGACTACAAGGAAATCAAGCTGAAGTAATCAGCTGAAATCCAGGACAGAAAGGCCCGGTTCTCCGGGCCTTTTCGCGTTTGAGGAACGGCCCAATGTGGGACCAATTTCGCTTCAGCATCCCACCACCTGTTGGCGCCTTGCCCGAGTCGCCCACAAAAAAGGCCCGGTGCGTCCGGGCCCTCTTGACCGTCCCTTGACGGGCAGCGTTACTTCAAGCCCTGGCGGCGCGCAACATGAAAGAGAACTCGCGCAGCGCTGCGATGCCGCTGCTCTCGGCCCGGTGGCACCATGCCTGCAGGTCAACGGCCAGTTGCTCGCGCGAATGCGAAGTGTTGAGCCACATCTGGCGCAATTCCTCGCGCATCGTGACCATCTTGTCCAGAACCGGATGGTCCTGCCGGGCCAAAACCAGCTGAGGCGCCGCTGCCGCCGGTACCTTGTCGGCATCCCGGTGCAGCCAGCGCTTGGCGGCTACGAGAACAGAAACATCACCGTGCCTGGCCTTGATCGCGGCCAATTCGGTCACGCAGGCCTGGCGCAGGTCTTTGGCAAAACCTGCCATCACTTCATACCGATGGGCAATCAGCGCTTCGAGCGTTTTCACATCGGCTACCGGCCGCACATTGCCGAGTTGCAATTTTGGTGGCGTCTTTTTGACACGCGCCAAGCCCATTTTCGCAAGGACACTGATATAGAACCAGCCAATATCGAATTCATGCGGCTTTACCGAGAACTTGGCAGATGTCGGGTAAGTGTGGTGGTTGTTGTGCAACTCCTCGCCGCCAATCAGAATGCCCCAGGGCACGATGTTGGTGCTGGCGTCTGGCGCCTCGAAGTTGCGATAGCCCCAATAGTGACCAATGCCGTTGATCACACCGGCAGCGGTCACCGGAATCCATGCCATCTGGACTGCCCAAACTGCCAGACCGGCAGCGCCAAACAGCGCCAGATCAAGCAGCAGCATCAAGCCGACGCCCTGCCAGCTGAAGCGGGAGTAGACATTACGCTCAATCCAGTCGTTGGGGCAACCTTGACTGTATTTGCTCAGTGTTTCCTGGTTCTTGGACTCGGCCCGATACAGTTCCGCGCCCTGCCAGAAAACCTTCTTGATACCGTGGGCCACCGGGCTGTGCGGATCATCTGCCGTTTCGCATTTGGCGTGGTGCTTGCGGTGGATGGACACCCACTCTCGGGTCACCTGGCCGGTGCCGATCCACAACCAGAAACGGAAAAAATGCGCAGGTATCGCATGCAAGTCCATCGCCCGATGCGCCTGATGGCGGTGCAGATAGATCGTGACGCTCACAATAGTGATGTGGGTCGTCGCCAACGCGTACAGGACGATCTCCCACCAAGCCAAGTCCCACAGTCCATGTGACAACCATTCCACAATGGCATTCAAGAAGCCCCAGTCGGGTAGCAACATTTTTTTCCGTCTCTCTAATGGTAAGCAGTAAGGCCAAACGCGATTCACGTGTGCAATCAGGCCATGGCCCTGCTTGCGTGGCATCGCCAGCCTACATGATCAACCCGCAATTTTAAGTGACCACACGCCGATTCGCCTAGCGCAACGAATAGCTATGCACAAAAAGTCACAACTCAAGCCATCAAGTCGTCTTTTTTCGCCAAATCGCAGCAAAAAACCCATCTGTTGCATGACGATGCGGCCACAAGCGCAAATACGAGACGCCGTCCAACCCATCATGGCAGAGGGTCTTGGCGCTTTCGACACCCAGATCCGACAGGATGCTGTACGCGTGCAACGATTCGAAATCAGGATTGACCGCCGAAAAGCTACTGGCGATCTCTTCGTTCTCCTGGCGCAGAAGACTGCAGGTTGCATAGACCAGGCGCCCGCCAGGCTTGAGCAGGCGTGCAGCGCCTTGAACGATCGCCGCCTGTGTCGTGGCCAACTGCGCGACAGCGTCTGCGCTCTGACGCCACTTCAAATCAGGATTGCGGCGCAAGGTCCCCAAACCTGAACACGGTGCGTCGACCAGAACCCGGTCAATCTTGCCAGCCAGACGCTTGATACGCTCATCGCGCTCGTGGCTGATTACAACCGGATGCACATTGGACAAGCCGCTGCGCGCCAGGCGCGGCTTGAGCGCATCAAGGCGGTGTGCTGAGGTATCGAACGCATACAGGCGCCCGGTACTGCGCATGGCGGCGCCCAGGGCCAGTGTCTTGCCACCAGCGCCGGCGCAAAAATCGACCACCATCTCGCCGCGCCGCGCATCCACCAGCATGGACAACAACTGCGACCCTTCGTCCTGGACTTCAAATTCACCCTTCAAATAGGAGTCCAGTCGGGTCAGCTGCGGCTTGCCGGAAAGCCGCAGCCCCCAGGGAGAAAACGGCGTCGCAGTCGATTCGATGCCGGCCCGCGACAACGCCTTTTGAACTTCGACGCGTTTCGCCTTGAACGCGTTTACCCGCAGGTCCAGCGCGGCCGCCTCGTTGAGGCTTTCCGCCAGCGGCCAGAAATCATCGGCCAGTTCCTCCTTGAGACGCTGCGCCAACCAGTCCGGCAGGTTGTGCCGATGCCGCTCCATCAATTCATCAGCGCGCACCCGGCCACAGGCATCCAGCCAGGCCTTTTCCTGATCCGCCAGAGCACCATCCAAAAACGCACGCGGGCTCTGAAATCCCAGTATCGCCATGCGCCTGGCCTTGGCTCCACTACCGGACGGCGCAAGATGCTCAAACAGTTGCTTCTTGCGCAAGACCGCAAAAACAGTCTCCGTCAACGTAGCGCGCTCACGAGGTCCCAGGGACTTGTGCTCGCGATGAAAACGTGCCACCACCGCGTCCGCAGGATGGTCGAACTTCAAGACCAGCGCTACCAGGTCGGTACAGGCCTGCAGCAATAGGGCGGGATGCATGGCGAGGATTGTCCCATGCGGGTCGCGCGCGCCGGAACTACCGGGCCGGCCTGCGTCGTGCCAGGGGCAGGCCATTTAGCGCTGCGTCAATTTGGCAATCGCGGCCGGATACATCAGATGCTCTTGCGTCACGACTCTGGCGGCAAGGATCCGCGCGGTATCCCCCGCCAGCACCGGCACCACGGCCTGGGCCAGAATGGGGCCGCTGTCGAGTTCTGCCGTCACCATATGCGCCGTGGCCCCGGCCACGGTGCAGCCAGCGTCCAGCGCCCGTTGATGGGTGTTGAGCCCGGGAAATGCCGGCAGCAAAGACGGATGGATATTGACCAGGCGTCCAGCATATCGCGCAACAAACTCCGGCGTCAGGACCCGCATGAAGCCTGCCAATACCACCAGATCCGGGCGACCGGCAGGATCGAATCGATCGATCGCCTGTGACAACGCCTGATCAAATGCGCTGCGGTCCGAGAATTGCCGATGGTCCACCACGCCGGTCGGGACGTCCAACGCATGCGCGACGGCCAGGCCGCCTGCTTGCGGCCGGTTGCTGATCACCGCCGCGATACGGGCCTGGAAGCGAGTATGCCAGTTGTCTCGTTGCGCGGCCTGCACGATAGCGGCCATGTTGGAGCCGGCACCCGAGATCAGGATCACGATATTCTTCATAGGTCTGAAAATTATCGCCGCCGGCCAAGAGTTATCGGCTTGTCACGGTTCGGACACGCACAATCGCACGACCGTGCTACAACATGGCAAAGCCTGTTTGGAGTTTACTGTATGGATCTGGCATTCACCCCCCAAGAGCAGCAATTTCGCGAAGACATCCATGCCTGGGTCGCGGCCAACCTGCCTTCGGACATTTCGCACAAGGTTCTCAATGCGCTGCATTTGAGTCGTGACGACATGCAGCGCTGGGCCAAGATACTCGGCAAGAAGGGCTGGCTTGGCCATGGATGGCCCACGCAATTCGGCGGTCCCGGCTGGAACTCGGTTCAAAAGCACCTGTTTGAGGAAGAATGCGCACTGGCCGGTGCACCACGGGTGGTTCCGTTCGGTCCGGTGATGGTCGCGCCGGTCATCATGGCGTTCGGAAGCGCCGAGCAACAAGAGCGCTTCTTGCCGGGAATCGCCAGCGGTGAGGTGTGGTGGAGCCAGGGATACAGCGAGCCGGGCTCGGGCAGTGACCTGGCCTCGCTCAAGACGCGGGCTGAGCGTCGCGACAATAGTTACATCGTCAATGGACAGAAAGCCTGGACAACACTGGGCCAGTACGGCGAATGGATCTTTTGCCTGGTGCGCACCAGCAGCGAAGGCAAACCCCAGACCGGCATCAGTTTTCTGCTGATCGACATGAAGTCGCCTGGCGTTACCGTGCGTCCTATCCGCCTGCTCGACGGCAGCGTTGAAGTCAACGAGGTGTTCTTTGACAACGTCGAGGTGCCGGCCGAAAACCTGATTGGCGAAGAAAACAAGGGATGGACCTACGCCAAGCACTTGCTCAGCCATGAGCGCACCAACATCGCCGACGTGAACCGTGCCAAACGTGAACTCGAACGCCTCAAGCGCATCGCAAAGGCCGAGGGCGTGTACGACGATAGCCGGTTTCGCGACGAGATCGCCAAACTGGAGGTCGACGTGGTGGCGCTCGAAATGCTGGTGCTGCGGGTTCTTGCGGCGGAGAAGTCGGGCAAGCAGTCGCTGGACATCGCCGGTTTGTTGAAGATCCGTGGCAGCGAGATACAGCAACGCTACAGCGAGTTGATGATGCTGGCGGCCGGCCCGTATGCGCTGCCGCTGATCCATGAGGCAATGGAAGCCGGATGGCAGGGCGATGCGGTGGGTGCACTGCACTGTGCGCCGCTGGCCACGACCTACCTGAACATGCGCAAGACCACCATCTATGGCGGATCCAACGAAGTGCAACGCAATATCGTTTCACAGGTAGCACTGGGTTGATCACCTGTGCATCCGGCCATTGCGCCAAACCAGCCCGAGGCAGCGCCATTCGAGGGCTCACACCCTCTACCAACGACAGGTGACCGACATGGATTTTGACTTCAGCGACGATCAGGAACAGCTGCGCGACGCCGTGCGCAAATGGGTTGAAAAGGGATACGCCTTCGAGCGTCGTCGTTCGATTGCGAAAGAAGGCGGTTTTTCGGCCGACGCCTATGGCGAACTCGCCAACCTCGGGCTGTGTGGACTGTATGTGCCTGAGGCCCTGGGCGGACTGGGCATGGGCCCTGTGGAAGGCATGGTCGTGATGGAAGAACTGGGCCGGGGCATCGTACTGGAGCCCCTGTCGCAAGCCTTGATCGCCGGCGCCCTGCTGGGCACATACGCTCCAAAGGCGCTGGCGGCCCAGTGGGCGCCGCTCGTCGCCAGCGGCGAAAAGATCATCGTACTGGCCTACCAGGAACGCGCCAGTCGGTATCGACTCGACGCTTGTTCCACCAAGGCCGACAAGAACGGCGAAGCCTGGACGCTGTCCGGCTCCAAGAGTCTGGTCATGGCCGGTGCCCAGGCCGATGCGATGATCGTCAGCGCCGCCGTCGATGGGAAACCGGCCCTGTTCCTGGTCGAGCGGTCCGCCGCCGGCGTCACCACCCGCGGCTACGGCACGGTTGATGGTGCATGCGCCGCCGAAGTGCTGCTGGACAACGCGTCCGCACAGCTGATCCAGCGCGACGGCCTGGCAGCACTGGAACACGGTGTCGACATCGGTATTGCGGCAACCTGCGCGGAAGCAGTTGGCGTGATGGACCAGACGCTGGCGATTACCGTTGAGTACATGAACACCCGCAAGCAGTTCGGCGTGCTTATCAGTAGTTTTCAGGCGCTCAAGCATCGGGTAGCCGACATGAAAATGCAACTGGAACTGGCGCGTTCGATGAGTTACTACGCTTCGCTCAAGCTCAACGCACCGGCCCCCGAACGTCGCGCGGCCATGGCACGGGCCAAGTACCAATTGGGGCAGTCGATGCGTTTCGTCGGCCAGCAGGCGGTCCAGTTGCACGGCGGCATCGGGGTGACGGACGAATACATCGTCAGCCATTACTTCAAGCGCCTGACCCAGATGGAAATGGTGTTTGGCGACAGCCTGCACCATTTGGGCGAAGTCTCCCTGCGCATGCAGGACAGTGCCGGCGTATTTGCCTGACCCTTCACGGTTTGTCCCCCAATTTGGCCATGTCCGGTGCGGGCGGCCACACTGACAGGCCCATTTCAGGCGACGATGGCCTCTGGTTAGCGGCGGCGCTTTCCGGGCCCCCCCGGAGTGCCAGCCCGCATCCGGGGGAGGCAGCATGGCGGCAATCGCGGACGGCACCACGCATCATTGCAGCGTTGATGACGGTTCAGATTTCGAACGCTGGCTGATCGCTCGCTCATTTGCGATGCTGCTGCCCCTGTCTCGTGTGGGGCTGTCGGTGACCGCGTTGATGCTGCTGGTGGTGGACCCACTTCTTTTCGCCAACGGCATCTGGGGCGACAACCCGCAACACAACTTCCTGCTGGCCTGGCACGCCACCGCCGGCCTATATTTCATAGCCTTTGTCTGTGCGGCCCCGCGCCTGGCCAGGCACCACACCCGCAAGCTGTGCCTGGCGGCGTTCATGACGCTGGGCGCTGCGCTTTTCACCTGGTTTGGCTTCATCTCGTGGGTCTTGAGCGGCGACATGTCGACCTACGCGATCTTCTTGCTGACCATGGTCTGCGTATTCAACTACCCCGGCAGGCTGCGCAAGGCGTTGAACATCGCCAGTGCGGCGGTGCTGCTGGCGTCCATCCTCTGGCTCGATGGCAGCAGCATGTTCTACACCAGCGGCGCAGCGATCAATCTCGTAGCACTGGCCCTGGTCGCGCTGCTGCTGGACGCCCATCTGATGACCATGAGCCGGGCGCTGTTCGATGAGAAGCGCCTGGTGGAGTTTGAACGCGCACGCGCCGATGCCGTGCTGTACAACGCACTGCCCAAGCCAATCGCCGATGAACTCAAACGCAACAACCTGGTCCAGGCGCAAAAGCATGATTGTGTCGCCGTGCTGTTTGTCGATATTGTGGGCTTCACCCGGTTCTGCGCCGACCATCCGCCGGACACCGTGCTGCAGATACTCAACGCCCTCTTCTGCGAATTCGACACGCTGGTCCACCGCCATGGCGTTGAAAAAATCAAGACCATCGGTGACGCCTACATGGTGATTGGCAAGGACAGGTCGGCAGCCGTGGCAAGCCTCGCGCTCGACATGGTCCGGGCGGTAGCCTCATTCAACGCGCGCACCGGCCATGGGCTCTCGGTGCGCGCGGGAATGCACGTCGGGCCGGCCATCACCGGTGTCGTCGGGCTCCATCGGCTGCATTACGACGTCTGGGGCGACGCCGTCAATACCGCCAGCCGGATGGAGTCGACGGGCGAGACGGGCAGGATCCAGGTCACATCCGACGTGAGACATGCGTTGCAGGACGACTTTCAATTCGAGTGCCGTGGCGCGGTCGAGATCAAAGGCAAAGGGTGGATGCGCACATTCTTTCTGCTGGGGCCGGCCAGCCTCGGGGCAGTCAGCGGGGCCGTCGCCAACCCACCCTGGCCAAACGGCGAAATTGCCCGTCTCGCAGCCTGACAAGCGTCAGGACATTAGGCGCGACGACTTGGGCAGATGGGTCATCAGAAACTCCATCTGGTCTGCCAGGATGCGCCGATTGCGCAGGATGAAATCCTCCCACAGACTGGGAACATAGGGCGCATACAACAGCGGCATATGCGCCTGCTCCGGCGTCCGACTGCTCTTGCGATGGTTGCAGGGGCGGCATGCGGTCACCACGTTCATCCAGGTATCGATGCCATGTTGCGCAAACGGCACGATGTGTTCACGGGTCAGGCTCTCTTCCTGGTGCTGCTGACCGCAATAGGCGCAGACATTGCGATCGCGCGCGAACAGCTTGCTGTTGGTCAGGCTCGGCTTGAGATTGAACGGATTGATATTGGGCACTCCCTTGGTGCCGATGATGCTGTTGACCGCGATGATCGACTGGGCCCCCGTCTGCGCGTTATGGCCTCCGTGAAACACGGCGACCTCACCACCCGACTCCCAACGCACCTCACCCGCCGCATAGTGAATGACGGCTTGTTCAAGCGAGATCCAGGATTGTGGCAAACCCTGGGCCGAGAGCTTCAAGACCTTCAAGAAACGCCTCCTCGAAAAACGCCGTGCAACGCGCCCACCCGACACACCCGCCTGCCATGACAATGCAGCATGGGCCGCACAGCGGTGGGCCACAATATACCTGCTTTCCATGGCAACCTTGCGGTCAGAGCGGCCGCGGTGCAATGCCCCCTCCAAATGAACACCAGACACAGCGCATGAAAGTCTTCCGTGGCCTGCAACACTCCAGGCTTGCTGCCGGGTGCGCGCTGACGATCGGCAATTTCGACGGCGTCCACCGGGGCCACCAGGCCATGCTGGCGCTGCTGCGGGCAGAAGCCGCCCAACGCGACGTCAAGAGTTGCGTTCTGACCTTCGAGCCGCATCCGCGAGACTATTTTGCCGCCGCCAACGGCAAGCGAGAACTGGCTCCGGCCCGGGTCGCCAGTCTGCGTGACAAGCTGCTGGATCTGGCGCACTGCGGCATTGACCAGACGGTGGTCATACCTTTCAACGCGCGCCTGGCGGCGCAATCTCCTTCGGCTTTCATCGACGCGGTGCTGGTGCGCGGCTTGCGGGCTCGGTACCTGCTGGTGGGCGACGATTTCAGGTTCGGCGCTCGCCGCGAAGGCGACTACGCAATGCTCGATGCCGCTGGTGACGCGAACGGTTTTGACGTTGCGCGCATGAACAGCTATGAGGTGCATGGCTTGCGGGTGTCGAGCTCGGCGGTTCGCGAAGCCCTGGCCGAGGGACGGATGGCAGACACCGAACGCCTGCTTGGCCATCCGTTTCGCATTTCGGGGCATATCGTGCATGGGCGCAAGCTCGGACGGGAGCTGGGTTTCCCGACACTGAACCTGCGCTTCTCGCATTGGAAACCCGCTGCCAGCGGCATCTTCGTCGTGCTGGTCCATGGATTGGGCGATGTTCCGCTGCCCGGTGTTGCCAACCTGGGCGTGCGGCCGTCGCTGGATCCCAATGATGTCAACGGCGGCCGGGTCCTGTTGGAAACCCATTGCCTGGACTGGCCCGCGCCGTGGGGTCGCGACGATGGCTACGGTAAACTCATCCGGGTGGAACTGCTGCACAAACTGCACGACGAATTGAAGTACGAAGGCCTGGATGCGCTGCGGCGCGGCATTGCCCTGGACCGGGACGCTGCGCGCGACTACTTCGCATCGCGTTACGCGCAAACCCACCGGCAAACCTCCCGCGACCGAATTTAGCCGGCGAAAAGCCTGGTGCTCCCGCCATACGCGTGCGAGGGTTCCAGGCGTTTCGCCGACACGCAACTGACCCCACGATGGCGCGCCACTTGCCAGGCCTGCCCGATCAAACTGATTCCAGGAGGCCCGCGTACAACAGCGCGGCCAGCACCATGACCGACAAGACCGACTACCGCAGTACCCTCAACCTGCCTGAAACACCATTTCCGATGCGGGGTGACCTACCCAAACGTGAGCCGGTCTGGGCCCGGGAATGGGACGAGAAAGGCATCTACAAGCAGCTGCGCGATGCGCGCCGGGGCGCCCCCAAGTTCATCTTGCACGATGGCCCGCCGTATGCCAATGGCCAGATCCACATGGGTCACGCTGTCAACAAGATTCTCAAAGACATGATCGTCAAGGAGCGCCAGCTCGAAGGATTCGACGCCCGCTATGTTCCGGGCTGGGACTGCCATGGCCTGCCGATCGAAAACGCGATCGAGAAGAAGTTTGGGCGCAACCTGCCGCGCGATGAAATGCAGGCCAAGAGCCGTGCCTTCGCCACCGAGCAGATCGCGTTGCAGATGGGCGATTTCAAGCGCCTGGGCGTATTGGGCGAATGGGACCACCCCTACCGCACGATGGACTTCAAGAACGAGGCCGATGAGATCCGCGCCTTCAAGCGGGTGATCGAACGCGGATTTGTCTACCGTGGGCTCAAGCCGGTTTACTGGTGTTTCGATTGCGGCTCGTCGCTGGCGGAGTTCGAAATCGAATACGCCGACAAGAAATCGCAGTCGCTGGATGTCGGCTTTCTCTGCGCGCAGCCGCAGCGACTGGCCGACGCCTTTGGCCTGGACGCTCTGGCGATGCCGGCATTCGCGGTGATCTGGACCACGACCGCCTGGACCATCCCCGCCAACCAGGCGCTCAATCTCAACCCGGAGTTGGAGTACGCGCTGGTCGATACCGGGCGCGGCCTGCTGCTGCTGGCGGCCACGCTGGTCCAGCAGTGCCTGGTACGGTATCAGTTGACCGGAACCGTTGTCGCAACAACCCTGGGCAAGGCGCTGGCTGGAATCGAATTTCACCACCCGCTGGCCCATGTCGACAAGGGATACGACCGGCGAGCCCCGATCTACCTGGCCGACTACGCCACCGCAAACGACGGTACCGGTCTGGTGCACTCCTCGCCAGCCTACGGCGTGGAGGACTTCAACAGCTGCGTAGCGCACGGCATGGCACTGGACGACATCCTCAATCCGGTGCAGGGCGACGGGCACTACGCGGCTGAACTGCCGCTGTTCGGTGGCTTGAATATCTGGCAGGCCTGCCCGCGCATCATCGAGGTGCTGCAGCAGTCGGATCGCCTTTTTTCCAGCACCCACATCAGCCACAGTTACCCGCATTGCTGGCGCCACAAGACACCGGTGATCTACCGCGCCGCAGCGCAATGGTTCATCCGGATGGACGAGGGTGTCGGGGTTTTCACACGCGACAAGGCGCCCCGGACGCTGCGCCAGCTGGCACTCGCCGCGATCGAGCAGACCGCGTTCTACCCGGAAAACGGTCGCGCCCGGCTGCGCGACATGATCGCCGGCCGGCCCGATTGGTGCATCAGCCGCCAGCGCAGCTGGGGCGTGCCGCTGCCCTTCTTCATCCATCGCGACACCGGCGATCTGCATCCGCGCACCATGGAGATCCTGGATCAGGCCGCGGACATGGTCGAACGTGGCGGCATCGAGGCCTGGAGCAAGGCCAGCGCGGAATCGATCATTGGCGATGTGGACGCTCTCCTTTATGCCAAGAGCAATGACATCCTGGAGGTCTGGTTCGACTCCGGAACTACCCACACCACGGTGCTCAAAGGCTCGCACCCGGGCAGCGGCCATGACGTTGGGCCCGAGGCCGACCTGTATCTTGAAGGCCACGACCAGCACCGAGGCTGGTTCCACTCCTCCTTGCTTACCGCCTGCGCCATGTTTGACCGCGCGCCTTACCGCGGCCTGCTGACGCATGGCTTCACCGTCGACAGCCAAGGCCGCAAGATGAGCAAGAGCCTGGGCAACGGCGTCGATCCGCAGGAGACCAGCAAGAAGCTGGGCGCCGAGATCATCCGGCTGTGGGTGGCTGCCAGTGACTATTCGGGCGATATCGCCGGTGACGACAAGATCCTGGCGCGGGTGGTGGACACCTACCGGCGCATCCGCAACACCTTGAAGTTCCTGCTGGCCAACACCGCCGACTTCGATCCGGCAATCCAATCCGTGGCGCCGGCGGATATGTTGGAGATCGACCGCTACGCACTGGCGCGGGCATCGCAACTGCAGACCGACATCCTGGCCCATTACAGGATCTACGAGTTCCATCCGGTGGTGGCCAAGCTGCAGATCTACTGCAGCGAGGACCTGGGTGCGTTCTACCTCGACATCCTGAAAGACCGTCTTTACACGACCAGTGTGGACTCGCGTGCCCGGCGCTCGGCGCAAACGGCCTTGTGGCAGATCACCCAGGCCATGCTGCGCTGGATGGCGCCGTTCCTGAGCTTCACTGCAGAGGAGGCATGGAGCGTGCTAGCTGGCGCGGGCAAAGTCCCTGCGGCCGATCGCGCGACCATCTTTACCAGCCAGTTTTCCCCTCTGGCAGCGCCAGACATGGCTTTGCTCGACAAATGGAGCCTGATCCGCTCGGTGCGCGAGATGGCCAACAAGGAGATCGAGGCCTTGCGTGCGGCCGGCACGGTCGGGTCTTCGCTCCAGGCTCGCTTGCATATCGAGGTGCCGACCGCGAGCCACCCAGAACTGCTTGCCGCTTTGCAAAGCCTGGGTGACGATCTGCGTTTCGTGTTCATCACCTCGCACGCCACCGTGGCGGCCGGCGACCAGTTGCAGACCACGCCCGCTGCGGTGACGGATGCCAAATGCGAGCGCTGCTGGCACTACCGGCACGACATCGGCCATGACCCGGCCCACCCCGGCATCTGCGCGCGCTGTACCTCCAACCTGTTCGGCGCCGGCGAAACGCGCCGCTTCGCATGATCGCGCGCGGTTCCGAGCGGGCCGGTGCCATGTTGCCCTGGCTGGGACTGGCGCTGCTGATATTGATCGCCGACCAGTTCACCAAGATCATGGTGCTGGGATATTTCGAACTGGGTGACAGCACCCGGGTGACCGGATTCTTCAATCTGGTTCGGGTGCACAATGCGGGTGCGGCATTTTCGTTTCTGGCCGGCGCGTCGGGCTGGCAACGCTGGTTTTTCACCGCTATCGGCATCGGCGCGGCGATTTTCATCGTCTGGATGCTCAAATCGCATCCGGGACAGCGCCTGTTTGCTTTCGCGATGTGCTGCATCCTGGGGGGCGCGATCGGCAATGTGATCGACCGGTTGGCATATGGCTATGTCGTGGATTTTCTACAGTTCCACTACGCCGGCTGGTATTTCCCCTCGTTCAACCTGGCCGACAGCGCGATTACCATCGGAGCCATTGCCATGATCCTGGATGAGCTATTGCGGGTGCGACGCGCCCGGTAGAAAAACGACTTGACCCACCTGCTCAATCTTCTAGCTGCGATTGCCCTGCTGGTGTGGGGCACGCAGTTGGTACGTACCGGTATCCTGCGCGTTTTTGGCGCCAACCTGCGCAATGTGCTGGCCAAGAGCGTCAGCAACCGGCTCAATGCGGTGATGTCGGGGCTGGGCGTCACGGCGCTGGTTCAATCGAGTACCGCCACGGCCCTCATCGTCGCCTCGTTCGTAGGCCAGGGCCTGATGGCGCTGCCGTCCGCACTGACGGTCATGCTCGGCGCCGATATCGGCACCAGCCTGATGGCCGTCGTCTTCTCGCGCGACCTGTCCTGGCTATCGCCGCTGTTCATCTTCATCGGCGTGCTGCTGTATATCGCGCGTCAGTCCACGACGGTTGGACGCATCGGCCGCATCCTGATCGGCCTGGGCCTGATGCTGCTGGCGCTGAGCCTGGTGTCGCAATCGGCCACTGTCCTGACCCGGGCGCCGGCGGTCAAGGCACTGCTGGCGTCGCTCACCAGCGATTTGCTGCTGGAAATATTCACTGGCGCGGTATTGACGGTGCTGTGCTACTCCAGTCTGGCGATGGTGCTGCTGACTGCCACGCTCGCCGCCACCCACGTGATCCCGCTGGATGTCGCGCTGGGCTTGGTACTGGGCGCCAACCTGGGCAGCGGCCTGCTGGGCGTATTGACCACGCTGGGCACCAGCATCCAGACCCGCCAGGTGCCGTTGGGCAACCTGATTTTCAAGATCTGCGGCATCGGCATCGCCGCGCCCTTTGTCGGGCTATGGATCCAGTTCATCCAGGAGTGGTTGTCGGATCTGGCTACGCTCGTAGTGCTGTTTCACCTGAGCTTCAACGTCGTGGTCGCTGCGATCTTCATCGGGCTCACGCCGATAGTGGCCCGCTGGGCCCAAACCCTGTTGCCCAAGCCGGACCGCGCCACGGTGGCCGGTCGGCAGCGCCATCTCGACGCAACAGCGCTGGCCACACCGTCGCTGGCCATCTCGTGTGCGGTACGCGAGGCGATGCACCAGGCCGACGTGGTTGAAACCATGCTGTCCGGCATGTTGCGTGTGATCAAGGACAACGACAGCAAGCTGTCGCAGGAATTGCGCAAGATGGACGACACCGTCGACGAGTTGTATTCGGACATCAAGTACTACCTGACCAAGATATCGCGCGAGGCGCTCAGCGACAGCGAGGGCCAGCGCTGGACCGACATCATCAGCTTCACCATCAACATGGAGCAGATCGGCGACATCGTCGAACGCATCCTGATCGACATCGAAGACAAAAAGATCAAGACCGGCCGCGAGTTCTCGGAGGCCGGGGTGAAAGAAATCGGCGACCTGCACGCGCATCTGGTCGAGAACCTGCGCTTGGGCATGAGCGTATTCCTGCACGGCAACGTGCGGGATGCCCAAAAGCTGCTGGAAGAGAAGACCCGCTTTCGCGACCTGGAGCGCGAGTACGCATCGACCCACCTGCGCCGCCTGGCGCTCAACACCGTGCAAAGCATCGAGACCAGCTCGTTGCACCTGGACCTGATCAGCGATCTCAAGCGCATCAACTCGCACATCTGCTCGATTGCCTATCCGATCCTGGACACCGCAGGCGCGCTGGCGCCAAACCGGCTGGAGAAGTCGGTGCTCGACGCGCGCGACTGAAGCGAGGCGCGTATCGCCGGTCGATGCGGGACTTGAGGCCCCGCCCACAAGAACTCCTGGTTGGTTTTGACAAATCGATCACCCGCCAGAGTGCCCGATCGTGCCGAATCCGATAATAATGCGGTGATAAATCGGGAGTGGCGTAATGGGCAAGCGAACCTGCACGATGTTGACGGCCGCCGCGCTGGTGTTTGCGCTCAGCCACCCGGTTTTGGCGCAAACCGATACGGTCACGGTCAAGCGTGATGCACAGTTGCGCGAGTCTGCGGCCGAATCGGCGCCCAGCCTTGTCGCGCTGCCGGTGCAGACGCAACTGACACGGCTGACGGCACGCCAGGGCCCGTGGATTGAGGTGCGCACGGCCCAGGGCCAGACGGGCTGGGTCCATATGTTCGATATCGGTACGGCACCGGCGGCCAAGGGCGGCAATATCGCCACTGGCGCGTTGCGTGGCCTGACCGGCCTGTTTGGCCGTGGCAATACGCTGGCCCCCACGAGAACCACCACGGTCGGAATCCGTGGCCTGGGAGCTGAAGAGATCGCCAACGCACAACCCAATCTGGCTGCGGTGACCCTGGCCGAATCCCTGCGCATGGACGCGACGCAGGCGCAACAGTTTGCGGCCACCGCCAACTTGGCCGTTCAACGCGTGGAACCGCTTCCGGTGCCGCCCAGATCGAATAATTCGACGACGCCGGCTGGCGCCGGGGCGGCAGGTGCAGCAGCAGCAGGAGAAAATCGATGAACCACCCGCCTTGTTGTCACGACCGTACGCTCGTGCGGTCATGGGTGTCTACATCCATGGCACTGTGCATGTGTGTGTTGTCGTTTTACCCGGGTCTGGCCCAGAGTCAGGATGCCAGCAAGGCGCTCAATCTGTTTCAGCAAATGCTGCGGCCAAACCAGGCGCCGGTGCCGGTGCCTGCAAATCCTGGCCTACCTGCCAACCCTGCATTGCCCATTGGTCCGGCAGGCCTGCTGGGCAACGCGCTCAGCGGGGCTGGTGGCGGCAGGTCCGCAGGCAATGCAGCCATGGCCGCAGACCTGATGGGGCTACTGTCGCAGTCCACGTCCCAGATCGACCAGGCTCAGGAGATCGAAATCGGCCGCCAACTCTCGGCGGTGCTGTTGGGCAGCAAAGGGCTGCATCCGGACATGCAATTGCAGCGCTACGTCAATCAGTTGGGGCGCTGGATCAGCCTGCAGACCAACCGTCCCGAACTGCCCTGGACCTTCGCCGTGCTGGACGACAACGGCTTCAATGCCTTTGCAGCGCCTGGCGGATATATCTACGTCACCAAGGGTCTCATCGACCGGGTTGCCGACGAGTCCGAGCTGGCCGGCATCCTGGCGCACGAGATCAGCCATGTGATACGCCGGCACCATCTAGAGGCCATTGGCAAGAACGCGCGTGCCGGCATCGTGACCCAGTTGATCGGCTCGCAACTCAACACCAACCTGGGCGGTGCCTTGTCTGCCCAGTTGATTGGCCTGGGGCGCAACCTGTATTCCAAGGGCCTGGATCAGGACGATGAATACGAAGCCGACCGGCTGGGTATTGCCCTGGCGGCCAGTGCCGGCTTCGATCCTTATGGCCTGGTCGCGGTATTGCAGCAGTTGCGTTCGGCGGCGCCAGACAACCCGGTGTTCAGCCTGTCACTCAGCACGCACCCGCCCGCCCAGTTGCGCATTGACCAGGTGGAACAGGCGATGGGAACGCGCATGGATGCACTTGCCGGCAAGCCGGTGATTGCCATTGCGCAACGCATGGAACAACTTGCGGCGCGCGAGAATGACCGCAACACCGCCGCTGCGGCAGCGGCCGCAGCGGCGGCAAACAAACCTCCCCCGGCCGTTCGTCTGCCGGTGGCCAAGCCGGCACCTGCCAAGACCAACAAGGGCAAGACCTAGCAGCCTGGCCGCGTGGCCGCCAGCACCGAAGCTGGAACGACTACATGTTATCCATGCCGCCGCCCAGATGCCGGTGCAGCCGGCGTATCGAACGCCAGACCCACCAGGCCACCAGCGGAATCGCTGCGGCAGCGCTGCTTTCGGAATTCAGCGGCCAACCCCAGGGTTGCGCCGCCTTGGCCAGGTAGGTCACCAGCCCCACCACGTAATAGGTGATGGCAGCAACGGACAAACCCTCAACGGTCGATTGCAGCTTGAGCTGCATGCCCTGGCGCCGGTTCATCGCGGTCAGCAGTTCCTGGCTGCTTTGCTGTTGCTCGATCTCGACCCGGGTCCGCAACAGGTTGCTGATGCGCGACACGCGCTGAGACAAGGCGTCCTGCCGGCGCGCCGCCCACTCGCAGGTGCTGCGGGCAGGGGTCAGACGCCGGTCCATGAACTCGCGCACCGTCTGCATTCCAGCTTGGCGCGACTCGGCGATATCCTGAATGCGGCGGTCCATCAATTCGAAATACGCTGCACTGGCCGACAAACGGTAATGGGTCGTCGCATGCTGACTCTCGACCTGCCCGGCCAGCCGGGTCAAACGGTCGAGCAGCATCGGCTCGTCGGCCCGGGTCGCCGTGCGGATCAGCTCAGCCAGTTCCGCCAGCTCGCGCTCGGCACTGCCCAACACCGCCGCGACGCCGCGCGCTGCTGGCAGTCCCAGCAATGCCGCCATGCGGTAGGTCTCGATCTCCAGCAGGCGCTGCACCAATCGGCCCAGCCTGCGGGGAGTCATGCCGCCAGTAAACAGCAGCATGCGCGAGAAGCCATCGGCATGCACCGCGAAATCGGTAAAAAGCTCGCCAAAACCGTCTGCGACGGTAGACCCGACCAGCGTGTCTTCCTGCAGCAGCGAACGAACCAGATCGCCGGAATCGGTTGCACCGGAGGGCATGATCCACACATGCAGGCATGCCAGCGCGCTGCCGGGCAAGGCCGCAAGCCAGTCATGCGGCACCACGCCTAGGGCCGTCTGCGGAGCGCGGCCATCGGGCTTGGCCGCCGGCTGCCCGAGAATGAAAGTCCAGGTGACGAACTCGGTGTGCAGTTCCCACCGGATCCGAAATCCAGCAACGTCCAAGCGCAGGTGGGTCGCGTCCGCGTCGGGCAACGGCAGATGATGGTCACGCAGCAACATTGCCAGATGTTCCCGGCTGGCCTGGCGCTGCGCTGGATCGCACAACATCACGATGCGCGAGATCGATTGTGGTGCATGCATCGCCTCCGGTGGCCTGGCATGCACTTCGTTGTGCAGCGCCATGCGCTGCGGATGCTGTGTGAGGATGTTCATGTTGTGGACGATGGCTGGCTGCGCCCGATTGTCAACGACCCCCAACGCACGCCGTCTCCAAGCGCCAACGGCACCCGAAGGTGCCGCTGTGCAGACAGGGCGCAGGCGCCGGTCGCCCGCGGATCCTCATTCCTCGACGAATGCCTCCTCGCGCTTGCGCTTGACCGACGGCAGCAACACGATGACCAGCAACAGGGCCGCGACCGCCAGCAGGCTGGCCGAAAGGCCCCGTGTCACGAACACGCTCCAATCGCCGCGCGACAACAACAAGGCCCGGCGCAGATTCTCCTCCATCATCGGCCCGAGCACAAATCCCAGCAGCAGAGGCGCGGGTTCGATCCCCAGCTTGATGAAGCTGTAACCGATGACGCCGAAGATCGCCACCATCCAGATGTCGAAGGTGTTGTTGTTGGTGGAGTACACGCCGATTGCGCAAAACAGCACGATGGCCGGAAACAACCAGCGATAGGGCACCGTGAGCAGTTTGATCCAGATGCCGATCAGCGGCAGGTTCAGGACGATCAGCATCGCGTTGCCGATCCACATCGAGGCGATCAGGCCCCAGAACAGTTCCGGATTGCTGGTCATCACCTGCGGCCCCGGCTGGATGTTGTGGATGGTCATCGCGCCCACCATCAAGGCCATCACCGCGTTGGGCGGAATGCCCAGCGTCAGCAGCGGGATGAACGATGTCTGCGAGGCCGCATTGTTGGCCGACTCGGGCCCGGCCACGCCACGGATATTGCCCTTGCCGAAAGGAATCTCGCCCGGTCGCATCTTGGTCTTTTTTTCAATGGTGTAGGCGGCGAATGCCGCCATTACCGCACCGCCACCGGGCAAGATGCCCAGCGCGGAACCGAGCAACGTCCCTCGGAGTACAGCCGGAATCATGTTCCGGAAATCCTCGCGCGTAGGCATCAGGCCCTTGACTTCGGCCGCAAACACCTGGCGCTCGCTCGCGTGTTTGCCCAGGTTGCTGATGATTTCGCCGTAACCGAACACGCCCATGCCGATCACGATGAAACCGATGCCGTCCGTGAGTTCGGGAATATCGAAACTGAACCGCGCCACGCCGGAGTTCACGTCGGTGCCGACCAAGCCCATCAACAGGCCCAGCAACACCATGCCGACCGCCTTGAGGATGGAACCGGACGCGAGCACGATGGCGCCGATCAATCCGAGGATCATCAGCGAAAAATATTCGGCCGGCCCGAACTTGAAAGCGACTTCGGTCAGCGGTACCGCGAAACCGGCCAGCACCAGGGTGCCGACACAACCGGCAAAGAACGAGCCCAGTCCGGCCGCCGCCAGTGCCGGCCCGGCGCGCCCCTGGCGCGCCATCTGGTAGCCGTCGATCACCGTGACGACGGACGACGTCTCGCCCGGCAGATTGACCAAAATGGCCGTGGTGGAGCCGCCGTATTGGGCTCCATAATAAATACCTGCCAGCATGATCAGCGCCGACACCGGCGGCAAGGCATAGGTGGCCGGCAACAACATCGCGATGGTCGCCAGCGGCCCGATGCCCGGCAACACGCCGATCAGCGTACCCAGCAGGCAGCCGACAAACGCGTACAACAGGTTGATCGGCGTGAACGCAACGCCAAAGCCGATCGAGAGATTGGTAATCAAGTCCATGCAATTCCCCTTAACCGGCAATAAATGCAGGCCACGCCGGGAACTGCAGTTTCAACGCCACGATGAACGTGAGATAACAGGTGATCGCAAGGATGACGGCCAGGACCACCACCTCCTTGAACTTGAACTCCTCGCCGGCCAGCGCTGCGATGAAGGTCAGTGCGATGATGGCTGCGATCAGACCCATGTACGGAAGGCCAATGCCGGGCAGACCACCCAGCAAAACCCCGAACGTCAGGTTGGCCAGGATGATGAAGAACAGCGGCCTCCAGGCGATGCTGCCGATCTTGTCGCCGTCCTCGGTCTCCACCACCAGCGCATTGAAAGTCACGACGATACCCAGTATCGCCAGCAACACACCCAGCATCAGCGGGAAATAGCCCGGACCCATCCGCGCCGCATCGCCCACCTTGTAGTTGGTCGCACCCCAGGCGAAGGCGATTCCCACCACGATGAACAACAGCCCGGAAAAAAAGTCCTTCTGACTCTTGATACGCATGCAATGTCTCCTCAGACGTTCCGATTCGGCGCCATTGTGAAGCCGATTACCGACGCCCGGCATGTGGATTTCACCTACTCGCTCTGCAAATCGACCTGCTACCGCGGGTTTTCCCGCAGGCACTCGGCGCGGATATCAGCTTAACGGCGGGGTCGCGGCCAGCACCTCGGCCATGACCGTCGTGCCATGGGCCACTTGCAGCGCACCGGCCAGGCGCAACGGTCGCATGCCGTCCTTGACGGCCTGCCGGCGCAGGGCGTCGATGCTGGGTTCGCGCGTCACGGTCGCCTTGAAGGCTTCGGTCACGACCAGCAGTTCGTACAGGCCGGTACGACCTCGAAAACCGGTCATGCGGCAATCCACACAACCCACGGGCTTGAACGGCCGGTAGGCGCCATTGATCTGCCACGGCTTGACGAACTCGGCCAGATCGGCCCGGTTGGCATCGGTATCGCGCACCCGGCATTTGTCGCACAGCGTGCGCACCAGACGCTGCGCCAGAACCCCGTGCAAGGTGGCGTTGATCAGGTACGGCGGGATGCCCAGTTCCAGCAGGCGGCTGACCGCCGACGGTGCATCGTTGGTGTGCAGGGTCGAGAAAACCAGATGCCCGGTCAGCGCGGCCTGCACCGCCATTTCGGCCGTCTGCAGATCGCGGATTTCTCCCACCATGATGATGTCCGGGTCCTGGCGCATCAGTGCCCGCAGGCCTTCGGTAAAGCTGAAATCGAGATGCGGCTGCACCTGGGTCTGGTTGAACGAAGGCTCGATCATCTCGATCGGGTCTTCCACCGTGCTGACATTGACTTCTTCGGTCGCGACCCGCTTGAGCGTGGAATACAGGGTTGTCGTCTTGCCCGAACCGGTCGGGCCGGTGACCAGCACTATGCCGTGCGGCTGCTTGACCAGCGCCTCCCAGCGCTGCGCATCATGCGCCGCGAAGCCTAGCGCGCTCAGGTCCTTGACCGCGTTGTCCGGATCGAAGATGCGCATCACCATCTTCTCGCCGAACGCCGTCGGCAGCGTGGAAATCCGCATCTCCACTTCATCGCCACGCGGGTTGCGGGTCTTGATGCGTCCGTCCTGCGGACGGCGCTTCTCGACCACGTCCATGCGCCCGAGCAGTTTGATACGCGCCGTCATCGCATTGAGCACGCCCATCGGCATCTGGTACACCGGATGCAGCACGCCGTCGATGCGAAATCGGATCACGCCCTGGTCGCGGCGCGGCTCCAGATGGATGTCGCTGGCGCGCTGGTCGAACGCGTATTGCCACAACCAGTCCACCACCTGCACCACGCCCTGGTCATTGGCGTCCAGCTGCTTGTTTGCCTTGCCCAGTTCGACCAACTGCTCGAAGCTGGTGCCGGCGTTGGCACCGCCGGTCTTCATCGCAGCACGCACCGACTTGGCCAGCGCATAGAACTCGGCCGTGTAGCGGGCGATTTCCCCCGGACTTGCCAGCACCCGCCGCACGCTGCGCCGGGCCTGGCGTTCGACCTCGGCCACCCAGTCGGTGATGAACGGCTCGGCGGTTGCCACCACGAGTTCGGTAGGCGATACCTGCACCGGCAGGACCCGGTGGCGCTCGGCATACGGCGCACTCATGGCGTCGGCGACCTTGCCGACATCGACCTTGAGCGGATCAATGCGCAGGTATCCGATTCCGGCCCGGCCGGCCAGCCATTGGGTCAGGCTCTCGATGTCCAGCGCGCGGTTGTCGGCGGCACCGCGCATCGACACGCTGGCCAGGCGCACCAGCGGATGCTGCGCACTTTCGGCCTGGGAGCAGCGCGCGATGGTCCGCTCTGCCTCATCCTGGGCAATCACGCCGTCCTCGCGCAGCCACTCGACCAGGGTACGCCAGGCCAGCGGGCCTTGCGGTGATGGGCGCACGGTCGTCGCCTTGGGTTTGGTCGCGCTGCTCATGCCTGGGCCACCAGCGGCTTGAGCACACGCACCCACTGTGCGCCCGGCAAGCCCCAGCGTTGCTCGATCTGCTGTGCCCGGCCCGACAGCAGCGCCCGGGTCGGACGTGCGGCCTTTTTTTGCGCCAGCACCACCGTATTGCCCTCCCGGGTCGCCTTGAACGGCCAGATTGCGTCCTGGCCAAATACCGCGGCCAATCGATCGACGCTGCGCCCAAAACTGGATGCCCGTCCAAACAGGTTGACGCTCAGGCAGCCGTCCTCGGTCAGCAGCCGACGGCAGTCGGCATAAAACGCCTCGCTGTCCAGCACCGGTGCAGCAGCGTCATGGTCGTACAGGTCGATCTGCAGCGCATCGATGGTGCCCCACCAGCGCGGCTCCTGGATTTCCTGCGCCGCATCGGCCAGCACCACGCGCATGCGGGCGTTGTCGGGCGGCAGTTTGAACCAGCCGCGGCAGGCGACCAGCACCTTGGGATTGATCTCGACCGCCACGGTCTGCATGCGCAGCACCTTGGCGCAGAACTTGGTCAACGAGCCGGCACCCAGCCCCAGTTGCATGGCACGGCGACGCACAACCGTGTCGGCGTCCACGAACAGCAGCCAGGCCATCATGCGCTGGATGTACTGGTGCACCAGCACCTGCGGCGAATCGATCAACATCGAGCCCTGTATCCAGATCGAATCCAGATGCAGGTGCCGCACCGGGCCTTCATCGGAAAAATGCACATCGGCCAGCGCAGCGGGTTGGGTCTTCACCATGGCGCGTTATACCAGCAAGCCACGCAGTTTCGGCAACGCGGCGCAGGCATTCTCGCGCGTCGCATGGGCCAATGCCTGCGCCGATACGCCCCGCAGGTCGGCCAGCAGCGCGCCGATCGACGGCAGCTGCGCCGGTTCGTTGACGCCCTGGGGCAGACCTGCAGCGCGTTGCGCCGCAGTCGCATACAACCAGTGCGGCGGAATGTCCGGCGCATCGGTTTCGAGCACCAGCGCGTCCAGCGGCAAGTTGGTCGCCAGGCGGCGCAGTTGCAGCGCCCGGTCAAAGGTGACGGCCCCACCGAAACCGAGCTTGAATCCCAGCGCGGTAAATGCCTGCGCCTGCTGCAGGCTGCCGGAAAACGCATGCGCAATACCGTGCCAGCCGTTGGAACGATCCGGTGCCACAGCGCGCAAACCGCGCAGCAATCGATCGGCCGACCGGCGGACATGCAGGATCACCGGCAGTGCAAACCGGCGCGCAAGCTTGAGCTGCTCCAGATAGAAATGCTCCTGGCGCGCGCGCATCGCAGGCTCGCACAGCGAAGGCACAAAAAAGTCGAGACCGATCTCACCGACCGCGACCAGCCGCGGGTCCTGCGCATGCAGGCGCAAGGCGGCTTGCAGCGCCAGCAAGTCATTCTCGGACGCCTGCGGCACATACATCGGATGAATGCCCAGCGCGTAGCTGTCGCCACTCAGGTGCGCCAGCGCCCGCACCTGCGCGAAGTTGGCCACGCACACGGCCGGAACGATGCAGTGCGCCACTCCGGCAGCGCGCGCCCGCATCCGAACCTGCGCGCGGCAGTCGGTGAACTCCGCCGCATCGAGATGACAATGGGTATCGATCCAATCCGCCATACAGGGAAAACCCTCTCCAGGTGCCTCTTGCGTTGCGCAGCCTTTGACACTAGATTGTCATGCGAGTGTCACCTCCGGCATTTACAGTGCTGTCGCCGCCACCAGCCATTTTCATCCACCCCAAGGAAGACCCATGAAAACAAGAATCACCCTCGTTGCTGCCGCCCTTGCGCTGGGCCTGGCAGGCTCCGCCATCGCGCAGGAAAAGACCCTGCGTCTGCTCACCTGGGCCGACTATGTGCCTGCGGACATACAGGCACAGTTTGAGAAGGAGTCAGGCTACAAGGTGGAGATCACCCTGTCCAACAATGAAGAGATGATCTCCAAACTGCGCGCCACCGGCGGCGCCGGTTTCGACCTGGCACAGCCCTCGCAGGACCGCATCACCGGCCCGCAGCAGGAGTTCAAGATCTACAAGCCGATGGACTTGTCCAAGATCAAGTCCGATCTGTTCATTGGCTCGATGCTGGCCGCCACCAAGAAAAACACCACGCTGCAGGGCAAGGTCTACGGCTTGCCGCACATCTGGGGCACTGACGGCCTGGTGGTCAACACCAAGCTGGCCCAGATGACCAATTATCCAGACCTGTGCAAGGCCGACTACAAAGGCAAGACCGCGGTGCGACTCAAACGCCCAACGCTGCTGGCCTTCGCTTTTGCGTCCGGCAAGGATCCATTTGCGCTTTACAACAATCCCAAGGCCTACGGTGCCTTGATGGACGAAGTGGGCAAGACGATCACCGCCTGCAAGGGCAACCTCAAGTTCTTCTGGGACAACAAGGACCAATTGCTCAACGGCATGCGCACCGACGAGATCGTCGGGGCCATGATGTGGGACACCGGCGGCTGGAAACTCAACAGCGAAAAGGCCGATATCCAGTTCATCGCGCCCAAATCCGGCGCGCTGGGCTGGATCGATACCTTCGCCATTCCCGCCAAGGGCAAGAACGATGCCGCCGCCTATGCCTGGATCAACTTCAACATGCGCCCGGAAATTGCCGCCAAGGTGGCCGGCGGCGCAGGCAACTTCACGGCTTCCAAGGGCGCCGACAAGCTGATGGACGCCAAACTCAAGGCGCAATTCGCAGCCAGTTTCCCGCCGGCCGCGCTGGACAATGTCAAGTGGTATCCGGCCGTGCCGGCCGGTCTGGAAGAGATCGAAGGCAAGGTGCTGGACCGCATCAAGGCCGCCAATTAGGGCGCGGCGTCCGAACGGATGCAGCAGCCTGACCTTGAGGCCCGGAGTGTCGCCAAACGATACATCGGGCTGGTCGCCGTTGACGACCTGTCTTTTTCCGTAGCGCGCGGCAGCTTCTTTTCCATCCTCGGTCCATCGGGCTGCGGCAAGACGACGCTGCTGCGCATGATTGCCGGATTCCTGAAACCGGACTCCGGCGAGGTCGTGATCGGTGGCCAATCCATGGCCCGGGTGGCGCCCAATCGGCGTCCGGTCAACATGGTATTCCAGCACCTGGCGCTTTTCCCGATGATGACCGTTGGCCAGAACGTAGGGTATGGGCTGGCGCGCAGGGGAATGGGCGCGCTGGACATCGCACAGCGCGTGGGTGCGATGCTCGAGCGCGTCAGCCTGCCGGGCTCGCAGAACAAGCGCATCGACCAGCTCTCGGGCGGCCAGAAGCAGCGTGTCGCCATCGCCCGCAGTCTGGTGCTCGAACCGACGCTGTTGTTGCTCGACGAGCCCCTTGGGGCGCTCGACCTGAAGTTGCGCGAGCACATGAAGATCGAGCTCAAGCAGCTGCAGGCTGACTTCGGCACCACATTCGTCTACATCACCCACGACCAGTCCGAGGCGCTGGTGCTGTCCGATCAGGTGGCGGTGATGAACCAGGGTCGGTTCGAACAGGTTGGAACGCCGCAGTCACTGTATTACCAGCCTCAAACACCGTTCGTCGCCGGCTTCGTCGGCGCCAACAACCGCATCCCCGGCCGCGCCAGCCAGGCCAGTGGCGACCTGGTCGAAGTGACGACTGAACAGGGCCTGCGGCTATTCGCACGCAAGATGGACGAGGTCCAGATTGGCGCCAAGGTAACCGCTTTTGTGCGCCCGGAAGTTGCCACATTGGCGCGTACCGTCGATGCGCTGCCCGCCAGCCAGCCCCGGTTCCTGGGCAGCGTGGCCAGCCTGCTGTTCGACGGAGCCAATTCGGCCGTTCTGGTGCAGGAAGCCAGCAGCCAGACCGAGTTCCATATTGCGCTGCCGCAGACCGGGCAGTTCGCCGACATCAAAGTTGGCGAAAGCATCGCCTTCGGGTTCGATCCAGAGCGCGCCCTTTGTTTTTCGGCCAGCGGGCATGGGACCTGATCGGGTTCGGCCATGACGCACAAGCGGCTTTTGCTCGGTCTGCTGATGGCGCCAGCACTCATCTGGCTGCTCGGCCTGATCGTGCTTCCCCACGTCGAACTGGCCATCCTGTCGTTGCGCGCGCGTGTGGCCCCCGGCGTATATGAACCCAGCCTGCGCCAGTACGGAACCTTCATCGAGGAGCCGCTGTACTGGAACACCTTCGTGCGCACCGCCCTGATGTCGATGCTGGCCACGCTGATCACGCTGCTGCTGGCGTTTCCGATCGCCTGGACCATTGCGAAAATCGCGCGCGGCCGGGCGCGTTCGCTGATGTTCGTGATGTGCCTAATCCCGTTCTGGGTCAGCGAGACGGTCCGCACGCTGGGCTGGATGATCCTGCTGCGTGAATCGGGTGTATTGCCGGCGTTGCTGGTGCAGTTGGGCCTGAGCGACGTACCCATCGAAATGCTGTACCACGATGCCACCATCCTGGTCGGCCTGGTCTACACCTCGATGCTGTTCATGGTCGTGCCGCTGATCGGCGCGCTCGAAAGCCTGGACGACTCCCTGATCGAGGCGGCCTACGACCTGGGCGCCAATGGCTGGTCGATCCTGCGCCAGATCATCATTCCGCACGCCGCGCCCGGCATTGTCGCCGGCTGCATCGTGGTATTCATGCTGACCCTGGGCAACTACCTCACACCGACCCTGCTCGGCGGCAAGAACTCCCTGTGGTTCACCGAGCAGATCTACACCCAGTTCATCACCCGCTTCAACTGGGAACAGGGCGCGGCATTCGGATTCCTGCTGCTGGTGCTGTCGACGGCCATCGTGTGGGCGGGTTTGAAACTGACCGGTCAGCAGTTCGGCGAAGTGATGCGGCGCGCATGATTCCTTCCCTGCCACGCCCGGGATGGTTGCGCGCCGGCACGGTGCTCTACGCGCTGCTATTTTTTGCGTTCCTGTTTCTGCCACTGCTCGTCGTGGCGGCGTTTGCGTTCAATGACGCGGCTTACCCGGCGCCCCCCTGGCGCGGCTTCACGCTGGACTGGTTTATCGGGAACACCGCAGCGCAGCGGGTCGGCCTGCTTGCCGACGGCCCCATCCTGGCCAGCCTGTGGTCCAGCGTGGTGGTGGCGTCGTGGGTCACGCTTTTGTCGGTGCTGGTCGGAACGGCCAACGCCTTTTTGTTGGAACGCGCCAACTTCACCGGCAAGGCGGCGGTCTCGATGCTGATGCTCGCGCCGCTGGTGATACCGGGCGTGATCCTGGGCATTTCCATCCTCGCATTCGCCAGCCGGTTGGCCCAGTTCGCTGACGACACCTGGGGGTTGGAGCTGGAGTTCCTGCGGCCTGGTCTGCCACTGGTGGTGCTCGGCCAGTTCTCCTATATCGTGTCCATAGCCACGCTGACCATCAGCGCGCGGCTCAAGCGCTTCGACCGCACGCTGGAGGACGCCGCCTACAACCTGGGCGCGTCGCGCCCGGCCGTGTTGTGGACGGTCACCTTGCCGTTCCTGCGGCCGGCGCTGATCGGTGCGGCCGCAATCTCGTTTCTGATGTCGTTCGAGAACTTCAACACCACGCTGATGCTGGTCGGTTCCGATCCGCCGCTCACGGTCATGATGTATGGCCGCATGCGCGAAGGCGCCACCCCGGTGCTCAACGCGGTCAGCCTGTTCCTGATGATCACCTCGGCCGCCATTGCGCTGACGCTGATGCGGAAATCGCGGGAACCGCAGCCCTGAGCGACGCGCAAAACGCAAGGTTCCCCCGGATCGCCAAACACCCTGCATGGCGCTCAACCGGGCCATCGGGTCGTGCACAGGCAGCCGAACCGTGATACCGTCATCGCCAAACTCCCACAGGTGACCCGATGCGCAGGCCAGCCCTTTACAGCCGCTCCCGTTTACCGGTGCCACCTGTGGACGATGCGGCGTCCGAAACTGTCGCCAGGGCGCAGGCGGCGGCCACCCAATCGCGTCGAACACCGGCATTGGCGGCCGACCCCCGGTTGCTGTGGGCCGCCATTGGCCTGTTGCTCGTCGCGCTGGTCGTGGTTGCAACGATGCTGGCCAGACCGGCGGCGCGGATCCTGACCCAGGAGGACATCGACAACGCGGTTCTCAAGACCCTGGAGACCACCACATTGCCATCGGCCGCTGCCCGGGCCGCCGACGCCATCGCGCCCTCCATCGTGCGGGTCACCAGCTATACCAAGGGCAGCAATGGCCGGGAGGACATCGAGCACGGCGTGGGCACCGGCGTTGTCATCGTCGACAAGGGTGTCATCCTGACCAACCTGCATGAGGTGTCTGGCGCCGACACCATCAAAGTGCAGTTCGCCGACGGCCTTGAATCGGAGGCGTCCATCAAGGGCGTACAGGCGCAGGATGACCTGGCGGTGTTGCAGGCGCACAAGATTCCGGACGACCTGCATGCCGCCACCATGCGCTCGACCGGCGACCTGCGCCCCGGGGACCAGGTCGTGGCGGTCGGTTTTCCGTTTGGTATCGGGCCTTCGACATCGGCAGGCGTCGTGTCCGGCCTCAATCGCGCATTCCGCTCGCCCGAAGGCAGGCAGGAAATGACCAACCTGATCCAGTTCGACGCCGCCGCCAACCCCGGCAACTCCGGCGGCGCGCTGGTCACGATGGATGGGCAGGTGGTCGGCATCGTGACCGCGATCCTGAACCCGGGCGAACAACGCACCTTCATCGGCATCGGCTTTGCGGTGCCGATCGAAAGCGCCGCAGCAGCTGCGGGCCTGCATCCGTTCTAGCCGGTTCTTCCGACAAGCCCGCCACTTTCACCCGCCTTTTCCAACAGGAGCCCACATGGACGCGCAACCGACCGCGAGCACTGAAACCGCCGAGTTGATGGAACAGATACTGTATGAAGTCAAACGGGTCGTGGTCGGCCAGGACCGGTTCCTGGAACGGGTGATGGTGGCCATGCTCGCCCAGGGTCACCTGCTGGTTGAAGGTGTGCCGGGGCTGGCCAAGACACTGACCATCAAGACCCTGGCCAACACGATCCGTGGCAACTTCAAGCGCATCCAGTTCACGCCCGACCTGGTGCCCGCCGACCTGGTCGGCACGCGCATCTACAACCAGAAGACCGGCGAGTTCGGCACCGCGCTGGGGCCGGTATTCACCAACCTGCTGCTGGCCGACGAAATCAACCGTGCGCCGGCCAAGGTGCAAAGTGCGCTGCTCGAGGTGATGCAGGAACGCCAGGTCACGATCGCCGGCGAGACGCACCGGGTACCTGAGCCCTTCCTGGTGATGGCCACCCAGAACCCGATCGAGACCGAAGGCACCTATCCGCTGCCCGAGGCCCAGGTGGACCGCTTCATGATGAAGGTACTTGTCGACTACCCGAGCGATGAGGAGGAGTTCGTCATCGTTCAGCGTGTCACCGGGCCGATGGTCAGTGCCAATCCGGTCGCCAGCACGGAGCAACTGGCGCAGTTGCAAAGCAGCTGCCGCACGGTATATGTGGACCCGGCATTGATCAGCTATGCGGTCAAACTGGTGTCGGCGACCCGCTACCCGGACAAACACGGCCTCAAGGAACTAGGCCGCTTCATCACCTACGGCGCCAGCCCGCGCGCCACCATCAACCTGACCGAGGCTTCGCGCGCGCTGGCGATGCTGCGCGGGCGCAGGTATGTATTGCCGCAGGACATGTCCGACCTGGTGCCCGACGTGTTCCGGCATCGGCTGGTTTTGTCGTACGAGGCCTTGTCCGAGGGCCTGAGCGCCGACAGCATCATCGGCAAGATCATGGCCCGGATTCCGGCGCCGCCCAAGCCACTGGAACACGAAGCGCTCGCCGCCTGAGTCCGCCATGTTCGGCCTGTTCAAGTCGCGCCCCCAGGAAGCGCCGACAAACGTGGCGACACTGTTGCCAATGCCGGCCAGCAAGGGCGCCGAACATGTATTGCGCCGCCTCGAATGGACGGTGATCCGGCGCCTGGACGGCATGCTGCAGGGCGACTACCGCACCTTGCTGCGCGGCACCGGCCTTGACCTGGCCGACCTGCGCGAATACCAGCACCATGACGACGTGCGCCATATCGACTGGAACGTCACGGCGCGGCTGCAGATACCGCATGTGCGGGTGTTCACCGAAGACCGCGAGATGGCCGCCTGGTTTCTGCTCGACCTCAGCGCGTCGATCGACTTTGGCTCCAGCGACCAGCGCAAGCGCCATGTATCGGCCGAGTTCGTAGCCGTGCTGGCGCGCATGCTCACGCGCCATGGCAATCGGGTCGGCGCACTGTTGTATGGCGCTGGTGTCGACACCGTGATGCCGGCGCGCGGCGGCCGCATGCATGTGCTGCAATTGCTGCACAACATGCAGAGCCGCCCGCCGGCCGTCGAGTCGGGCGGCACCCGACTCGACGAATTGCTTGTTTCCGCACTGGCCACGGTGCGCCGGCGCTCGACCGTGTTCGTGGTGTCGGATTTCATCAGTGCGCCGGGCTGGGAAAAGCCGCTGGGCGAGCTCGCGCAGCGCCATGACGTGGTCGCGATCCGGCTGCTCGATCCGATGGAGCTCGACCTGCCCGACCTCGGTCTGGTGCCGATCCGCGACGCGGAGACCGGTGAGCAATTGCTGGTCGACACCCATGATGCCGGTTTTCGCAAGCGTTTTGCGCGCATCGCCGCGCAGCGTGAGGCCGAGTTGCGCCAGGCATTCGTGCAGGCCGGGGTGGACACGCTGGAACTTTCCACCGACGATGACCTCGTACAGGCAGTAATGCGATTTGCCGATCTACGCAAGCGGCGCAGCCGACTGTCGGGCGCCAGTGCGGTGATGACCCGTACCGTCGCGGCCGCCTGAGCAGGAGACAGCGCAATGACCATCCCCGTCACCTTCATGTGGCCACAGTTTCTGTGGTTGCTGCTGGCCGTTCCGCTGCTGGTGGCGGTGTATGTTTGGCTGCTCAGACGCAAGAAGAAACTCGCGCTGCGCTACGCCAGCCTGTCCATCGTCAAGGAAGCCCTGGGCGCCGGTATGCACTGGCGACGCCATGTGCCACCGGTGCTGTTTCTGCTGGCGATCAGCGCCATGCTGTTTGCGGCGTCGCGTCCATTTGCGGTGATCTCGATGCCGATGACGCAAGAGACCATCATTCTGGCCATGGACGTGTCCGGCAGCATGCGCGCCACCGACGTCAAGCCGAACCGACTGGTCGCATCACAGGACGCCGCCAAGGCTTTTCTCAAGGAATTGCCGCGCAATGTGCGGGTTGGAATCGTCGCGTTTGCCGGCACCGCGTCGGTGGTGCAGCCGCCCACGTTGAGCCGTGAGGACCTGGTGGCGGCGATCGACAAATTCCAGTTGCAGCGCGCCACCGCCATCGGCAGCGCCATCGTCGTCTCGCTGACCGAAATCTTCCCGGAGGAAGGCATCGATCTCACTGCTCTGACCTACGGCAATGGCCGCCAGCGCGGCGTCTCGATCGACCAGCTCAGGCCCAAGAACCCGAAGAAGGAGTTCGTGCCGGTAGCGCCAGGCTCCTACAACTCGGCGGCCATCATCCTGTTGACCGACGGCCAGCGCACGACCGGCGTCGACACGATGGAAGCGAGCAAGATGGCGGCCGAGCGCGGCGTGCGGGTCTACACCGTGGGCGTCGGCACGGTCGAAGGTGAAACCATCGGTTTCGAAGGCTGGTCGATGCGGGTGCGGCTCGACGAACCGACGCTCAAGGCAGTGGCGTTGCAGACCCAGGCCGAATATTTCTATGCCGGCACCGCCGACAACCTGAAGAAGGTGTACGAAAAACTCAGCTCGCGCCTGACAGTCGAGAAAAAAGAGACCGAGATCTCCGGTTTGCTGGCGTTGCTGGCTTCGATCCTGGCCATCAGCTCGGCAGGGCTCTCGCTGTTGTGGTTCAACCGGATTCTGTGAGATCCGCGCCGCCAGCGCTCTTGAGAAAACGCCGGGCCGCTCCCAAGTTTTCTTGCACCCCCTCGGGGGGCCTGGCGAAGCCAGGGCTTGGGGCGCTCAATACTCCCTGCTCCAGCCGATACTGCCGACCACACCGCGCCGCCAGGCTTTCGTCATGGGTGACGACAACGAACGCGGTTCCCTGGTCGCGCGCCAGGCTCATCATCCGTTCGAACACTCCATCGGCGGTACTGCGGTCCAGGTTGCCGGTGGGTTCGTCGGCCAGTACACAGGCTGGCTGGGTGACCAGCGCACGGGCGATGGCCACGCGCTGGCGCTCGCCGCCCGAGAGCTCGGAGGGTCGGTGCTCCAACCGGTCCTGCAAGCCGACGCTGGCCAGCGTGGCCGCGGCTGCGCGCGCGCAATCGTGCAGTGGCATGCGCCGGATCCACAAGGGCATGGCCACGTTGTCGAGCGCGCTGAACTCCGGCAACAAATGGTGGAACTGGTAGACAAAACCCAGGTGCCGGTTGCGCAGCTGGCCTTGTTCGCTGGCACTGCGGGTCGACAGGTCCTGGCCCATCAACTGGACGCTGCCGGATGTTGGCGCATCCAGCGCGCCCAGCAGATGCAGCAAGGTGCTCTTGCCCGAACCCGATGCGCCCACGATGGCCAGCGTTTCACCCGCATGAACCTGCAGGTCAACGCCCCGCAACACCGTCACGTCGAGCCGGCCTTCGCTGAAGCGCCGGGTCAGGCCCTGGGCCTGCAACACCACGTCACTCATAGCGCAGCGCCTCGGCCGGGTTGACGCGGCTGGCGCGCCAGCTCGGATAAATCGTGGCCAGGAATGCCAGCACCAGCGCGATCAACGTAATCGGCATGATGTCAGCCTGCTGCGGGTCACTGGGCATGCGGCTGATCAGATAAATATCCTTGGGCAGGAAAGTCGCGCCCAGCAACTGCTCCAGCGCCGGCACGATCACATCGATGTTGAACGCGATGGCCAGTCCCAGCGCCAGGCCGGCCAGGGTGCCGATCACGCCGACCATCGCGCCTTGCACGACGAAGATGCCCATGATGGAGCGCGGACTCGCGCCCAGGGTACGCAATATCGCGATGTCGGCATGCTTGTCGGTCACCGTCATGACCAAAGTGCTGACCAGGTTGAAAGCGGCCACCGCAACGATCAGGGTCAGGATGATGGACATCATGCGCTTCTCGACCTGCACCGCGGCGAACCAGGTGCGGTTCTGGCGCGTCCAGTCGCGGATCACCAGGTCCCCCGTGAGCGTGCCCGCCAGTTCGGCCGCTACGTCGCGGGCCTGGTGCAGGTCACTCAGCTTCAGACGCACACCGGTCGGGCCTTCGAGGCGGTAGAGTCGGGCTGCATCGTCCATATGCATCAGCGCCAGTGCCGAGTCGTATTCGAAATGGCCCGAATCGAAAGTGCCGACCACGGTCATCTGCTTGAGGCGGGGCACCACCCCCGCCGGCGTTATCTGGCCGCTGGGTGTAATCAGGGTCACGCTGTCGCCTTCGCCCACACCCAGCGAACGCGCCAGTTCGCCACCGAGCACGATGCCGAATGCGCCCGGAACCAGGCGCGCCAACCCGCTACGGCCCATGGCCCGGCCCAGATCGGTCACATCGAGCTCGCGTTGCGGGTCGATGCCCCGCACCAGGGTGGCCTTCATATCTTCGCCACGCGCCAGCAAGCCCTGGGCAAAGACGAATGGGGCTGCGCCAACGACCTGGGGATTGCGCTTGGCCTGCTCCAGGGTGCGCTCCAGGTCCGGCAGCGCGACACCGCCTGCGGCCATGATCTCGATGTGCGACACCACGCCGAGCATGCGGTCACGCACCTCCTTCTGGAAGCCATTCATGACGCTGAGCACGATGATCAGTGCCGCCACGCCCAGCGCAATGCCCAGCATCGATACACCGGAGATGAAGGAAATGAAACCATTGCGCCGGGTCGCGCGGCCGGCACGGGTGTAACGCCAGCCCAGCGTCAGTTCGTAGGGCACTTGCATCAGCGGCTAAACCAAGAGGCCATGTTCATTTCAGGTGGGAAGCGCAAACAACGGCCATTGTGGCATCCCGTCCGCCGGCGCGTCGGCGCGTGGGCTACTTCCCGGACAATAGCCCCATGCAGTTGCTGATTCCGTACGCATTCGTCGATACACCGGGTTGTGCCGACGCCGTTGCGACACTGCAATTGCCCCGGCTCGAGCGGCTGTTGCGGCGGCTGACCTTGGTGCGCACCGATACCGGCTCGTCGCACGACCTGTCGCCACCACACGAGCGCGTGTTGGCGCAGGCGCTGGGCATGACAGTCAAGGACGGATTGATTCCCTGGGCCGCGCTGGAGTTGGCCCGCAACGGTCGCAACCCCGGCCCCGGTTCCGGCCACTGGGCCTGGGTGACACCCGCCCATTGGCAAATCGGCACTGGCAGCATCCTGATGCTGGACCCGGCCACCCTGCAACTGGAAGAAGCGGAGTCGCGCGCGCTGGTGCAGGCGATGGCGCCGTACTTCGCGCAGGACGGCATCGAACTGCTTTTTGACACGCCGCAACGCTGGTTGGCCGGTGGCGCGGCGTTGGCCGACCTGGCCTGTGCCTCGCTCGACCGGGTCATCGGCACCGATGTCGGCCCCTGGATGCCCGCCACGGCCACCGTGCGCCGGCTACAAAATGAGATGCAGATGCTGCTGTACACCCATCCGGTCAACGATGCGCGCGCGCAACGCGGGCTGCAGGCCGTCAACTCCTTCTGGGTCAGTGGCAATGGCGCGTTGGGCGACGCGGCACCATTGATCCGGCCGCCACACATTGCCGATGGTCTGCGCCTGTGCGCGCTGCTCGGCGACTGGCCAGGCTGGACGGACGCCTGGCGCCAGATCGACCAGGGCGCATGCCAGGAACTGCTGGCCGCACTCGATCGCGGTGGCAGTGTCGAACTGGCGTTGTGCTCGGAGCGAAACGCGCTGCATTTCGCATCTTGCGCGACACGATGGCGCGATCGGCTGCAGCGCCGTTTCAGCCGTCCCACCTTGCAAGACCTTACCCGTCAGCTATGAAGATCACCACACGCGACATTCCGCCGCGCGCCGCCTGGGCATTGGAGCAGGCCGGCGTGCACCCGTTGCTGGCGCGTCTGTATGCGGCGCGTGGCGTCACCGGCATGGACGAACTCGACACGGGCCTGAACCGCCTGCTGGCGCCTGCCGGCATGCTCGGCAGCGCGGCGGCGGCGACCCTGCTGGCCGATGCGATTGCCAGCGACAAGCGGCTGTGCATCGTGGCAGACTACGACTGTGACGGCGCCACCGCATGCGCCGTCGGCATCCGCGGGCTTCGTCTGCTGGGCGCGCGCCATGTCGGCTACATCGTGCCGGACCGGGTGCGCGACGGCTACGGCCTGACGGCCCCGATCGCCGAGCGGGTAAAGGACAGTGGCGCGGACGTATTGATCACCGTTGACAACGGCATTGCCAGCATCGAAGGTGTCGAGCGTGCCCGCGCGCTGGGCCTGCAGGTGCTGGTGACCGACCACCACCTGCCGGCCCGTGAACTGCCGCGCGCCGATGTGATCGTCAACCCAAACCAGCGGGGATGCACGTTCGAGAGCAAATCCATCGCCGGTGTCGGCGTCATGTTCTATGTGCTGCTCGCTCTACGTTCGGAATTGCGCGAGCGCGGCGTCTTTACGCCGCACAACCAGCCCAAGCTCGACGCCCTGCTGCCATTGGTGGCACTGGGCACAGTCGCCGACGTGGTGCGCCTGGATGCCAACAACCGCCGCCTGGTCGCGCAAGGGCTCAAGCGCGTCCGCGCCGGAGCATTGCCGCCGGGACTGACCAGCCTGTTCCAGGCGGCCGGTCGATCGGCCGCGATGGCCACCACGTTCGACTTCGGATTTGCGCTGGGCCCGCGCATCAATGCCGCCGGCAGGCTCAGCGACATGACGCTGGGCATCGAATGCCTGCTCACCGATGACCCCTCCCGCGCCCAGGAACTGGCGCGCCAGCTTGACGCCATCAACCGCGAGCGGCGCGACATCGAGGGCGACATGCGCGCGCAGGCAATGGAGATCGCCGAATCGCTGTTTGAAGAAGGCGATGCGCCACCCCCCGCGATCTGCGTGTTCGACCCCGATTTCCATGAAGGCGTGGTCGGCATCGTGGCCTCGCGCATCAAGGACAAGCTGCACCGGCCGACCTTTGTTTTTGCCGCCAGCCAGGCGCCGGGCAAGGAGCATGAGCTCAAGGGATCGGGCCGGTCGATCCCCGGTTTTCATCTGCGCGATGCGCTCGATCTGGTCGCCAAGCGCCATCCGGGCGTGCTGCTGCGGTTTGGCGGGCATGCGATGGCAGCGGGCTGCACCATTGCCGAGGAAAGCCTGGACCAATTCGAGCAGGGACTGGCCGAAGTCGCCCTGCAATGGCTCGACGCCGCCACCTTGCAACGCCGGCTCGAGACCGACGGCCCGCTGGCGCCGCAATACCGCCGGGTGGACCTGGTCGACACCCTGCACAAGGAAGTCTGGGGCCAGGGCTTTGCGCCACCGGTGTTCAGCGAGGAAGTCGAGGTGCTGTCGCAGCGCCTGGTCGGCGAAAAGCACCTGGCGCTCAAGCTCAAGCACCAGGGCACACCGATCGACGCCATCTGGTTCAACCATACCGATAGCCTGCCGGCGCGGGCGCGGATCGCCTTTCGGCTCGATGCCGACGAATGGAATGGTGCGCGTAAAGTCAAATTCCTGATCGAAGCGGCGGAAGCCCCAACCACCTGAGCGCGACAATCGATTCCTTTTTTAGCTCCACGCGACAAGCGACCCACCCATGCCACAGACAAACCCCTTCGATCTCACCGGCCGACTGGCCCTGGTCACCGGCTCGAGCGCCGGCATTGGCTTCGCGCTGGCGCGCGGACTGGCCCAGGCGGGTGCCGCCGTCATCCTCAATGCGCGCAGCCCGGACAAACTCGAGCAGGTGGCCAGGACGCTGCGCGACGAAGGCGCCAACGTCCATGTGCAGGCATTCGACGTCACCAACAAAGCCGCCGTCGATGCGGCAGTTGCCGCCATCGAAAAGGATGTTGGCGCGATCGACATCCTGGTCAACAACGCCGGCATGCAGCGTCGCGCGCCGCTGGAGGACTTTCCCGAGGAACAGTGGCATGAACTGATGCGCACCAATGTCGACAGCGTGTTCCTGGTCGGGCAGGCCGTGGCGCGCTGCATGATCGCCCGGCGCAAGGGCAAGATCATCAACATCTGCTCGGTGCAAAGCGAACTCGGACGCCCGAACATCGCGCCCTACAGCGCCAGCAAGGGCGCAGTCAAGATGCTGACCAAGGGCATGGCCATCGACTGGGGCCAGTACGGCATCCAGGTCAATGGCCTGGGGCCGGGCTATTTCAAGACCGAGCTGACCGACGCGCTGGTCAAAAACCAGGAGTTCAGCAGTTGGCTCATCGGCAGAACCCCATCACGGCGCTGGGGCGATGTCGAGGATCTGGTCGGACCGGCGGTTTTTCTGGCCAGTAGCGCGTCGGATTTCGTCAACGGCCATATCCTGTATGTCGATGGTGGCGTGACGGCCACGCTGTAATGCCGTGGCGGGCCGGCCGGTGCTGGTTCACGCAACCTTCCGGCCCACGCCGGGTCTCCCATACCACTCCCTTCATCCCTTGCCAGGAAGCAATCTCATGGAAGCACTTGTCATCCACGCCCCCAAGGACCTGCGGGTCGAAACTATCGCCACCGAACCGGTCGGGGCGGGCCAGATCCGGGTCCGGGTGCGCAAGGGCGGTATCTGCGGCTCCGACCTGCACTATTTCAACCATGGCGGTTTCGGCAGCATCCGCATCAAGGAGCCGATGGTGCTGGGCCATGAGATCGCCGGCGTCGTCGAGCAGGTGGCCGATGGTGTTTCGACGGTCGCGGTGGGCGATCGGGTCGCTGTCAGCCCCAGCCGGCCCTGCGGACACTGCATCTACTGCCAGCAGGGGCTGCAGAACCACTGCCTGGAGATGCGCTACTACGGCAGCGCTATGCGCACTCCCCATGTGCAGGGCGCTTTCCGCCAGGAAATCGTCTGCGATGCCAGCCAGGCGCACAAGCTGGCCGCCACCGTCAGCGACGGCGAAGGCGCAATGGTCGAACCGATGTCGGTCGCGTTGCATGCGGTGCGCCGCGCCGGCTCGCTGCTTGGCAAGCGGGTTCTGGTCACCGGCTGCGGGCCGATCGGTGCGCTGATCATCATCGCCGCACGACGCGCCGGTGCAGCCCATATCGTGGCCACCGACGTCAGTGCCTTCACGCTGCGCAGCGCCATCAAGGTCGGCGCAGACCTGGCGATCAATGTCGGCGACCAAGCCGATGGTCTGGCGCCGTATTGCGCCGACAAGGGCAGCTTCGATGTATTGTTCGAAGCCAGTGGCAATGAACGCGCATTGCGCGGTGCGCTGGACGCCCTGCGGCCACGCGGTGTCATCATGCAGGTCGGCCTGGGCGGCGACATGACGCTGCCGCTCAACACCATCGTGGCCAAGGAGTTCGACCTGCGCGGCGCGTTCCGGTTTCATGAGGAGTTCGCCATCGCGGTGGAGTTGCTGAACAAGGGCTTGATCGATGTCAAGCCGCTGATATCGGCCACCCTGCCATTCCGCGATTCCGGTCGGGCGTTTGCATTGGCGGCAGACCGCTCGCAGGCAATGAAGGTCCTGCTGGATTTCGAATAGGTCCAACCGGTGGGACCCTGCCCCCCGGATCGGGGCGGCCTACTTTCCGCGACCGCTTCCGCCCTCGCCGGACTCCGAGCCGCCGCTGCCCGACGACCCGGACCCGCCAGATGATCCGGATTCGCCCGACGACCCCGAACCACTCGAACCGCTCGAATCGCTCGAATCGCCGGAGCCGCCTCGCCCGGACGAGTCTTGTCGGTTTTCGAAGCGATCGGAGCGGCCGGACCGGTCATCGCCGATACGGGAATCGCGCTCGCTTCGATTGCGCCGCCCGCCGCGGGACTGAGCGCCAAGCCCAGCACCATCGGAAGGACCGTCCCCGATCACAACGCGGTCGATCGTGACACGCTGGTCGGCACCCAGTCGTCCTGTCACCTGAACATGCTGGTCGACCGCCAGCTGGCCGCCCTGGGCGCCGACGACCTGCACGCCCGCACTCAGCTCCAGGTCGCCGAGTCCCAGGCTGATCCGCCGCTCGCCAAGCGCATGTACATACCCTGCCAGCACGACCCGGCCCACCGTGCCGAGCCCACTGCGCGTTGGCTCCACGACCGACCGCTGCGCCCGCAGTACGACGCCGTCCCAAGCGCCGGAGATCGTGACCTCGCTGCCGACGGCCATTCCGGTCGCCGCAGAGGGGCTTGCAAGCTGAACATGGGTTCCACTGACGACGAGGGTGTTGCCGTCCATGCGTCCGATGATTCCGTTGAGCTGGACCCAGGACTGGGGTGCGACCCGCTCGAGCCGCGTCGCAGCAATGGTTCCACCGGCCAGCCGTTGCCCACTGATGCGCACCCAATCGCCCGCCGTCAGATTGGCCAGATTGGCCGGGTCCTGCACCCGGCCAGCCTGGCCCAGCAGCTTGAATGTGCCGGCACGAACATCGGCACTGGTCAGCGGCCCGACCGCGGTATGGACCAGCGCAATACGGCGCGCCCGAACCTGCCGACCGGACCCGTCGGCGCTGACCGCCACCAATTGCCCGATCGCCAGTTGCCGCGCCGAAACCGACTCACCCGCATCGGAGACCGGCGTTGCCGCGTCAAAATGCACTTCGACACCGTTGACACAGATGCTGGCAAACCCAGTGATGATGCCCACGATCCCGGTGCCGCCAATACCACCCTGGCCGGTCGCCGCACCACCCGGGTCCGGCCCAAGGGCCTGGACGCCCGTGCCGCCGATGCCACCGTCGCCACCGGGAGTCGCCACCGCCGGTCCGGTGCTGATGCCTGTTCCGCCAATGCCTCCAGCGCCCGGATCGTCGCGACTGGTGGCAACCAGCGGATTGACCAACGCCGCACCAGAAGCGCAGATATCCTGCGCCTGCGCCTGCACAACAAGGCTTGGCCAAAGCCCGAACATGACAATGGCTGCGCCACGCATCCATTGCACACCAGCCAGTCGGAGACGGATCGTCATGCGGACGGCCCCTCGGCCTGATCGTGCGGCGACACAACGGCTGGCGCGGACTCCGAGGGCACGGGTTCCGAATAGAAATAGATGCCGAACGTCATGCGCCGGCGTGTATCGCCGATGGTCCCGGTCTTGCGAGACTCGGCCAGAGCCCCCTTATTGACCGCCAGCAAGGCCTTCATACCCGCCGTTTCCGCCTGCTGTGCCAGCACCTGCACCGCCACCGCAGGCAAGGACCCGTAGTGCACGCTGCGCTCAAGAAATGGTGGCGCACCGCCCAGCAGGTTGTGGGTTGCGGCCGCCGCATGGTCATGCAGGTTGTGGCCAAGATACGAGGCCTTTTCGTCGGAACCCTCGGCCGGCACGAAGGCCTCGACACACAGGCAGACCCGTCGCTCTTCATCGAGGCGCACCAGACCTAGGCGCAACCATTCGTCGAGCAGCACACGCGAGCGGATGTCGGAATTGATACTGCTCACAAGGCCCTCGAAGGATACCGTCCCGCCTTCGCTGACAAAGCGCGGCAGCGGCCTGGGTTCACCGCCGGCGTCCAGATAGGGAGCGGAGCCCTGCCACAAGGCCAGCACGCGCGCGCCGAGCGAGGCCACCGCAGGCACATCGTGGCCGTCGCGTGCGTGCTGCTGGCGCAACCGGCCGACATCTTTTCGGTGTACGCCGGTCACCAGGCTGACCCGGCTGTCGGTGGGCGGCTTGACGCCGATCCGGATTTCCCGATCCGCCACTTCAACCATCAACGACTTGAGCATCTCCACCAGGTAAGGCAACGTCAGGCCATTGGCCAGCATCAGGCGTACCAACGGGCGCAATGCCCGGCGCAACGCGCGGGCAAGTGCGGGCGTCTGGCCTGGGTCGGACTCTGGGCTTGGCATGATCTCCAAATGCTAACAGTTCGCCACACAAATGTGGGAAAAAATCACACAAAACTCTTGACGTGGGAAATTTTTACACAAATAATCAAAGTGTGCGTGGGAAATTTTTACACGCACACTCACTATCTAATCCTTCAAGGAACACTCTTATGAACAACCTCAGAAATTCTTCCATCACCCTGCTGCTCGCGACTGCCGCAGCCATCGCCGCATCTCCTGCTCTGGCCGACCGCAATGGCGGACGCGGCGGCAGCGATAGCAGTGCCAGCAGCGACGCGCGTGGCGGACGAGGCGCCGACGATGGCGCTGGCCATGCGCGTGGCGGACGAGGCGCCGACGATGGCGCTGGCCATGCACGTGGCGGGCGAGGCGCCGACGATGGCGCTGGCCGTGCACGTGGCGGGCGGGGCGCCGACGATGGCGCTGGCCGTGTGCGCGGCGGCCGCGGCGCCGACGACTCAGCCGGTGACGACCGCACCCGCACTGGCGATCGATAGGCCCAGGCCATTGCGCCCGGCCCTGAGCCGGGTGCAATGGCTGTCGCTGCTGCGAATAGAATCATTTTTTAAAATGACGCAGTGGAGACTTCGATGTCCGACCAGAAATACCGCCTTGTCACCCGCAGCGATTTTGACGGCCTCGTATGCGCGATCCTGCTCAACGAGATCGGGCTGATCGACGACATCAAGTTCGTGCACCCGAAGGACATGCAGGATGGCAAGGTCACGATCACGAACCGGGACATCACCACCAACCTGCCTTATGTTCCCGGCGCGCACTTGGTGTTTGACCACCATGCATCAGAGACCACGCGCAACACCGGCGAGCGGCCCAAGAACTACATCATCTATCCGGGTGCCCCTTCCGCGGCCCGGGTGGTCTATGAGTGCTACGGTGGCAAACAGCGTTTTCCGGATTCGTTCGACGACATGATGATCGCGGTCGACAAGAGTGACGCGGCCGAGTTCAGCATCGCCGAGATCCTCGATCCCAAGGACTGGGTATTGCTCAACTACCTGATGGACTCGCGCACCGGCCTGGGCCGTTTCCGCGAGTTCCGCATCAGCAACTACCAGCTGATGCTGGACCTCATCAACTACGTGCGTAACCACACCATCGACCAGGTACTGGCCCTGCCCGACATAGTCGAGCGGGTCACGCTGTATGTCGAGCACGCCGACAAGGCCAAGGAACAGATCAAGCGCTGCACCACGGTGCACGGCAATCTGGCCGTACTTGACCTGCGCCAGGAAGAGACCATCTACGCGGTCAACCGGTTCATGATCTACGCGCTGTTCCCCGATACCAACATCTCGATCCATGCCATGTGGGGTGTACAAAAGCAGAACACGGTGTTTGCCACCGGCAAGTCGATCACCAACCGCAGTTCGCGCACCAACATCGGCGAACTGATGCTCAGCTACGGCGGCGGTGGCCACGAGAACGCCGGCACCTGCCAGATCGCCAACGACAAGGCCGATGGAGTGTTGCAGGAACTGATCACCAAGATCAACGCCGACGGCTGACCCGACCGGCTGACCCAGCCGCTGGCAGCAGCCTTTGACCCGCGGCCGTAAGGCCACAAGGGCCAAGGCCTAAAATGCTGCAGTGAAAACCATTCTCAACGCCGATCTGCACTGCCACTCCGTCGTCTCCGACGGCACACTGACACCAGAGGCACTGGCGCAACGGGCCAAGGGCAATGGCGTCGAGTTGTGGGCCCTGACCGACCATGACGAAATCGGCGGCCAGGCCCGCGCCGCGGCGGCCGCGCGGCAGCACGGCCTGCACTACCTCACCGGCACCGAAATCTCGGTCACCTTCATCGGCAAGACCGTGCATATCGTCGGCCTGGGCTTCGACGCCCACGACGACGCCTTGCGCGAGGGCCTTATCCGCACCCGCGGTGGACGTGGCCAGCGCGCGCGCGACATGGCCGAAGGCCTGGCCAAGGTCGGCATTCAGGGCGCATACGAAGGCGCACTCACCTTCGCCGGCAATCACGAGCTGATTTCGCGTACCCATTTCGCCCGCTTTCTGGTCGAGACCGGCGTCTGCAAGGAAACCAACGAGGTGTTCCGCAAATACCTGACCGAGGGCAAGCCCGGTTTCGTCGAACACCGCTGGGCTTCGCTGAAAGACGCGGTGACCTGGATCACGCAGGCCGGTGGCATGGCGGTGATCGCGCATCCGGCGCGCTACAAGTTCACGGCCAACGAGGAATACGCGCTGTTCACCGAGTTCAAGAACCACGGCGGCTTGGCGGTCGAAGTGGTCACCGGCAGCCACACCGTTGCCGAATACGTGACCTATGCCGATACCGCGCGCGAGTTCGGACTGGCCGCTTCGCGTGGCAGCGATTTCCACAGCCCGGACGAATCACACACCGACCTGGGCACGCTTGCGTTGCTGCCCAAAGACCTGACGCCGGTCTGGGAACTGCTGGAGTCCCGCATACAGTGAGCCTGTCGACTCCCGCTTGGCGTCACTTCCAGGATGAAACTGCCCCCACGCTCACTGCGTTCGCTGCCCCCGTGGGGGCTGTCAGTCCCTTCGGTGCGGCCGGGCGGAACTAGGATGAAACTGCCCCCACGCTCACTGCGTTCGCTGCCCCCCGAGGGGGCTGTCAGTCCCTTCGGAGCGGCCGGGCGGAACTGACATGGCGCAACACTTCGAGCTGCATCCAGACAACCCGCAGCCGCGACTCCTCAAGCAGGCCGTGGCCCTGTTGGAGCGCGGCGGCGTGCTGGCGGTGCCTACCGATTCGAGTTATGCGCTGGTCTGCCACCTGGACGACAAGGCTGCCGCCGACCGGCTGCGGCGCATTCGCGGCGTCGACGACAAGCACCACCTGACTCTGCTGTGCCGTGACCTGGCTGAACTGGCCAACTACGCGCGGGTCGATAACCGGCAGTACCGACTGCTCAAGTCGGTAACGCCCGGCCCCTACACCTTCATCCTGGAGGCCAGCAAGGAAGTGCCGCGGCGGGTCAGTCATCCGCAACGCAAGACCATCGGCGTGCGCGTGCCCCGGCACCTGGCCCTGCAGCAATTGCTGGCGCTGCACAACGGTCCCTTGCTGGCGACCACGCTCATTCCCCGTGGGGAAACCGAACCGCTCAACGACGCGCGCGAGATTCGCGCGCAGTTCGAGCACCTGATAGACGCCGTGCTGGATGCGGGCGCCTGCCCGATGGAGGCGACGACGGTGGTTGACCTGAGCGGTGGCGAGGCGGTCCTGCTGCGCCAGGGCCGGGGTGACATCGGCGCCCTGGGCCTGTAGCGGTGGCCGCAGCCGGACCGGCCCGCCCACTCTGAGACAATCGACCCGTGGACACATCCAGCCTGATTCAATCGATTCTGATCTACGCACTGCCGGTGCTGTTTGCGATCACCGTGCATGAAGCTGCCCATGGCTACGCGGCACGGCATTTTGGCGACGACACGGCTTTCATGCTGGGCCGCATCACCCTGAACCCGATCAAGCATATCGACCCGGTGGGCACGATCCTGATTCCGCTGATGCTGCTGTTCGCGACCAAGGGCGCCTTCATGTTCGGCTATGCCAAGCCGGTGCCAGTGCAGTTCGGCAACCTGCGCAACCCCAAGCGTGACATGGTATGGGTGGCACTGGCCGGGCCCGCATCCAATCTGGTGCAGGCGTTCTTCTGGGGGGTCTTGCTGATCGTATTGCATGGAATGGACGTTAACGAGCCCTTCTTCCTGAAGATGTGCCAGGGCGGCGTACTGGTCAACGTGGTGATGTTCGTGCTCAACCTGTTCCCGCTGCCACCGCTGGACGGCGGGCGCATCCTGGTCGGCCTGCTGCCCTACCGCCAGGCGGCACTCGTGGCGCGTGTCGAACCCTGGGGTTTTTTCATCGTCATGGCCCTGCTGCTGATGGGTGTTGTCAGCACATTCTGGATGCAGCCTCTGATGGCGCTGACCTTCGGCCTGCTCGACATCCTGCTGATCCCGTTCGGCTGGTTGTTCGGGTAAGGCTCACTCTTTTCCCGCACCATGAGCATTACGCGTTTCCTGACCGGCATCACGACCTCCGGCACCCCGCACCTGGGCAACTATGTCGGCTCGATCCGGCCCTCGGTGCGCGCCAGCCTGCGTGATGATGTCGAGAGCTTCTATTTTCTGGCCGACTACCATGCGCTGATCAAGGTCGAGGAACCGGCGCGCATCCAGCGCTCGACGCTCGAGATCGCCGCCAGCTGGTTGGCCGCCGGTCTGGACCCGGAACGCGTCACCTTTTACCGACAGTCCGACATTTCCGAAATCCCCGAACTGACCTGGTTCCTGACCTGCGTCACTGGCAAGGGCCTGCTCAATCGTGCCCATGCCTACAAGGCCGCGGTCGACAAGAACACCGCAGCGGGCGCCGACGCCGACTCCGATGTGACTGCCGGCCTGTTCATGTACCCGGTGCTGATGGGTGCCGACATCCTGATGTTCAACGCGCACAAGGTGCCGGTCGGGCGTGACCAGGTACAGCACCTGGAGATGGCGCGCGACATGGCCAACAGTTTCAACCACCGCTACGGATCGCATTTCGTGCTGCCCGAGGTGGTGACCGAAGAGTCGGTCGCCACGCTGCCTGGCGTGGACGGGCGCAAGATGAGCAAGAGCTACGACAACCATATTCCATTATTTGCGCCACGCGCGCAGTTGAAGAAACTCATCGCCGCCATCGTCACCGACTCGCGGCTGCCGGGCGAATCCAAGCAGGTCGACGGCTCGGCACTGTTCCAGATTTTCCAGGCGTTCGCCCCAGCCGACGAGACCGCCGACTTGCGCAAGGCCTACGCCGACGGCATCGCCTGGGGCGACGCCAAGACCCTGGTGTTCGAGCGGCTGGATGCCGAGATCACCCCGATGCGCGAACGTTACGAAGCGCTGATGCGCGAGCCCGCGAAGATCGAAGCCATCCTTGTGCGCGGCGCCACCAAGGCACGCGCCATCGCCACCCCCGTCATGGCGCGATTGCGGCATGCGGTGGGACTGCGCAACCTGGGAGCGCCCAGCCAGGCCAAGGCGCCCAGGGACGACAAGGCCTCGCTACCGGTGTTCAAGCAATACCGCGACAAGGACGGCCAATTCGCTTTCAAGTTTGTCGATGCCAAGGGTCGCTTGCTGCTGCAAAGCCAGGCCTTCGCCTCGCCCAAGGATGCCGGTGCGGCAATTGCGCGATTGCAGCAACTCGGCGCAGCGGCATTGCCGGCTTTCGAGGGGCAGGTTGCCGCCGGTGAAGGAGTCGCGCACGATGACATTGCCGCCGCACTGCAACTGCTGACCGACGCGGCCTGACCGTCGCGTTTGGCCCGCCAGCCAAGCCCGGCCGACTGCTACAATCCGACCCGCGCGACACAGGAGAGGTGGCAGAGTGGCCGAATGTACCTGACTCGAAATCAGGCGTACCGCAAGGTACCGTGGGTTCGAATCCCACCCTCTCCGCCAAGATGCATAAAGGTTTGTTGCTATGAATTTAGCAGCAAGCCTTTTTTGCTTTCAGGCTCATGTAGCCACCATGAGTATTTTCCAATCCAGGTATGAGCCTGAACGTGGCTTGAGTTAGCTACTTCTGCTGTTCGGCCTGACCGGGTTAAAAGTGGAAGTTTAAGGGGCCGGGTTTTGCCTGCTGTTTTTTTTCTATGCAGGCCCCTGCCCAGCCGCCGGAGGCCCCCCGGCGCGCATGGTTTTCACGCACGATTGTGTCTTGATGTGAGGGGCTTCAGGCTTGGCTGTTTACGCCTGGGTTTGTTGAACAGCGCAAACAAATCTGCCTTGGATTGTTGCTCTGGCGTGAGCGTGACTTGGTCTGCTCGATGCGCAACTTCTCCAGCATCTTGACTAATCGGCCATTGACGTACTCTGATCCGTTGTCCGAGTGAAACCCGGCGATCTCAAACGGGAACTGTGTCACGACAAAGACCAGCACAGGCAGCAGATAAGCCTCACTGATTGCCTGCACACAGGCTTCAGGGTGCGGCGCAGGTAGGCCAGCACCACGCCGCGTTCGTGTTTATTGCGCTGGGGGTAGTCAAAGCGTTTGAGTACGCGGCTGATGTGCTCGTAGCGCTGGGTGTCGCCGTCACCCGCAGTGCCGGTGGAACTGACTTCGGGGGTTGCGTGCAGAAATTCCTGCGGTTGCGCAATGCTGCGCAGCTTTGTCTCGTCCATGTTGATCACCATCCTCAGGATGATCAGGCCAACAGCTATGCTGACTCAATTTTCCCTCTTCAGGCTCATTCCTGGGTGGAAATACGCGAACTGCTCAGGCTCATACCTCGTTGGACAAGGCTATAAGTACTATGCTGACCATTTTTATCGTAAGCTCGAACGCATTCTTGACAACCAATCCACCCC
>JAYUQC010000128.1:0-31075 GCA_043759735.1 Rhodoferax sp.
AGGGTCGGGACTTTGCTAGAATACCGGGCTGATTTCGCGTCTTCCCGGTGAACCCATGAAAAACGATTTCCTCTTCACGTCCGAATCGGTCTCCGAGGGGCATCCCGACAAGGTTTCCGACCAGATTTCGGACGCCGTGCTCGACGCGATCTTCGCCCAGGACCCGCGCTCGCGCGTGGCCGCCGAGACGCTCTGCAACACGGGCTTGGTGGTGCTCGCCGGCGAGATCACCACGCATGCCAACGTCGACTACATCGGCGTGGCGCGCGACACCATCAAGCGCATCGGCTACGACAACACCGATTACGGCATCGACTACAAGGGTTGCGCCGTGCTGGTCGCCTACGACAAACAAAGCAACGACATTGCGCAGGGTGTTGACCATGCGTCCGATGACCACCTGAACACCGGCGCCGGCGACCAGGGCCTGATGTTCGGTTATGCCTGCGACGAGACCCCCGAACGTATGCCCGCGCCGATCTACTATGCGCACCGTCTGGTCGAACGCCAGGCCCAACTACGCAAGGACGGCCGCCTGCCGTTCCTGCGTCCCGACGCCAAGAGCCAGGTCACGATGCGCTATGTCGATGGCAAACCCCACAGTATCGACACGGTCGTGTTGTCGACCCAACACGATCCCGACCAAAGCGAAACCGCAACCAGGCTCAAGGCCAGTTTCTACGAGGCCGTCATCGAGGAAATCATCAAGCCGGTGCTGCCCAAGGAGTGGATCAAGGACACCCGCTACCTGGTCAACCCCACCGGACGCTTCGTCATCGGCGGCCCGCAGGGCGATTGCGGACTGACCGGACGCAAGATCATCGTCGACACCTACGGCGGCGCCTGCCCGCACGGAGGCGGTGCATTCAGCGGCAAGGACCCGAGCAAGGTGGACCGCAGCGCCGCCTATGCGGCCCGCTATGTGGCCAAGAACATCGTGGCGGCCGGTCTGGCCCGCCAGTGCCAGATTCAGGTCGCCTACGCGATCGGCGTGGCCGAGCCGATGAACATCACCGTCTACACCGAAGGCACCGGCAAGATTTCCGATGAAAAGATCGCCGCATTGGTTCGCGCGCATTTCGACCTGCGTCCCAAAGGCATCATCCAGATGCTCGATCTGCTGCGCCCGATCTACGAAAAAACCGCCGCCTACGGCCACTTCGGCCGCGAAGAGCCTGAATTCACCTGGGAACGGGTGGACAAAGCCGCCGAGCTGCGCGCAGCGGCTGGCCTGTAAGGCCAGCGAACGCGCAGCGTTGCGGCAGCTTTGCGGCGAGGCTCACATCGCGCAGCGATGTGAAGACCCGCAGGGTCGTGCCGGAGCCACAAAGCCGCCGAGCTGCGCGCAGCGGCTGGCCTGTAAGGCCAGCGAACACGCAGCGTTGCGGCGGATTGCCGGTTAGGCCTGGTCAACGCTGCGCAGCCAGCGTTGCAGGGCCCATGCACCCGCGGCGATCAACGCGACCGTGACGCCAACGAGTGCAAACATCATCGGCGTCGGAGCGCGCAACGCAGCGGCGATCTGGTCCACGAATAGCATCATCGCCAACGTGCCGGGTGTAATGCCGATTGCCGTGCCGAGCAACAGGTCGCGCAAGCGAATATGGCTGGCACCGGCAGCCATATTGACGACGGCGAAGGGCGCCACTGGCACCAGGCGCACCAGGATCACGGCCAGCAGTCCACGGCTGGCCATCCGCTGGCTCAGCAGGTTGACGCGCACTCCGGCCAGCCGCACCAGCACCTCATGGCCCAGGAATGCGCCCAGACCGTAACTCGCAGCAGCGCCCACCAACGCCCCCCCCATGGCGCAACCAAACCCGGCCCACGGACCAAACGCGACCAACGCAACCAGGGTCAGAAAACTGAGAGGTACTGCAAGCGTCATCGCCAGTGCGAAACCGGCAATGGCCGCGACCGGCCCGAACGCATGGCCGAATCGCTGCAAGGCCGATACCACCAGGTCCACGTCGAGCCATTCACGCAGTGGAGTCCAGGTCCATGCAATCGCCAGGCCGATCACCATCAGCACGGCGGCAACGAGCAAAGCTAAGCGCCGACGCAGCGATCGCGATGGCAGCTTGCCAGGCATGATGTCCGCCAAAGGCATCACGGCGCGCGACGCACGATATCGTTCAACACCACTGCCAGATCCCGTACCTGGCCGGCACTGAAGATCGAACCATGCAGGCCGGCCACCCGACGTGTCTGCAACCGGTCGCCTTGCAACTTCTTCCACGACCCGAACAGCGCACGTTCCCAGCGCAACAGGCCCGACGTCGTAATCAAGGTGGTCTGACCGTTGAATGCCGCTGCACGGTACCCCCCCATGGACTTGACCTGCGCCACCAGACCGGCGTCGTTGACCATGGCGCCCAGGCGCCGCCCGTTGATGCTCAGTTCCTGCAGGCGCAGCAGTCGCACCAGACCGGTGAACAGGCGCCAATACAAGGTACCGCCCCACACGGCTTTCGGATAGACCGTATCGATCAGGATCAGGCCGCGCGGCGGCGCGCCACGTTGCTCCAGCAGTCGCGCCGTTTCCAGCGCGGCGATGCCGCCAATGGAGAAACCGGCGACGAAGCCCGGCTCCGCGCCCTGCGCCTGGATGCTGTCGGCATACATCACCGCCAGTTGCTTGATGCGCGTGAAGCCGCCAGTGCCAGCCGGTGGCTGCAGCATCCGCAGATCGCAGTCGCCACCCAGCGCGTCCGCCAGCGTCCGAAAGCGCAACAGGTCGCCATGGCCGGACGCCGCCAGGTAGATCGTATGCTCCGCGATGCCAGGCCCCAGTGGCACCAGCAGTCCCGGCTGTACGTCCTCCTTGTCCAGTGCGGCCGCCAACCGCTCGACGGTCGGGTTCTCGGTCAGCAAGTACAGTGGAATCCGGCGCCGCAGCAGGCGTTCCGCTCCCGCCAGAATCGTGATCGCGGCCAGTGAATCGCCACCGACGTCGAAAAAATTATCCTGCACCGACAGCGGTGTGTGCCCGAGTTCGGTCTGCCACAACCTGAGCAAGTCGGCCTCCCGCTGGTTCGCTGGCCCGCGACCCGCCGACTGCGCCAGCACCGCGGGAGTGGCGTCCGGCAGCGCCGCGTAGTCGATCTTGCCGCTGCTGCTGGTGGGCAACAGCGGCAATGCACAGATGGCCGAAGGCACCATGTAATCGGGCAAGCGTATGCGCAAGGCCCGCTGCAACCGCTCAGGGTCACCGGACCGCGCAGGCGCGACCCATGCGTGGATGGCGCTATGGCCGTCGCGCTCTACCTTGCTGGCGGCCGCCTGTGCGACGCCCTCCACGGCCAGCAACGCGGCCTCTATTTCTCCCAGTTCGATCCGGTATCCACGCAGCTTCACCTGTCGATCGAGTCGACCCTGGAAATGCAGGCGACCCAGGTGATCGAGCGCACCCTTGTCGCCGGTGCGGTACATGCGTTCGCCCGGCCGGAAAGGATCGGCCAGGAAACTGGCCGCCGTCAGATCCGGCTGATTCAGGTAGCCGCGTGCCAGTCCGCGTCCACCGATGAAAACCTCGCCCGCCACGCCATCGGGCACGGGACGCAACTGACGATCCAGCACATAGATGGCGGTGTCGTCCACCGGCAGCCCCACCGGAAGCACGGTAGATCGGTCGTCCAGCGCGCATTCCCAGGCGGTGGCAAATATGCAGGCCTCCGTCGGGCCATACACGTTGAACAGCTGTGCGCGCGTGCCGGTGAGATAACGCCGGGCCAGTTCGGGTGCGAGCACTTCGCCGCCGCAACATGCCACCCGCAGGACAAGCCCGGACCGGCCCACCACCGCATCGAGAAAGCCGCCCAGCGTCGACGGGACGAAGGCCATGATCGTCACCGCATGGCGCAGCGCAAACTCGGCCAATGACTGGGGCAGCAATCGGCCCGGCGGCGCCAGAGCGATACTGGCGCCGTGTACCAGCGGCAGGCACAACTCGATCAGCGAAGGATCGAATGTGGCCTGGGTCGCCAGGCCGGTGCGGTCCCGCGGTGTCACTCCATAGTTGCGCGACAACCAGGCCAGGCGCCGGGCCAGCACCGCGTGCTCGATCATGACGCCCTTGGGCCGGCCGGTGGAGCCCGACGTAAACAGCACATAGGCCAGGTCATCGGGCGCGGGCGTTGCCGGCGCGGCGGCGATGGTCGCATCCGACAGGTCCGGCTGCCAGCCGCTGACCACGGTATGCACATGCAGTGGAGCCAGCCGCTCCCAGTCCGATTGCTGCACCAGCAAGGCGACGGCGGCACTGTCCTGCAACACCACCGCCAATCGTGCCAGCGGGGCGTCGGGGTCCAGCGGCAGGTAGGCCGCACCGGCCTTGGCAATGGCCAGCATCGCCACGACCAGGTCCGCACTGCGCGGCATGGCGACTGCCACGATCCGGTCGCGGCCCGCGCCCAATCCCGCCAGTCGATGCGCCAGTTGGTTGGCACGCTGGTTGACGGTGCCGTAGTCCATGCGTCCGCCGTCCCATACCAGGCAGACCGCGTCGGGCTGCTGTGCGGCATGCTGTTCGAAGGCGGCGACATAGGTCCGGGGTTGAGGATGGATCAGCACCTGCGCATGCCGTCCATGCACGATCCGGTTGTGCTCTTCGTGCGGCAAGACCGGCAGATCGGCGACCAGCATGTCGGGATGGGTCGCCAGCAATCGCACCAGATGCCATATCCGGTTGGCCAGGGCCGCGACCTCGTCGCGCGCGAAATAGGCGGCGCTGCCTTCCAGCACCAGTTCGAGGTCCTGGCGGGCGTGGAACTCGCATACGGTGACGCCCAACGGATAACGCGCGGTGCCGGAGAACAACTGACGCGAGTCCACCAGTTCGGCAGCGCCGAACGAAACCTGGTAGTCCTGGCGCTCAAAGGACAGCAGCACGTCGAACAGCCCGTCGCGCCCGCTACGCACCACTTCCAGATCCCGGGCCAGTTCGCTGAGCGGATAGCGCGGATGGCGCAACGCGCTGCGCATGAGGGCAGCGATGGATGCGACCAAACTGGCGACGGTCATGCCGGGAGCGACGCTGACATTCACGCCCATGACGCCCACGAACATGCCCATGGTGTCGCGGTAACGCCGCCCGCCACGGTTGAGCGTGGGCACGCCGATCAGCACCTGCTCCCGTTCGCCGACGCGGGCGAAATACACCGCGATCGCAGCCAGGAAATAATTGAACGGCGTGAGCCCCAACCCGATCGCACGGCGATTGAGTTGGTCGTAGTCGGCGCGGGCGATGTTCTCGACCACCAGATGCGCAACCGGCAGCGCCCCACTGCGGGCGTGCGCCTGGCGGCGCTGCACCAGCGGGTCTGGCAAGGCCGGCAGCTGCGCGCGCCAGAACGCGGCATCGCGCGCAAACGCGTCGGACAACCGATAGGCATGCGATTCCCTGATGAACGACAGGTAGGAATCGTCACTGGGCTGCGCGCCAGCGTCGCCGCTCTCCATCTGGTTGTAGATGGCGCTCCAGCATTTCATGACCTGGGTCGTACCCCAGCCATCCATGATCAGATGGTGGAACTGGATCGTCCCGCCGTGCAGCAAGTCATGCGCGCGCAACAACGCGAAGCGCCAGGGCGGAGTGCCGTCCAGCGCGAACGGTTGGCGCATCCAGTCCTGCCACCAGTCGCGCATGGCCTGCCGGGGCTCGGCATGGCCGGTCATGTCGATCACCTGCAGCACTGGTTCGTACGCCGGCAGCAGGCGCTGCGTGCCATCGGGTTGCAACACCAGCCGCAACGCGGCATGCTCCGCCACCAGTTGCGTCAGGGCCCGCTTGAGCCGAGGCAGGTCCAGCGGGCCCTCGAAAAATGCGGTTCCACCCAGATTCAGGTGCGCGCTGTCCGGCCACGCAAGCTGGTCGCGCCACACCTCCAGTTGGCTGAGCGACAGCGGCAGGCTGCCCGAGGTCAGCGCGGCGTCGCCGGATGGTCCCATCGTTCAATCTCTTTCACCGCGTAGCGGTACCCCACCTCGACAATCTTTTCAGCACGGGCGTATCCCATCAATGGAAACGACGCCACCGGCGGCTCGAGATAGTGGTCCGCCTGCGCGATCGTGCGGGCGCGCTGGTGCAAGCCACCAATGTGGCTGGCCCGGTACAGGATGTCGCCGATGCCCGGCGACGACGGTTTGCCACGCTGAAAATAGCTTCGAATCGTGCTGCACACCGACAATCGGACCAAGGCCGGGTCCACCCCCATATAGTCGCGCACATCGACATCGATGGCAATGATGGTCCCATTGCCACGGCGCTGTTCCAGCGGCGTTCCCAGGCGGGCCCGCATGGCGCCAACGGGCACGTTCTCCAGAATCGCGCCGTCGACCAGCAGGTCACCGTTGAGCAACACGGGCGGAAACAACCCCACCGGCGAATTGCTGGCCAGTACCGCCCGCCACAGCGGTCCGCTGTCCTGCACCGTGGTGCAGGCGCGGCTGAGGTTGCAGGCGGCGGCAAAGAACGGACGCCACAGCTGGTCCACGGTCCGCTCGCCGAACATGCGCTTGAGGTCGCGTTCGACCCTGCGCCCGGACACGATGGAGATCACCGGCAAGGTCAGTCTTTCGCCACCGCGCGCGAACCGAACGGTGCGCTCGCGAATGTCGTCCAGCGCCACGTCGCAGGCGTACTGCGCGCCCAGCAAGGCGCCCATGCTGTTGCCACCGATCAGATCGATCACGACACCGGCCTGTTCCAGCGCCCGCAGCACGCCCAGGTGCGCAAATCCGCGCGCGCCACCACCGCCGAGCACGATGCCCACGGCGGTCCCATTGAGAAAACGCGCCAGCCGCGCGAAGTCGCCCTGGTGGCGCGATCGGATCGGGTAGACACGTTCGCAATGGCGCCCGTCCTGCCAACGCAGCAGTCCCGCAGGAGTTTCGGCCTGCTCCGGGTGCAACACCACCAGATGCTTGCGCTTCATGTCAAAACCCGGCTCGCCGGACAGTCTTTGCTCCAGTTCACCCACCTGCTTCGATGCGTCGGGGGTCGTCACGAAAATCACCTGATCGGCCTGCCGGAACGCCCGCTTGGTCCATGCCATGGAGTGCTGTTCGGCCTCGTAGATCAGGAAGTCGTATTGCTCCTCCCATTCATCGTAGCGGTCCTTGCCGGGCCAGGTTCCGGTCGCGTTCGGGTCGGGTGAACGCTCCGCGGCAGGAACAACATGGTGCGCCCGGCCGACCTGCGCGAACGCCCTGGTGAGGCCGAACGCGACCGCATGCGCCAACGGCCCGGGTTCCAAGGGCACCACCACAAAGATCTGCGCATGGCGGCGCTCGACCACCTGCGTGGCATGGCGCAGATGGTTGTAGATGGCGCGCGAAAATACCCGGTTCAAGGCCAGCGGATGCAGCACCAACAGGCGCTCGAAATCGGCCCGACTGAGCATCGCCACCGTCGAGTCGCGCAAGGCGGTGATGTCCGCCGCCCGCGGCTGCTGCAGGATCAGGCCTGCTTCGCCGACGCTTTCCCCCGGACGAATCTCGTTGTACAGCTGCAGCACGCCGTTACGGTCGCGCCGCGACACCCGCAGCCGGCCACTGATCAGGAAAAACATCGTGTTGGCCTGATCGCCCTCGCGGTAGACAATGTTGCCACCAGGGATCGACTGCAGATGTAAAAAGCGCCCCAGGTCCTGCAATACCGACGCGTCCAGGCTGCCAAATACCTGGCTGGCGCGCAACACCTCGAGGACGCGCTCGTCGGGAACGGTCGACTCAGCCATGGTTCGAGTCTAACGGTGCCAATGGCCCGGCCTGCATGTCAGATTGCAGCCATGACCTGGCGCGGGCTTGAGATGCAGCCGCGGCGATGCACGCAGCGCCGCGCGCGGGTCGCCGCCGTGGGCCTGCACATCGAGGGACGGCAATGGGTCTGACATGAGCCAAGCTTATCAGCGACATGGGGTTGCAGCTGATTTACCAAATACGCAATTGGCTTGATCATGCGCAGTTGACATTCGCCTCCCATCAGCAATTACCGTAGACAAACCATGCCCACACCCAGTCCCCATATCCTGTTCATCATGGCCGACCAGATGGCCGCACCCTTGCTCCCATTGCACGATCCGCACTCGCCCATCCGGATGCCGCACCTGGCAGCACTGGCCCGGGACGGCGTGGTCTTCGATTCCGCATACTGCAACAGCCCGTTGTGCGCGCCCTCGCGGTTCTCGCTGGTCAGCGGGCAACTGCCGTCACGGATCGGCGCCTACGACAACGCCGCGGATTTTCCAGCCGACATACCTACCTACGCGCACTACCTGCGCGCCCTGGGTTACCGCACCGCCCTGTCCGGCAAGATGCATTTCTGCGGGCCTGACCAGCTCCATGGTTATGAAGAACGCCTGACCAGCGACATCTATCCGGCCGACTACGGCTGGGCCGTCAACTGGGACCAGCCCGATGTGCGCGCCAGCTGGTACCACAATATGTCGTCGGTGTTGCAGGCCGGGCCCTGCGTGCGCTCGAACCAGCTGGACTTCGACGAAGAGGTGGTGTTCAAGGCCAACCAATACCTGTTCGACCATGTGCGCAACACGCCCGATCGGCCATTTTGTCTGACCGTGTCGATGACGCATCCGCATGACCCGTACACCATCCCAGCCGAATTCTGGAACCTGTACGACGGGGTCGAGATCCCGATGCCGGTTGTCAACATCGAGCAGGCGCAACAAGACCCGCATTCCGCGCGCATCCTCAAGGTGATCGACCTGTGGGGCAAAGCGATGCCGCCCGAGGCCGTCCGGCGGGCGCGGCGCGCCTATTTTGGCGCCTGCAGCTATATCGACGCCAACATCGGCAAGCTGATGCAAACGTTGGCCGACTGCGGCCTGCGTGACGACACCATCGTCGTGTTCTCCGGTGACCATGGTGACATGCTCGGCGAGCGTGGCCTTTGGTACAAGATGCACTGGTTCGAGGCGTCGGCCCGGGTGCCGATGGTGGTCAACGCGCCAGGGCGCTTCGCAGCGGGCCGTGTGGCGCAGTCCGTGTCCGGCATCGACTTGCTGCCGACCTTTGTTGCGATGGCGGGCGGAACGCTCGACCGCGGGCTGACCATCGACGGCCGCTCCCTCATGCCGCACCTCTCGGGCGAACCAGGCCACGACGAGGTGATCGGCGAATACATGGCCGAGGGCTCGCGCGAAACCGTGGTCATGATCCGGCGCGGCCGCTACAAGTTCATTCACGCAGCGCAGGATCCCGACCTGCTGTTCGATGTGCAGTCCGATCCGCGTGAGTTGATTAACCTGGCGCAAGCACCGCAACACCAGGCGCTGCTCGCGTCCTTGTTGGGCGAGGTGGCCGAGCGCTGGGACCTGCCGGCGCTGAACACCCGGGTGTTGGATAGCCAACGCCGGCGCCGGCTGGTCTACGCAGCGCAGAATAAGGGCAGGCGCACGAACTGGGATCACCAGCCATTCGTCGACGCCAGCGGACAATACATGCGCAACCACATCGACCTGGACGACCTGGAGCGGCGGGCACGTTTTCCGATTCCCGCGAAGCACCCATAGGGGAGCAATCGCGGTCTGACGCCTCAGGCCGGCGCTGGCGTGGTGCGTCGCACCCGGCGCACCCGAAACGCGCTGACGATCAGCACCCCCTGGACGATTACCAGACCCAGCCAGATGCCCTGGTAGTTGCCCTGGTCCATCAGACGGCCGAAAATCAGCGGCGCGACCGCCTGGCCGATGTCCAACCCCGCATACACCACGCCATACACACGGCCGGTTGCGTTGTCCGGCGTCGACTTCTTGACCAGCAAATCCCGCGACGGGCCAGCGATGCCGGTGGAAAAACCCATGACAGCGAACAACAGCGGAACCAGCGCGCCCGGCACCGGCGCAAACCCGACCATCAACGCAACGCACGCGGCGATACCGAACCCCGCACCCACGATGCGTTCGCAACGCGAGGGGTCGGAGGCCAGGAATCCGCCCAGCACCATGCCGGCGGCCGCGCTCACCATGTACAAGGTCAGGCACAACGCGACCTGCGTCAGCGGGAAATCATGCAGATGCCGCGCCGCCTCGGGCGCAAAAGCCTGCACCGCACTCAGCGCCATGGCATAGAAGAAAAAGAATGCGAAACACATCCAGACCGCCGGAATCCGCAGGAAATCCAGGTCGCCTTCCCGGCTTCGCGCGCCTGCATCGACGCCGGCCACCGGGACCGCCGGTGCCAACGCCAGCTTCTTGCGCTGCAGCCATACCAGCACCAGCACCGACCAGGCCAGCGCACCGGCGCAGACGAGCGCCACGCGCCAGGACGCCAGCAAGGTAATGGGCACCAGCATCGCCGGCGCCAGGGCCCAGCCCAGACTGCCGGTGATGCCATGCACGCTGTACGCATGGCCGAGCCGCAACGGATTGATCTTTCGGTTGAGCAGGGTGTAGTCGACCGGATGGAACACCCCGTTGCCGATGCCGCCCACAATGGCCGACAAGGCGAGCATCGCATAACTGGTACTGGCCGCGTACCCCATCGCGGCCAGCCCGATCAGGCCCAATCCGGCAAACAGGATCGGACGCGGGCCAAACCGGTCCACCAGGAATCCCGACGCCGTCTGCACCGCGCACGAAACCACGAAGAACAGCGTCATCAGGAAACCGAGTTCGGTGTAGCTGACCTGGAACGCATCCTTGAGCCATGGAAACAGCGGCGCCAACAGCAGTTGGCTGAAATGGCTGATCAGGTGGGCCATGCCGACCAGGGCGATGACAGCGGCATCCTGCGGCAAGTTACTGTCGGACACGCGGGACGCGGCGGGCACGGAGGCTGAATGCATGGCGTCTATCGTATGATCGCGCACGCATTCTCGTATGCGATGAATGGCCAATCTTTGTCGAATACCAGTCAATCCCGATGGTCCGCCGACCGCAGACACCGTTGACGCCGGTGGGAGACACCGATCCGTTTCGGCCCAGCGCCGAGCGGCCGGTGCGGGTGCGCGCCCGTACCTTGCCGGCCGACACCCACTTCGAGCCGCACCAGCATCCGTGGGCGCAGCTTGCCTATTGTGCGAGCGGTGTGCTGCAGGTGACCGCGGCGTACAGCGCCGCAGCGCGCGACGAGATGGCATACATCGTGCCGTTCTCGCGCGCCGTGTGGATAGCGCCCGATTCGCGCCATGCGGTCAACGCATTGGAGGACGCGGCCTTTCGCACCTTGTACATCCACGCCCAGGCAGCGCCGGCCGGCTGGCAGACCTGCAGGATGATCGTCGTCTCAAACCTGCTGCGCGAATTGGTACGGGCGCTGGACGATCTGGGGCATGCGCTGGCAGATCCGGCAACCGACCAGGCCCAAGCCGCTGTGCGTGAATCCCGCATCGCTGCGCTGGTGCTGGACGAACTGGAAAATGCGCCGATGCAGCAACTGGGTGTGCCGCTGCCCCATCCGCAAACCGGTGACAACCGCCTGCGCATGTTGTGCGACGCGGTACTGCGGGCGCCGGCCGAGCGTTCGACACTGGCCCAATGGGCGCGCGACGTCGGCGCCAGCGAACGCACCATCGCCCGGCTGTTTCGCAGCGAATTGGGAACCAGCTTTCAGCAATGGCGGCAACAGGTCGTGCTGGCGCATGCGCTGCCGATGCTGGCCCGTGGCATGCCGGTGGGACAGGTTGCAAGCGCAAGCGGATATGCCAGCGACAGCGCCTTCACTGCCATGTTCAAGGAGGCGATGGGGCAGCCGCCGAGCGCATTTCGGCGCTAGCGGCGCAGAGGCGCCATACCTCCCGACTGGCGAACACCGGGGGCCTTGCCAGAACACAACCGCGCCGATACCTTGCATCAGGCCTCAAAATCATTTCTCATCGGAAAAAAAAGTGGCGGTCGGCAGCGCCAACCGCACACCAGCAGCCAGTCCAGTCCTGTCAGCCAGTCCTTGCGATATCGAGATCTTGTCACTACACTGGCCTTTGCGCCCCCAGCAAAAGAGGCGAAGTCCGCCTGCACGCGTTCTAGGCGCATTGTTCGACGCACCCGCGTCACCACCTAAGGAGTCGTCATCATGCGCCCTGTGTCCTCAAGAGGAGGCTTCTCGTACATTGCGATCACAATTGCAATGTCCCTTGGCCCAATCTTTACAGTGCACGCGTTTCCCAACGAGTCGTTTGGGACCGGCTGCGCCGGGTGCCATGGCAATCCGACTTTGGTGGCGACCCCGAGCACCGGCGGAATATTGAGCATTGGAAATAGTGGGTTCACGCTGGTCGGCCAAAGCTCCGTGGCGGATTTCACGCTCAAGAACAATCGAGCAGCAGGGACATCAATCGGTGGAACCAAGGGTGGAGGATTTTCCGGAACATTCCCGGCGCCGGTCGCCGGCGACGGATTTTCAACCACCTCGCCGTTGGTGATTGTGGGCAACAACATACTTGGCAATCTGCGCTATCTGACGCCGCAACTTTCGCAGTCGGTCAGCTATGTCTACACCCCCAGTGTCCGAGGCCCGAATTCCCAAACGCTCTCGTTTACGCCGACGCTTGGATTCCTCGCCAACACCTTCCCCACAGTCAGTTTCAGTTTGCAGGGCCAAGGCGTGGCACCCCTGCTCGACCTTGCAGGCTCGCAGACCAACGCCGGCAATGTACGGCTGGGCGCCAGCGGAACTGCGGCCACGGTCGCGGTCACCAATGTCGGTGATGGCAATTTGTCCGGGCTGGGCGTCGTCAGCAATCTGCAGGGCAACGTTACTGCGGCAAGCGGCGCGTTCTCGGGCGGATCGGTCGCCTTCAATCTGGCCGACGCCGCGTCACAACAGGTGGGATTTACATTCACGCCAACCAGCCGCGGCCTGGCCTCTGCCGCAATCAGCGTTGAAGCCGGCAATGGCCACAGTGATGGATCGAATCAGGCGCAAACGGTATTGATGCAACTCGACGGGACTGGTGTCGGGCCGCAATACGGGGCTTCCGTGGTGCCGGATGGAACCATCAGTTTTGGCGACGTGGTGACGCAGGGCATCCAAATGCTGTCAATCACCAACACCACAACCGACGCCGAGCTTGGATCCCTCACCGGGTTGACGCTGCTGTCGTTCCAGTTGTCCGGCCCCGACGCCGGTCTGTTTTCGCTCACTGGGTTCACCGCAGGAACGGTTCTGGGCAAGGGCGAGACTCTCGATCTCGGCGTCGTGTTCAATGCCGGCGCAATGCTGGGCGCGCATGCGGCAACCCTGAGCCTGCTGACCGACGAAGCCGCTGAACTGGGCCAGACAGGCAATGGATTCAGCTACACGCTGTCGGCGGCAACCATTGCAGCGGCGCCGGTGCCCGAGCCGGAAATGGCAGTGCTGCTATTGGCCGGGTTGGGCGTCATCGGCATGCGCATGCGCGCGCGTCGACGTCACTCCGGGGCCTGACACTGTCAGGAATTGTCGCCACGACGGCCGTCGATCGCACGGGCCGGCGTGCGCGGGTCTGCGCCGATTGCGCGATGTTTCGCGTCGCGCGCAGATTGCCTGTCAACCCGACGCGTCAGCCACGCCGTGCACGCGGAAACTCCGGCGGTGATACGATCCGCGGCCTACACCCGAGGACTCCCATGCATTTGAATCCACCCGCGCGCGCCGGCGCACGGATCTTGGCCGCCATGGCCATGGCCCTGGGACTTGCCAGTTCCCACGCTGCAACGGTGCGCGTTGCCAATCAGGGCGATGTGTTGTCGCTGGACCCGCATTCGTTCAACGAGGCGGTGCAGCTGTCCTTCCTCAACAATGTGTTCGAGGCATTGGCCACCCGCGGCAAGGACCTCAAACTGACGCCTTCGCTGGCAACCGCCTGGAAAGCCACAGGGCCGAACAACTGGCGGTTTGAGTTGCGGCGCAATGTGCAGTTCCATGATGGCGCGCCGTTCTCCGCCGATGATGTGGTGTTCTCGCTCGAGCGTGCGCGTGGCGAAGGCTCCGACATCAAATCGCAGCTCGCCTCGGTCAAGGCTGTGCGCAAGGTGTCAGATTTTGTCGTCGAGCTGGAGACATCGGCGCCGAACCCGATCTTGCCGGAACTGCTGACCAATGTGCTGATCATGAACCGCAAATGGGCCGAGGCCAATCAGGCATCCCGACCGGTCGACCGCCGCAAAGGCATCGAAAACGCCGCATCGTTTCGCGCCAACGGCACCGGTCCATTCCGTGTGCGCGAGCGCCAGCCCAGCGCGCGTACCGTGCTGCAACGCTCACCGACTTGGTGGAACAAGTTCGAGACCAATCTGGACGAAGTCGTGTTCCTGCCGATCGAGAACAGCGCAACCCGGGTTGCAGCGCTGCTGTCGGGAGAGGTCGACGTGATCGACCCGGTGCCGCTGCAGGACATTCCGCGTGTCAACAGTTCGCCCAAGCTGCAAGTGGTCGAGAACCCGGAATTGCGGGTGATATTTCTCGGTTTTGATCACAAGCGCGACGTGTTGCCGAACTCCAGCATCACCGACAAGAACCCGTTCAAGGACAAGCGGGTTCGCCAGGCTTTCTACCAGGCGATCGATATCCAGAGCATCAAGACGCAGATCATGCGCAACGCGTCGCGCCCCACCGGCGCGATGCTGGCGCCGGGCATTCAGGGACACGCTCCCGACATGGATGCGCGGTTGCCGTTCGACCTGGCGGCATCGAGGAAGCTGCTGGCAGATGCCGGCTACCCAAGCGGATTCGAGGTCGGCATGAACTGCCCGAACGACCGCTACGTGAACGATTCGGAAATCTGCCAGGCCGTGGCTGCCAACCTCGCGCGGGCCGGCGTCAGGATCAAGCTGCAGGCCGAGTCCAAGACCACCTATTTCCCCAAGGGACTCAAGCGCGAGATGGGTTTCTTCATGCTTGGCTGGTCACCGGCCGGCTACGATGCACACAACCTGTTGTTCACCGTGATGGCCACGCCGACGGGCAACCAGGGCAGCTGGAATTTTGGTGCCTACAGCAATCCGAAACTCGACGACCTGACGACAAAGATCCAGTCCGAACTGGACCAGGGCAGGCGCAACGCGATGATCAAGGAAGCGCTGCAGTTGCATGCCGACGACATCGGCCATATTCCGCTGCACCAGCAGACGCTGTCCTGGGGCATGAAGAAGAACATCGACGCCTACCAGCGCGCCGATGGCTTCATGTTGTTCAAGTGGATGAACGTGCGGTAACAGCCGCGCGTCCGCTCGAACTTGCCGTTGGCATCGGTGAACTCTCAGCTCTTGGGCGATGGAATGCGGGCCGTGGCCAACAACTCGATACGCATGCCCGGCGCCACCAGCGCCGCCACCACTGCAGTCGAACGGCTCGGGTACGGCGCGTGAAACATCTCGGCATAGACCGCATCGACCGGCTTCATGTCGGCCACGTCGAGCAGGTACAGCTGCACCTGCAACACATCGTCCAACGTGCCGCCGGCCGCCTCGAGCGCCCGGCGCAAGTTCTGCAGCGTGAGACCGGTCTGTGCCGTGATGTCGCCCTGCAGGATCCTGCCCTCGGGCGTGACCGGCCCGTGGGAGGTATAGAGCATCTGCCCGTCGGCGACGGCCCAGCTGAAGGGTTGCCCCAGCGAGGGCAGTCCGGTATTGATTTCGCGTCGCATGATCGGCTTGTCTCCCGATGCGGGGCGGTGTTCACAACCCCAGATATGCCTGCCAGACCCGGTCGTCGGTCAGCAGCTCCGCGCCGTCGCCGCTCACGGCTACGGCCCCATTTTCCAGCACAAGCATCAGCATCACCGGTTGCGCCCTCAGCGCGCGGCCGATGGCCAACATCTGCTGCTCGCCGCCGGACAGCGGTGCGTCAGCCTGCTTGATGTCGGACATGCAGTAGTTTGCCTTCGCGGTTGGCGCCGTGACCGATACCCAAGCGCCGGGGTATGCGGACAGGTCAAAGCTGCGATACTACCCCCGCAGCGGTTGACCTCGCCATCCAGAGACAGCCTGGTATGGGCCGGGTGGCATCACACGGAAGACGCGCCGATGGGTACTGACAAGGTTGAACGCCGGCTGGCGGCGATTCTGGCCGCCGATGTGGTTGGCTACAGCCGGCTCATGCATACAGACGACCACGCGACGCTGCGTTTGCTCAACGAAAGCCGGGAACTGTTTTCCCAGCAGGTTGGCGCCCACGCCGGGCGCATCGTCAACGCCCCCGGCGACTCGGTCCTGGCCGAGTTTGCGTCGGTGGTGAAAGCGGTGCAATGTGCGCTTGAGCTGCAGCGCCTGTTCACGCTGCGCAACGCGCCGTTGCCGCAAGACCAGCGCATGCAGTACCGCATCGGCGTGAATCTGGGCGACATTCTGGTGGAAGCCTCTGGCGTCTATGGCGACGGGGTCAATGTCGCCGCGCGGCTGGAGAGTCTTTGCGAGCCCGGTTCGATCGCTGTTTCAGCCAGCGCCTTCGAGCAGGTGCGGGACCGGATCGACGCCCGCTTCACCGACGCCGGTGAATACTCCGTCAAGAACATCGAGCGGCCAGTGCATGTCTACCGGCTCGACTCAGGCGCCGGCAACACTGGAGCGGCCGGCAAACGGACCGGCAAGTCGTGGCAGGCCGCAACGCCTGCACGCCGGCGCTGGCAATGGGCGGTGGCCGGCGTCGGTCTGCTGGCAATCGCCGTGGGCGGCGTGCTGCTGGTGCACCCGGCGTTGGGCGACAAGGTGCGACGCGCGGCAATCGCCATGGTGGGCGGAAAGCCTTCCGAAACCAGCGCCCGCGCGACGATCGCCGTGTTGCCGTTCACAAACCAGAGTGGCGATGCGCAACGCGACTATTTCAGCGACGGCATCACCGAAGACACCATCGGCGCGCTGGGGCGGTTCTCCGGGGTTCAGGTGATTTCCCACAACGCGGTGCAAGTCTACAAGGGCCGCGACGTCACCCCGGAACAGATCAGCCGCGAACTCGGAGTGCGTTACATCGCGCGCGGCAGCGTGCGCCAGGCCGACGGCAAGCTGCGGGTCGCGGTCGAACTCAGTGATGCGAGCACCGGCACACAGTTGTGGTCGGATCGCTTCGAGGGCGCCGGGCAGCAGGTGTTCGAGCTGCAGGACCAGTTGGTCCGGAACATTGTTGGAGCGCTCGCCATAAAGCTCACCAACGCCGAACAGCGGCGCGTATTCTCCAAGCCTACCGGAAGTCTGGAAGCCTACGACCTGGTGCTGCGCGCCCGCATGCTGCTCAACCGCAGTGAACGAATCAGCAACCGGGAGGCGCGCAACCTGCTCGCGCAGGCGTTGGCAATTGCGCCCAACTACGCGGCAGCGCATGTGGCGCTCGCCGAGGCCGAATGGCATCGGGCGCTTCTAGGCTGGGTCGAAGACTCCCAGGAAGCCGTCAACCGAGGCGCGGCGCTGGCCTTGAGAGTGCTGGCGCTTGACGATCCCGACTCGCAGGTGCGCGCGCACGGACTGCTCGGCATCATCTACACCGTCGAGGGCAAATACGCACAGGCTCTGGCTGAAGTGGACCGGGCGCTTGAAATGAATGGCAGTGACGCATCCGCCCATGCGTCGCGCGGTGGCGTGCTGCTGTGGCAAGGCCGGGTGGAGGAGGCGATCAGCAGCATCGAGACTGCGCAGCGCTTCGACCCGCAGTTGCGCCCCGGCTTCCAATACGACCTCGCATGGGCCTATTACATGGCCGGGCGTTTCCGGGACGCGCTGACGCAATCCGACCGCGGCTTGCTCAAGCACCCGGAGTTCCACAATTTCCATGTGATCCGCATGCTCGCGCTGGCCGAACTGGGGGGTGACGGCGAAGCCACGCGCCTTGCCGTCGAACTGGTCAAGACCCGGCTTCCGTTCTTTCAGCCCGAGCTGCTGGGCATCCGATTTGCCAATGCGCCAGACATGGAGAAAGTGCAGCGAACCCTGCGCAAGGCCGGGTTCTGAGCCAACCCGCAGGCGACCCCGCCGCTACTTGAGATCCTTCCACTTGGATTGGGCGAGCACCACCTTCCTCGCAACCGCTTCATCGGTGGTTTGCTGCCCGGCGAACAGGTAAAGCTTGCCGTTGACGACACGCCAGATTGTCGGATCGGCCTTCACCTTAATGCCCTTCGCGACGTTGCCGGCACATAAACCGCTGAATTGGGGTTCATAGCGGTCAGGATTCGCCGTGAACAGATCGCGATTCTTGGTGTTCGCGAACAGATAGCGCTTGTCGTCCCAGTCGTAGCTGATGGTTGACTGCCCCTGTACCGGCCGCTTCTCGGTGAAATACGCCACCGGATCGTAGCCATCGATGGTTGGCGTCTTTGCCTGGGCAATCGCGGTGGAACCCGGAACTGCCGCCAGGGCCAGCATGAAACCCAGGCTCACCAAACTTGAACGGCGTGTCGTCATTTGCGATCCTTGGCTCTGTCTGACCTGCCGATCATAGGCTTTCACGCCTGCGAACACCATCCATTGACAGGCAAAGCGGCGGCAGCGCCCTCAATCGAGGGTTCGCGCGCCGCATCCCGTCGGGTTTCACGCCAAATTCGTCGTTTGGCGCCGTGCTGCAGTGGTTTGATCACATTGCGCTTTCCGGGCGCTGCGAGTTTTATCACAATCGCAGCAGCTTGTAAATCACAGAACTCCGGAGAAAATCACCATGTACGTTTGCCGACGCCAATTCGAGATTTTCCTTGCGGTACTGATATGGTCGGCACAGACATTTGCCGCCAATGCCGGCTGGCGCCAGGTCCAGCTGCCGGGTGCGACGCCAGATGCACCAGCCATCACGGTAGCCCTGTATTGCCCGACCAGCATGCCGGAACGCGCCATCAGCATGGGCCCGTTCACCGCGCGCGTCGCCATTCAGGCCCCACCCGACCCCCAACCACTACTGCAAGATGCGTGGCTTCACGCCCAACAGCATCATGACCATGGTGCGCCGGCCGAACATCGTGCGCGCCTTCATGGCCCTGAACCAGGCAGTGCTATGTGAGGGCACGGTTCCCGTGCAGACGAAGATGCTGGTCAGTCTGGCCAGCAGCCACGCCGCCGGCCGCCTGTATTGCCAGTCGCACATGGCCAATCTGTCGAGCATCTACAAGGCCTCCGACGCAAAGATCGCGGTTGTGGAACTTCGAGAAAAGCGAACTGTTCGAGGACGCCGAACGCTGCACCGTCCGGCTCGCGCTCAAGGCCGACGCACAGCCCAACGAAGCCTCGCAGGAAGACTTCGACGCTCTGAAGACTCACTGTGGATAGCGCATTCAACCGCATGAGCCCGGATGCCGCAGCCATGGCGGCCCTCAAAATTCCAACGCACCACACCCACGCAAAACCGCTCCTTCCACTATTGGTGGTATTACAGGCCGATCGCGCGACCATACGATGGATGCACCTGCACAACAGGCCGGCCGACCAACGAAGCTGGTGCAGGAGTTCAAACCCGAACGCCTGAATCCGTCATCACATCAGGGAGTCACCATGAAGAATCTGCTATCCGTACTGACCATCGGTCTCGCACTGGGCTTTGGCTTTGCCGCCCAGGCCGAGGAAAAAGCCAAGACACCGCAACAAAACAAGATGGCCCAATGCAACAAGGACGCGGTCGGCAAGACCGGCGATGCACGCAAGGGTTTCATGAAGACCTGCCTGAGCGCAAAGAAGGAAGCGCAAGCGGCCAAGTCATAGACCCGAGTGGCAGGCGCGGCCGGGCCCGCATGCGGACCGGCGCGGCGCCTGGCGCTGGTGTATCGCACCTTGCGATCGCGCGGCTGACGCGATCAAGCGCCATGGCTGCGTGAGTATTTGCGACCAGCCTCAGGCCGTCGCGCTGGCGCTGATCTTCTCGCGCTGGCGACGCAGCCATTGGCTGGATCGGCCGCCCAGTGGCCGCTGCAACAACGTCTGCGCATAATCGACTGCTTTGAGCAAGCCGTCGGTTGCGATGCCAGTGGAAAAACCCGATTGTTCGGCCATCAGCACCAGATCCTCGGTCGCAACATTGCCGACCGCGCCCGGCGCGAACGGACAACCGCCAATGCCGCCGACGCTGGCATCAAAGCGCCGAATACCGGCCTCCAGCGCAGCCCAGGCATTGGCCACACCCATGGCGCGGGTATCGTGGAAGTGCATCGCCAGACGCTGAGGCGCCACCAACTGCATCAGCAGCGCCAGAAGCTGTCGAACCTGGCCAGGAGAAGCCGAGCCGATGGTATCTGCGATCACGATTTCGTCGGCGCCGGCCGACTGCATCCGCTCGACCAACAGCGCGACCACGTCCAGCGGAACCCTGCCCTCGAATGGGCAGTCGAACGCCACCGCCACGTAGGCACGGGTCCACAGGCCGCGCGCCCGCGCCGCATACAGCGTCTGCTCGCTGATGTCGGTGGCCTGATCGAGCGACATGTTGATGTTCTTGCGATTCATGGTGTCGGTCGCGGACAGCACAACGGCAATTTCCCGAGCGCCGGCGGCACAGGCCCGCTCCAGACCCTTGAGATTGGGCACCAGCACCGACATCCGCAGTGCCGGCAATACTTCCCGCACCCGCGGCACCAGTTCGGCCGCATCGGCCATCTGAGGCACCGCCCTGGGCGACACGAAACTGGTGGCCTCCAGGCTGCCGACGCCGGCCTTGGCCAGCAGTTGGATCAGCTGCAACTTGGCGTTGGTCGGCACGATCACAGACTGATTCTGCAACCCGTCACGCAGTGCAACTTCCGTGATGATGATGGAGTCCATGGATTCGTGCTCCTTGTTGCGGCAGACCGGCGTCATGCGATCGCGCCGCTGCTGCGCAACCCATCGATCTCCTGCTCGGAGTAGCCCACCAATTGCCGCAGCACCGCGCTGGTGTGCTCGCCCACGCTGGGTGGGGCAGAAAAGGCATGCTCGGGCGAATCGGACAGCTTGACCGGATTGCCTGGCAGGCGCACCGTGCTACCTGAGGGCAACTGCACCGGTACGACCATGTTGCGAGCCAGGACCTGTGCATTGCCCAAGGCCTGTGCAAAGTTGTTCACCGGCGCGCACGGGATACGCGCCGCACGCAGCTGCTCGAGCCAGTAAGCCGTGGGCTGTTTGCGCAAGGCGTCCGAGATTGCGGCATTGATCACCTCGCGTGCCGCAAACCGTGCAGGCTGCTGCTTGTACTCGGGCTTGTCGAGTTCGGGCAAGCGCATGAAATTGGCAAAGCGCTCGAAGAACGCGTCGCCGATACAGGCCACAATCACATGACCGTCGGCGGTCGGAAAACTGTTGTAGGGTACGTGCACGAAATGGCTGTTGCCGATAGCGCCCGGAATCTCGCCCGACAACAAATGCATCGTGGCCATATAGTTGAGCATCGAAACCTGCACATCGAGCATTGCCACATCGACATGCTGACCGCGTCCGGTCTGTTCGCGCTGAGCGATCGCGGCCAGCACCCCGATGGTGCCGAAAATTCCGCCGCCAAGATCGCCGATCGGAATGCCGCTGCGTACCGGCCCGCTATCGGGTTGGCCGGTGATCGACATGCCGCCACCCATCGCTTGCACAACCTGATCGAATGCCGGCAGATCGGTTTGCGGCCCGGTCTGCCCGAAACCAGTGACCGAGCAGGTGATGATGCGGGGGTTGACCTGCGCCAGGCTGGCATGGTCGATACCCAGGCGTCTGGTTACGCCGACACTGAAGTTGTCGTACACCACGTCGGCATGGCGCACCAGGTCCATGAACACGGCCCGGCCAGCCTCCGATTTCAGGTCGACGCAGACGCTTTGCTTGTTGCGGTTGAGCGTCAGGAAATAGGCACCCATGCCATCGCGTGAATTGGCAGGGTCATGCTCCAACAGGCGGCGCGTCCCTTCGCCCATGCCGGGAGGCTCCACCTTGATGGTACGGGCACCCAGGTCGGCCAACAACATGGTGCCATACGGCCCCGACAGCATATGGGTGAGATCCAGGACGGTGATGTGTTCCAGTGCCACGGTATAGCTCGGGTTATGCAGTTGCAGGCGATTCAACCGCAGATCATGTGGGGCTCGCCAGCGCAGTTCACAGCAACTGCCTGACCAGGAAAACGCAATACGGACACCATCAGTACCGGCAGACGATGTTGAGCAGCGCCTGACGCTGGTTGTGTGCCACCTCGGCAATCGCGCGCGCCAGCGCCGCCGGCAGACGCGCCGGATCGTCGACGCGTTCGCCGTAGCCGCCACTGGCTTCGATGATCTTTTCGAACGCCGGCGACGGGCTGAGGTCTGCCAGCAGGCTGCAGCCGTTGGCGGCGGATGCACCGTCACCGTACATCGATGCAGTCGCATTGCGCACGGCGCCATACATCTGGTTATTGAATACCAGCACCAGGATCGGCAATCGTTGCGCGGCACTCACCCAATGACAAGCCGTGGGGTTGTCAAACATGTAGGCACCGTCGCCCAGGGTCGCCACTACCAGCCGCTGCGGCGCAATCAGTTTGATGCCCAACGCGGCGCCCAGTCCCCAACCGAGTCCACCGGCCGGGCTCAAGCCAAAAAAACTGCCGCTGTTCTCGCGTTCGCATTGTTCCAGCCTCAGCGGATATTCGTTGACGATGATCGCATCCGGTCCTACGGCATCCGATACGCAGCGACTGATCCATTCCGGTGTGATGTGCGCCGCGGTCGCACCTGTCTCGCCCTGCAAACTCCAGCGCTGACGCAACGCCTTGCGCCGCAGCGACATCCGCGCACGACGCTCGGACACGTCGGCGCTATCGTGATGGCCACGGACACGCAACTGCGCATCGAGCGCGTCCAATGCCACAGCCGAGTCTGCGCGGATGGCCAGGTCAACTGGAAAACCGCGCGTCGGGTAGCGACCAAAGGCCGGGTCCTCGGCAATGTGCACAACACGGCAGGATGGCAGTGGCCGCTCCAGCGACGGCAACCACGGCACGTCACATTCAAGGACCAGCACCAGGTCGGCGTCGTCAAGTAACGGTCTGGGCGTGTAACCCAGGTGCATTTCGTGGCTGGCCGGCAGACAAACATATCGCCCGCCGACGGTGACCACCGGCACCGCATAGACCTGGGCCAGGCGCGCCAAGGCGTCGAAGCCGGTACGCTGGCGCCCGGATGCCGACGTGATGATCATCGGTCGCTGCGCCAGCATCAACCAATCGGCCAGCACAGCCAGTGCACCGCGGTCCGGCCACGGCGCAGCTGCGACCGCGTGCGACGCACAATGCTGCTGTGGGACTGGCGCCATGCGCGCGCTGATCACTTCGCGAGGCAGCGACAGGTACGCCGGTCCACACGGCGACGTCATCATCAATTCAAGCGCGCGCGCCACGACCGCCTCGGTCTCGGACGGCATCTTCAGTTCCTGCTCCCATTTGACAAACTCGCGCACCATGCCAGCCTGATCGAACATCTCTTGTGCCCAATGGATGATGCGATTGCGCGAACCATGCAAACCGGCTTCGGTGATCGGCGTACGCCCGGCCAGCAAAAGGATTGGCGCCTGATCGCGGCTCGCATTGGCGATGCCGTTGATGGTGTTGGCCGTGCCCACACTGACATGCACCATGACCGCCTGCGGCCGGCGCGACACCAGCCAGGCACCGTGCGCCATGGCCATCGCCGCATTTTCATGCGGCACCACGATCGCGCGCGGCACCGATCCAGCCTGTGCAGCGTCGGCGGCCACGATGGAATACGCCTCGACGATGGCCGGAAAGTCAGTGCCTGGGTTGCAGAACAAATACTCGATGCCGTGCGCGCGCAACGCACGCAACAACACCAGCGCCGCCGGAATCGCGGACTCGCCACCCGCCGGGGTCGGGTCCATGGCGGGCACCGGGCCGGACATCGTCATAGGCATTGGCATTGGCATTGGCAGGGGCAGGGGCATCTGCCATGACCGGCATGCGCTGCCATCATGTCGCACGCCGACCGCTGCCTCACTTGGAAATGGCCGCGCTGGCGCGTAGCACCGGGGCAAATCGAGCCGCATCGTCGCGTAGCCGCGCCTCGAACATGGCTACAGAGCCACCCACGACCTCGCCGCCAGCCGTCGATATGATCTCGGCCATTGCCGGGTCCTTCAGCACCTTGGCCACCTCACTGTTGAGGCGGGAAACAATCTCTGGCGGCGTCTTGGCGGGCGCTACCAGACCAAACCAGCCGTTGACGGCGTAGTCGATACCCAGCGCCTCGGCCACGGTGGGCACGTCAGGTAGCAGCGCAGAGCGCTTGGCCGAAGTGACCGCCAACGCCTTGAGCCGGCCTTCCTTGACGAATTTGAGCGCGACCGGCAAATTGACGAAGCCAATCTGCAGTGTGCCGCCGATATGGTCCGTAGTGGCCTGGGCATTGCCTTGGTAAGCGATGTGCGTGAACTTGGTACCGGTCTTCATGCCAAACAGCTCGCCTGACAAATGTCCCGAGCTGCCGGCCCCCGGCGTGCCGTAGTTGAACTTACCCGGATCGCTCCTCATTCGCTGCACCAGCTCCTGGATCGTTGTGACCGGTACGCTGGGGTGCACCGTAACCACATTGACCATCTCGGCAACCTCGATCACTGGCACGAGGTCCTTGGCCGGATCGAAAGGCAAGGTCGGAAACAGCACAGCGGCTGTCACGAGAGGCGTGCCGTTGATCAGCAGGGTGTGGCCGTCCGGGGCTGACTTGGCGACATAGTCAGTGCCGATATTGGTCGCGGCGCCTGGCTTGTATTCGATGATCACCGGCTTGCCCAGCGCGTCCTGCAGCCGTTGCCCGATGGCGCGGGCAAAGATGTCAGACGTACCGCCCGCGGTTGCCGGCACAATGATCCTGACCGGTTTCGAGGGGTAGGCTTGCGCCTGGACCATCGCCGGCAGACTTGCCAATGCGAGGCCAGAGATCAGGCAGGACAACAAACGACGGCGCATGGCGGCTCCTGGTAACAGATTCAACAACGGAATGACTGCTGCCACACGGCGCGCCACAGGCAGGCACACGACGGTTCCGGCGCCTCCCCATGAACTGCTACGCGACCGTCGCGCCGTGAATGGCATTCAACAGCCTTGTGACAGGTCAAAGTTTGTTATGTTCAGGTATTCCAGTCTAATGATATTATTTCCTTCATTGATACCGAAATACATATACGTCAATGGAGTGGACCCAACGCCTGCGCATGCGCCAGCTCTACCTGCTGGTGGCATTGCATGAAACGCGCAATGTCAGTCACACGGCCGAAAAGATGGGCGTCACGCAACCCGGGCTCTCCAAATGGCTGGGAGAACTCGAAAAAGACCTGAATGTCAAGTTGTTCAAACGCAATGCGCGCGGCCTGACGCCCACTGAATTCTGCACCGCGCTGGTCGGACATGCGCGCGCCATCATTGGCGAGCTGGACCGCACCCAGGTGACGATCCGCCAGATGGCGCTGGGTGCCAGCGGTAACCTGGTGGTGGGCACCACGCCCACCGTGGCCACCGGGGTGGTGCCACGTGCCGCGGCGCATTTTCGCAAGCGTTTCCCGGACGCATTCCTGAACATCATCGAAAACCGCCTGGACGAATTGCTACCCCAGTTGCAGGAAGGCAAGGTCGACCTGGTCGTCACGCGAACCGACCAGGCCCGGCTGGATGCAGGCATGCGCTGCGACATTTTGTATCCGGAACAGATCCGCATCGTGGTTGGCGTTGGGCATCCTCTGGCGCGAAGACGCAAGGTCGACTGGGCCGACGTGATGCGATACCCCTGGGTCATCCCGCCCCAGGTCAGTCCGATCCGCCGCGAACTCGAGCATGAACTGGCCTTGGCCGGCCAGCCCCAGCCGCGTTACCGGGTGGAGACCGGCTCAACGCTGGTGATCGTAACGCTGCTGCAAGACGGCAATCTTATCTCGCCGATGTCGTCCCGCCTGATGGCCTACTTCCAGGGTCTCGGACAAGTCGTGCCGCTGCCGCTGCCTTACCTGCGCGAGGGCAATGTCGGTGTTATCCGCCGACGTGACACCGAGGAGTCACCCATGCTCGCCAGCTTCATGGAAGGCCTGCGGCTGGGCGCGGCTGCCTGAGCGAGCGTTGGGCGCTCAGGTATGCATTGAAGATGATGCATGCACGCATTTTTCATATGTGTGCGCCTGGCCGTTCTTGTCGGAACCGCTTTTGTATTTCATGATTTGCCATCCACGGTTTCCTGGTCACATCCACCAATGCCACCTCATGTTCTGGTTGCCGGCGCCGGTCCGGTTGGTCTGGTCACCGCCCTGGTGCTGGCGCGCGCTGGCATCGCCGTCACCGTACTGGAGCGCAGTGCGACGCCGTCCGAAGACCTGCGGGCATCGACGTTCCATCCGCCGACATTGGACCTGCTCGAACGCTTTGGCATCACCGAAGCACTGATCGCACAGGGTCTGATCGCACGATATACCCAGCAACGCGACCGTACTCTGGGCTTGATCGCCGAATTCGACATGGCACACCTGGAGGGCCAGACACGCCACCCGTTTAGACTGCAGTGCGAGCAGTGGAAGCTGTCCCGATTGCTGTTCGCCGAACTGACAAAGCATGGGCAAGTGCGCATCGTCATGGGTGCATCGGTCGAGTCGATTGCCCAGAACGACACCGGCGTGACGGTCCAGACCCGCATTGCCGATCAAATGGAGACGTTTCGCGGCCAATACCTCATTGGCGCGGACGGCGCTTGGAGCGCAGTGCGGCAGTCGCTGGGTATTGAATTCCAAGGCTTCACCTATCCCGAGCGCTTTCTGGTGGTGTCAACAGCATTCGAATTTGCCGACCACATGCCCCATCTGTCGTATGTCAATTACGTGTCCGACCCGCAGGAATGGTGCGTGCTGCTGCGCGTCCCGCAGCTGTGGAGGGTGTTGTTCCCGACCAGCCCGGATGAGGCGGACGAGGCGGTGATGACCGATGACGCCATCCAGATCCGACTGCAAAACCTGCTGCCGCAGAGCCAGCCCTATGCGACCGTGCATCGCACCCTGTACAAAGTGCATCAGCGGGTCGCACGCCAGTTTCGAAAAGGCCGGGTGATCCTGGCGGGCGACGCCGCACATATCAACAATCCTCTCGGCGGCATGGGGATGAACGGCGGGGTGCAGGATGCGTTCAACCTTTCCGACAAGCTTGTCGACATCCTGCTGCACGGGGCCGACACGGCGCTGCTGGACCGGTACGAACGCCAGCGCCGAGCGGTCGCGATCGAATACATCAACGCCAACACCGCGCGCAACAAAATGACGATCGAGGAACGCGATCCGGTGGCGCGACGCAAGACGCATGAGGCCCTGCGCGCAATCGCCGCCGATCCAGCCGCGTCGACCGACTACTTGCGCAAGACATCGATGATCGACGCGCTGGAACGCGCAGCATCGATCGCCTGAAGGACGATGCACATGAGTGCCCCCAGCCCTGGCTTCGCCAGGCCCCCCGAGGGGGTGCCAGAAAACTTGGGAGCGGCCCGGCGTTTTCTTGTGAGGAGACGGCATGACGACTGAAGACATCTACCGCAGGCAGAACCTTGGCAATGCGTCGGGCTTGGGCGCGCGCTGCGGCCTGGTGCTAGTCGACTTCGTCAACAGCTTCGTCGACGCGGCGCAATTCGGCGGCCCACACATTGCGGCGGCGGTGCAGTCCACGCGCCCGCTGCTGGCAGCGTTTCGAGCGGCCGGGCTGCCCGTGGCCCATAGCCGCGTGGTGTTCGCGGATGACGGCTCGGACACCAACGTGTTCTGCCTCAAGGTGCCGCCGCTGGCCAGGTTGACGGAAACCGCTCATGCATCGCAGATCGTGACCGAACTTACGCCGGCGGCGGGTGAACACATTGTGCGCAAGACCTCGGCGTCCGCGTTTTTTTGCACCGGGCTGGCCGAATGGCTGCGCCTGCGGGGTGTGGATACCGCAGTCATTGTCGGGTGCACCACCAGCGGCTGCGTGCGCGCAAGCGTGGTCGACGCCATGCAGCACAACTTCCGTACCATCGTGGTGGAAGACTGCGTCGGCGACCGCGCACTGGAACCGCACGTGGCCAACCTGTTCGACATGCGTCAGAAATACGCCGACCTGCTGACCCGCGACGCGGTTATCCAGGCTTTGCACAAGGGTTGAGCATGGACCATCTCGGATACCGCATGAAATTCGGCGCGCTGGGGCCGTCAACAAACACCATCGTTCAACCCGATTTTGACGACATGCGACCGGTCGGCGTTACCAACCACTACAGCCGTATCATCATTCCCAACGATCCCGTCAACGGCGACGACGATTTCCTGAAATTGGTGGCCAACATCCAGGGCAACACCCTGGCGGCGGTCGACGTGCTCAAGAGCTGTGAGATGCAGTACCTGGTGATGGGCATGTCGGCTGCGACTTTCTGGGATGGCCGCCCCGGCGCGGAAAAATACCTGGCCCAGATGCAGGACCGCGCCGGAGTGGGCGTTTCGTGTGGCTCGTTTGCCACCGAAGCGGCTCTGCGTGCCTACGGCGCGCGACGGATAGCCTTCCTGTCGCCCTATTTTCCGGTCGCCAATGCAGAGGTACGGCGCTTTTATGAAGACTGCGGGTTCACCGTGGTGCGTGAGCTGTGTCTGCGCCGGCCCAGCCCGGTCGAGATCGCCTCGACGACCGACGACATCTGCCGTCAGGCATTGAAGCAGCTCGATGGCGACGATGTCGACGCCCTGGTACAGGTCGGTACCAACCTGTCGATGGTGCGTATGGCCGCAGCGGCCGAGCTGTTCCTGGGCAAGCCCGTGATCGCGATCAACACCGCAACCTACTGGCATGCGTTGCGGGCGGTCGGCATCACCGACAAGTTACAGGGCTTTGGCCGGCTGTTGTCGCATTTCTAGCGCCGAAGTCGATCGCGCTGCGCAATGTGCACGCGCAGCGTTCGAGGACCGGCGCTCGAGTTGATGGTCACACCACCATGGGGGTGCAGCCGCCATCCATCGTCAGCACGACTCCGGTGAAGAACTTGGCGTTCATCGCGTCGCGCCACGCTTGCGCGTCGAGATCGGCAGGAGGCGCGCGTTGTGCGCCACTGGCGGAGTTGACCAGCACGTCGACCCGGCCCCAGTGTGTCCGTGCCTGAGCCAGCGCCGATGCCGCCTGATCGGGCGACTGCAGGTCCGCCACGCAGGTCAGGATGCGATCGCCGGCGTCGGCAACGGATGCCTGCAACTGCTGCCGCGCGGACTGCAGACGGCAGGCGCGGCCAGGCCCGCTTGCGGTCGGGTCTGCGCCTTGCGTCAATGAAACTCCCGGCTGCGTGTTGTCAGCGCGCCGAGCAATGGCGTCAGGTCCTTGAGCCGCTTGGCGATCAGGTGCCGCACTTCGCCACCGGTCTCGGCATCGCGCTGCCAGACACCGTAGACCGCCATCAACCGTGCATGCAGCAGTTCATTGCGCTGCTGCTCGCGCAGGCTTTTCCAGACAATCACATTGACGCTGCCAGTCTCGTCCTCGAGCGTCACGAACACCACGCCCTTGGCGGTCTGCGGCTGCTGGCGCATCACCACCAGGCCGCAGGCGCGCACCAGGCGGCCATCGGGCAGATCGCGCATCTGCGCGGCGGTGAGCAGGTTCATCTTCGCCAGCTGCTCGCGCAGCAGCGCCACCGGATGGCGGCGCAGCGACAGGCCGGTGGACGCGTAGTCGAACACCACTTCCTCGCCTTCGACGGCGGGGGGCAATTCCAGCCAGTCCTCTGCTACCGGAACAGCCTTGAGCAACGGCGGCGCCGGCTTGAGCGCCGATGCATCCCAGACCTGCTGGCGCCGGTGGCCCGACAAGGCATGCAAGGCATCGGCACTGGCCAGCGCCTTGAGGTCACCCTGGTCGAGTTCGGTGCGCAGGGCAAGGTCTTCGGTGCTGGTGAAGGGGGCATCGAAGCGGGCTGCGACGATGCGTTCGGCAGCCGCAGAGCTCAGCCCGGCAACCATGCGCAAGCCCAGGCGGACGGCAGGATTTAAATCGGGGTCAGATTCCGATTTTCTCTCTTGCTGCGCTGCCGCTTCCTGCGCCACCTTTTCCAACCGCACCGGCTCGTGCACACCCTCTTCCCCGGACGTGCCAACATCCTCCAGCGTGCAATCCCAGTCACTGCACATCACATCGACCGCACGCACCTCGACACCATGGCGCCTGGCGTCCTGCACCAGCTGCGAGGGGCCATAAAAGCCCAGCGGCTGCGAGTTGAGCATCGCGGCCAGGAAACAGGCCGGCTCATGGTGCTTGAGCCAGCAGCTCACATACACCAGCAGCGCAAAACTGGCGGCATGGCTTTCGGGAAAACCGTATTCACCGAAACCCTCGATCTGCTTGAAGATGCCTTGCGCAAACTCCTCGGTGTAGCCATTGGCGACCATTCCGTTGACCATGCGGTCGTAGAACTTGTGCACCCCGCCCTTGCGTTTCCAGGCCGCCATGGAGCGGCGCAGGTCGTCCGATTCGCCGGCGCTGAAACCGGCGGCCAGCATCGCGACCTGCATCACCTGTTCCTGGAAGATCGGCACGCCGAGCGTGCGCCCGAGTGCCTCGCGCAACCCCGGTCCCGGGAAATCGACCGGTTCCAGCCCCTGGCGGCGCTTCAGATACGGATGCACCATGCCACCCTGGATCGGGCCCGGGCGCACGATCGCGACCTCGATCACCAGGTCGTAAAAACAACGGGGTCTGAGCCGCGGCAGCATGCTCATCTGGGCCCGGCTTTCGATCTGGAAGACGCCCACCGTATCGGCGGCGCACGCCATCGCGAAGGTGGCCTCGTCCTTGTCGGGCACTTCGTGCAGCTCGAACGGCTTGCCGGTCTTCTGCGAGATGAATTCGAGCGAACGGCGGATCGCGCTCAGCATGCCGAGCGCCAGGATGTCGACCTTCATCAGGCCGAGCGCCTGCAGGTCGTCCTTGTCCCACTGGATCACGCTGCGGTCGGCCATGCTGGCGTTCTCGACCGGCACCAGCTGCGCCATATTCTCGCGCGCGATGACGAAGCCGCCGGGGTGCTGGCTCAGGTGGCGCGGGAAGCCGATGAGCTGCTGGGTCAGGTCCATCCACAGCCTTGTCACGGGCGCCCATGAATTGCCGAACGCAGATTGAGAAAAGGAATATCAAATCCTCGCCCGTTGAATGTTACAAACGTATTATACTCTTTTGCACCCTCCCAAAAATC
>JAYUQC010000129.1:0-30964 GCA_043759735.1 Rhodoferax sp.
ACGCTGGGCCTGTGGTGTTCGGTGCGCCGGAGTCCGAGGCCCGGGCCCCTGCCTAACGCTGCGCCAACCAGAGGCCCGGCTGCGAAGGCCCGTGGGGCCCACGCGCTGCGCGCCTCTGTGGCGCTGAGGAGCGCAGGGTTTGCGCCCAGCGCGAAGCGCGTTCGTCATCATTCTCATCACGCCTGTCTGAACGCAGCGCCCGCAGGGCGCGCAGTGCGTTGCGCGATGCGGGCGCAAGACCGAGCACCGCAAGGCAGTCGGCGCGTTCAGCGCCCGACCGCCACAGTGAAGCACAGCGCGTTGGTCCCACGGGCCTTCGCAGCCTGCGTGCAAAAACGCGGCCTGCGCACAACGCCGGATCAAACCCATCAACGTCGGTCCGCACAGAGCCGAAGACGGACCGCTACAGCGCGTCCGGGTTTCGTGCGTCGTGGGTCGCGCGCCGCGTGGTGGAGCAACTGAGATGAACGAGCTTGAGAGCGCCCCCAACCCTGGCTTCGCCAGGCCTCCCGAGGGGGTGCAAGAAAACTTGGGAGCGGCCCGGCCTTTTCTTGTGAGAGCGTTGTCAAATGCAACCTGACAAAAGAATGTAGACCAGATAATTATTGTTTGATCTACACGAAATAGTTAAAATGGCAGCTCGTCCCCGCTGCGTCCGGCCGATGCCCCGCCGCCTTCATAAAGACAGACCGCCATGCAAACCATGAACCTCGAACAACTCAAGGCAGCCACGCTGGCCGGCGGTGTCACCGGCATCACCTTGCGCGGCGACGGTGGGGCTTTTGTGGTGAACGTGCAGACCCAGCGCGGTGACGCGATCATGGTCACATCACGCCTGCAACCGCGCCGTTTTGCCGACCCCCGCAAAGCGCTTCAAGTGCTGCGTGGCATCGGCTTGAATGAATGCCGCGTTGACGCCGCCCAATGGCGACCGGAAGACCGCGCCCTGGAGAAGACTGCGCGCCCGGATCGCAGTGCGGCGCTCAAGGCGGCGCACGAGGCCGCGCAGGCGGATGCGGATTACGACCGCTGGTTTCGCGCCAAGGCGAAGGCGGCGCTGGATGGTCTGAAAGACGGCAGCAACCGCGTGCTGAGTGCGCAGGAGGGGAAGGCACGCCGGGCAGCTTTGCGCGCGCGGGTGTTGGCGCTGCGTGAACCCAGCACAACGTGATTGGCCATGCTCAAGGTCACCAAGACGGATCAGTTTCACTTTGACTTGGACGACATCGTTTTTCACATCGCACAGGACAACCCAGACGCGGCACTGGGGCTGGAAATGCATATTCACCAACAGGTCGACAAGCTTGCCGACCCCAACTTTCCGCGCCGCCGCGGCCGCGTGGCTGGAACCATGGAACTGGTCGCCCACCCCAACTACGTCGTGCTGCTCAAGCAAACCGGCACCACCGTCACCGCCCTGGCCGTGATGCATGTCGCCAGGCAGCACCCATGAAGTAGCAGGCGAGATCAAGTGATCGAACCAGTCCTGGCAGCGCAAGACTTCGCAAAACAACCCCCACTTTGCCACCCTGGACATCGAACTGGCCAGCGCTGCAGAGTACGAGCCAGGTCTCGAGGTGCGCAGCCGCAGTGCGGTACCGCACGCTTCGCTCGGGCTGGCGGGAGTTATGGAGTTTGGGCTCGGCTACAGCAAGCGGTTGGGTGCCCGCATGCTGGTCGGTTTCGCGGGCGCGCGGGGGATGGCAGCGGGCATGGCGGCACCCCACACGCAAGGGGCACCCCAATATGCCATTGCGACGGCCAGTGGCGCACCGCCGGCCTGACTGAAGACGGCGGCGGACCCGATTCAGGCCGAGTCCGACTCGGCGGCCACACGCTGCGCCAGCAGGTGCCGGAACTGAACCAGTGCCGAATCGAAGGAACGCATCTTCAGGTAGAACGGAGGCGGCGGCACATTGGGCACACGGCGTATGACCCGAATGCCCTGCTGCCCCGGCCCGTCGATCATGGTGATGGCGGGAACCGCCTGCGCGATGGCCGTGCTGCCGCCGAACGTCTTGTCATGCACGTAACTCAGGTGCGAAAAGTCCAGCAAGTTGTCGCAGCGTACACAATCCCCCTCGCGCCGCCCCTTGGACAGCGGCGCCAGCCGGTGGCAACACCGGTCCTCCAGCGCTGCGAATCGGCCAGCGCCGGTGCGCAGCAGCAGGATCGGTTCGCCCAGCACGGTACGAGTGAACAAGTCACCCGATTCAGCCAGCGGGACTTCATGGTCCCAGGCGATCACATATCAGCAGTTGCGCAGCCACATGGCGTTGCTCCGTAGACGGCCCGAGCCGGGCCTGGCGACAAAGCGGCCACTGCGCCCTCGCGCGGCGGACCGGGTGCGCCCAGTCTATCGGGCCGCGCGACAATCGGTTGTCGACGCCACCCGCCCTCCTGCCGGCCTACCTGCGTGCCTTCAGACATGATCTCCATGACCGACTCCGCAAATTACCTGCCAGACGTCAGGAACCAGTACGAGATGTTGCCGTATCCAGCGCGCAACCCGCAGGATGAAAACCAGCGACTGGCCCGCACCTGGCTGGAAGACCTGCCGATGATCAACCACTACTGCTTTGCCGGAAAACAGTCTTTTGCGTCCGGATTCCGGGCACTCGTCGCCGGCGGTGGGACCGGCGATGCGACGATATTTCTGGCCGAGCAGTTGCGCGACACCGATGCCCATGTGGTGCAGCTGGACATGAGTGAGGCCAGCATGGCGATTGCGCGGGAGCGGGCCCGGATCCGGGGTCTGGACAATGTCAGCTGGATCAGCGACTCGCTGCTCAATCTGCCTGCGCTGGGCCTGGCGCCGTTCGACTACATCAACTGCAGCGGCGTCCTGCACCACCTGGCCGACCCGGACGCCGGCATACGGGCCCTGCGCAGCGTGCTTAAGGCAGACGGCGCGATGGGGCTGATGGTGTATGCGACGACCGGCCGTACCGGGGTCTACCAAATGCAGGCGCTGATGCGGCTGGTCAACGGCGCCGAGCCGAACGCGCAGCGCCGGATCGCCAATACCCGCGACCTGCTGGCGAGCCTGCCGGCGAGCAACTGGTTCCGGCGCGGCGAAGACCTGGTCAACGATCACAAAGGCGGTGACGCCGGCATCTACGACCTGCTGCTGCATTCGCAGGACCGCTCGTATTCGGTCGGTGAACTGTTCGACTGGCTGGGACCGGGCACGGACGCAACCCGCGGGCATGGCATGCACCTGGAATTCACCGACGTGCAGCGCGGCCGTTCGCCCTACCTGCCGCACATGGTGCTGGGCAGCAAGCCGCCTGGCATGGCGCATGCGATCCGCGAGCTGCCGCGCCGCCAGCAGTACGAGATGGCAGAACTGATGGGCGGCACGATCACGACGCACTCTTTCTATGCGAGCGCCGGCGCCGACTGCACCGCGCCCTACGGCGACGCGCAGTATGTGCCGTTCTACTACCACGAGCCGCTCGATGGCGAGGTGGCGGCGCAGGTGTTTGGCGGCAACCGCGGCCAGCCATTCGTGTTGCGGCACCAGCATTCGGGTGTCGTCATGACCGTCAATCCAGGGCGTTACGGGCCACAGATCCTGCGCCTGATCGATGGCAAACGCAGTTTCGGCGACATCTTCGACCAGTTTCACCGCGATTGGCGCGGCAAGGCAGCGCCGCCGGACTACGACGCGTTGTTCGCCGATTTCGCCGAGAGCTACGAAACGCTCAATGCCCTGGAGCGTCTATTGTTACGGCGTGGCCCTGCCGCAACATCGTGACATGCAGACCCTTGCGCATGTGGGCTATAGTGGCCATCATGCCTCGCATCCTGCTTCCGGTGAACCTGCGACAGCGACCTTGAACCCGTTCGCCCATCTTCCCCATTTGCGTGACCGGCTCACGCCCTGCGAGACATCGGAATTGCGCATGACGCCCCAGCGCCTGGCGGTATGGGACCAGCGTGCGCGCGATGCCGGCCAGCCGGAAAACTGGCGTCTTGCCGACCATGAGCGCGAGGCGACGCGCCACGCGATCCTCGGGCGCCGCAACCACAACGACGACCTGTGGGTCTATGCATACGGATCCCTGATGTGGGACCCCGGAGTCCACTTCTCGGAAGTGCGCCTGGCGCGGCTCGAGGGCTACCAGCGCCGATTCAGCTACAGGATAACCGGAGGCCGCGGTACGCCGGAGTGCCCGGCCCTGATGCTGACGCTGGTGCCCCAGGCCGGCGGCTGCACCGGTTTGGTGTTTCGCATCCCGGCCGATCTGGCCGACGCGGAAAGCACGATCCTGTGGCGCCGCGAAATGATTCGCGGCGGCTACGCGCCCGAGATGCGCTCCGTGGCGACGCCGCAGGGCGAGATCGAGGCCCTGGTATTTGCCGCCAACTGTTCGCACCCGGAGTACGTCGGAGAGTTGCCGCTGTGCGATACGGCTGCCACCGTCGCCAATGCGTCCGGTCCGCTCGGTTCGAATCGCGGCTACCTCGAAAGTCTGGCGGCGCAACTGGCAACGCTGGAAATCGACGACGGCTACATTGAAGAATTGCTGGAACAGGTTCGGGCTGTGGGCGCGGCCTGAGCGGCCGGTTTCGCAACGGCTTGCAGGCGGGGTGGGACAGCCCAGCTACGTCACGATGGCAGCCGGCGCGCCGGTTTCGCGCCGCCGCTCTCCCTTGGCGGCAGACCCGTGTGCTGGGTCAGCACGCGACCCTTGATCGGCCGCGCAGGCCCGGCCGGCGCAACCGTGGAGTTCTTCTTGCGCGCGCTGGTGTAGTTGCCATCCGTCAACGGCTGGAAGGTCGGGATCAGATGGTGCTTGCTATTGCCGATCAGGTCGGACCGGCCCATGGTCTTGAGCGCCTCGCGCAGCAGCGGCCAGTTGTTGGCATCGTGGTAACGCAGGAACGCCTTGTGCAGGCGCCGGCGCTTGTCGCCGCGCACAATGTCGACCGTCTCGCTGTCGCGCGTGACCCGGCGCAGCGGATTGCGGTTGCTGTGATACATCGCGGTCGCGGTGGCCATCGGGCTGGGATAGAAATTTTGCACCTGGTCGGCGCGAAAGCCGTTCTTCTTGAGCCACAGGGCCAGGTGCATCATGTCTTGGTCGCTGGTGCCAGGGTGGGCGGCGATGAAATACGGGATCAGATACTGCTTCTTGCCGGCCTGCGCACTGAACTTCTCGAACAGTTGCTTGAACTTGTCGTAGCTGCCGATGCCGGGCTTCATCATCTTGGTCAGCGGCCCCTGTTCGGTGTGTTCGGGCGCAATCTTCAGGTAACCACCCACATGGTGCATGACCAGTTCCTTGACGTATTCGGGCGACTGCACCGCCAGGTCGTAGCGCAGCCCCGAACTGATCAGAATCTTCTTCACACCCTTCAGCGCGCGCGCGCGGCGGTACATATGGATCAGCGCCGAATGGTCGGTGTTGAGGTTGCTGCAGATACCGGGATAGACGCAACTGGGTTTGCGGCAGGCCGATTCGATCTCGGGGCTCTTGCAGCCGATGCGGTACATGTTGGCGGTCGGGCCGCCGAGGTCGGAGATGGTTCCGGTGAAGCCCTTGACCGAATCGCGGATGGCTTCGACCTCACGAATCACCGAGTCCTCGGAACGGCTCTGGATGATGCGGCCTTCGTGTTCGGTGATCGAGCAGAAGGTGCAGCCGCCAAAACAGCCGCGCATGATGTTGACGCTGAAACGGATCATCTCCCAGGCCGGGATCTTGGTCGCGCCGTCATGCCCGCCCTGCTCGTCGGCATAGCGCGGATGCGGCGAACGCGCATACGGCAGGTCGAACACGAGGTCCATCTCGGCCGTGGTCAGCGGGATCGGCGGCGGGTTGATCCATACGTCGCGTGCGGTGGCGCCCTCGCCGTGGGCCTGCACCAACGCGCGCGCATTGCCGGGGTTGGTCTCCAGGTGCAGCACCCGGTTGGCATGGGCATACAACACCGGGTCGGCGCGGACCTGCTCGTAACTCGGCAGGCGGATCACCGAACGCTCGCGTGGCGGCACCTTGAGCTTGGCCTTTTGGGCCGGATTCGGCATGAAGGTCAGGGGCTGGAACGCAGGATTGGCCGCGCCCGCCGAAGTGCCATCGGCGGCCTGGTCCTCCTTGGCGCAGGTCGTACCCTGCCCCGCAGCCTGCTCGGACGTCGTCATGTAGGGGTTGACATGCGCCTCGATCCGCCCCGGCGCATCGACCCGGGTGGAGTCGATCTCGAACCAACCCCTGCCCGACGCATCGTCGGGCCGGCGCACGAACGCGGTGCCGCGTATGTCGGTGATGGACTGCACCGGTTCGCGCGCTGCCAGGCGGTGGGCGATATCGACGATCGCCCGCTCGGCGTTGCCATACAGGAGCACATCGCATTTCGCGTCCACCACGATGGAGCGGCGCACCTTGTCGGACCAATAGTCGTAGTGGGCGATCCGGCGCAGGCTGCCTTCGATGCCGCCGAGCACGATCGGCACGTCCTTGTAGGCTTCGCGGCAGCGCTGGCTGTAGACAATGGCGGCGCGGTCGGGCCGCTTGCCGCCGACATCGCCGGGGGTATAGGCGTCGTCGCTGCGGATCTTGCGGTCTGCGGTATAGCGGTTGATCATCGAATCCATGTTGCCGGCGGTCACGCCCCAGAACAGGTTCGGTTTGCCAAGGGACTTGAAGGCGTCGGCGCTGTGCCAGTCGGGCTGGGCGATGATGCCGACGCGAAAGCCCTGGGCTTCCAGCGTACGTCCGATCACCGCCATGCCGAAGCTGGGATGGTCGACATAAGCGTCGCCAGTGACCAAGACGATGTCGCAACTATCCCATCCCAAGGCATCCATCTCGACCCGGCTCATCGGCAGGAAGCGGGCCGTTCCGAAACGCGCCGCCCAGTACGTGCGGTAACTGGTCAGCGGTTTTGCGGCGCGCGCAAAAAAGGAAACGTCGACAGGAGCGTTCATAAGGATCCGGGGGAGGCGACGAGTGTAAGGTTTTACCCTTGACCGGACCATTTACAAGGGCAAACACTGACCTGAAACCGTCCTGTCCAGACCTAGAATCAGGCGCTGTCTCAACCCGGCCCCGGGCAATAGCTTGGGCCACCCTATTCAGGAAGTCCCATGAAAAAAATTATCCTGGCGCTCGCTTTGGGCGCTGTCGCATTCACCGTGTCGGCCCAAGACAAGGAACTCAAGGTCGCAATCGATCCGACCTACGAGCCCTTCACCTTCAAGACCGCCGACGGCAAGCCGACCGGTTTCGACGTGGACATCGCCAACGCCGTCTGCGAACACCTCAAGCGCAAGTGCGTATTTGTCGAGCAGGTGTGGGACAGCATGATCCCCGGCCTGCAGGCCAAGAAATACGACGTGATCATCAGCTCGATGTCGATCACGGCAGACCGGCTCAAGGTGGTTGACTTCACCGACAAGTACTACAACACGCCGAGCAAGATTATCGTCAAGAAAGACGTCAAGTTCGACGGCGTGGCATCGCTCAAGGGCAAGAAGATCGGCGTGCTCAAGGGCAGCACGCAAGAGAAATACGCCAACGGCGAACTCAAGAAGGTTGGCGTCGTCGTCACGCCCTATGAGGCGCAGGACCAGGTCTACCTGGACATCAAGTCCGGCCGCCTGGACGGCACCGTGGCCGATGTGCTCGAAGTCACCGGCGGTTTCCTGAGCAAGCCCGAAGGCAAGGACTATGTGCTGGTCGGCCCCGAACTGTTCGTCCCCAAGTACTTCGGCACCGGCGCCGGCTTTGCCATTCGCAAGGGCCAGGCCGCCTTGAAGACCGAACTCAATGGCGCCATCAAGGCCATTCGTGCCAGCGGCAGCTACAAGAAAATCAACGACAAATACTTCAAGATCGACGTCTACGGCAGTTGATCCGCCCGGCCGTTCCGATGGCCTTGGTCCAGACCCGCGCGGCCTGGGCCTCGGCCTGACCCGCAACTCCAACCCAGAGCAGTCTTGTCCGAGTACTACTGGTCCATCCTGAACGGCGCAGTGCTGACGGTAGCGGTTTCACTGGCGGCGCTGGCGGTGTCCATTGCACTGGGGCTGATGGGTGCGGCAGCCAAGCTATCGGGCAACAAGCTGCTGGTGGTGTTGGCCACCGTCTACACCACCATCATCCGCGGCATTCCCGAGCTGGTACTGATGCTGCTGGTGTTCTACGGCGGCAGCATCGGCATCAACCACCTGCTCGAACTCTCGGGCACCGGCGCAACGCTGGACATCGAGCCGTTCAGCGCCGGCGTGCTGACCCTGGGATTCATCTACGGCGCCTATATGACGGAAACTTTCCGCGGCGCCATCCTGTCGATTCCGCGCGGCCAGTTCGAGGCGGCGGCAGCTTTCGGCATGCGCCCGCTGCAGGCCTTCCTGCGCATCACGCTGCCCCAGTTGGTGCGCTATGCGCTGCCGGGGTTTACCAACAACTGGCTGGTGCTGATCAAGGCCACGGCGCTGATCAGCCTGATCGGGCTGCAGGAGATGACCTACCTGGCCAAGCAGGCCAGCGCGGCAACCCGCTCGCCGTTCGCGTTTTTCCTGTTCACGGCAGCGCTGTTCCTGCTCTACACCTGGGCGTCCCTGAGTGTGTTGCGGCGCCTGAACGCCCGCTACAGCCTGGGCACCCAACGGGCTGAACTGTAGATGGACTGGGAAGTCATCTTCCGGCCCGAGAGCCTGGCCCTGTATGGCGAAGGTATCGTCACGACGTTGTGGCTGCTGACCTCGTCGCTGCTGGTCGGCGCGGTGCTGGCGCTGCTGTTCGCGTTGGCGCTCACCGGACCCTGGCCATGGCTGCGGCGCCTCGTCGGCGCGTACACCTTCGTGATTCGCGGCACGCCGCTGCTGATCCAGGTCTACATGATCTATTACGGCCTGGGCCAGCTGGAATGGATCCAGGCGCGCTGGGACGACACCTGGCCCTGGACGCACTTCAAGGACCCGGCCTTTTGCGGGCTGCTGGCATTCAGCCTGAACACTGCCGGCTATACCGCCGAGATGCTGGCGGGCGCCATTCGCGAGACCAACGCCGGCGAGATTGAATCTGCACAAGCGTTCGGCATGAGCCGTGTCGGCGTGATGCTGCGCATCGTGCTGCCCAGCGCCATGCGCCGCACACTGCCGGCCTACAGCAACGAGGTGGTGATGATGTTGCACAGTACCAGTCTGGCCAGCGCCGTGCCAGGCCTGCTGGACGTCACCGCCGCAGCCAGCCGCATTTACTCCGACTTCTACCTTCCGTTCGAGGCCTATCTGGCCGCCGCCGCCATCTACCTGTGCGCGACGTTCTGCCTGATCGGGCTGTTCAAGCTCGCCGAACGACACTTCCTGGCCCATCTGGCACCGCGCCGACACTGAGCGCGCGCGCCACAGACCATGCGCCGCATCGACCACCCCCTTGAGCACCAGAGCCTGGGCCGCCAGACCGGCGTCACCAGCCTGCATTTCGGGGCCGCCGGCAGCGGGCGCAAGGCGTACATCCAGGCCAGTCTGCATGCGGGGGAGCTACCGGGAATGCTTGCCGCCCACCACCTGCGCGCGTTGCTCGAGGCGGCCGAGCGCAATGGGCTGCTGCACGGTGAGGTGGTACTGGTGCCGGTGGCCAATCCGATCGGGCTGGCGCAGCGGTTGGACCATCGGGCCATGGGTCGGTTCGAGCTGGGCAGTTCGGAGAACTTCAACCGCCACTACCCGGAGTTGGCCAGCGCAGTGTTCGATGCCGTCAAGCCGCTCCTGAGCGCTGACCCGCAGCACAACCTGGCCGTCGTGCGCGCGGCGGTTGAATCACATCTGGCGCAGTGGCAGCCTGCCAACGCCCTGCATAGCCTGCGCAAAATCCTGGTCACGCTGGCGCATGATGCCGACATCGTGCTGGACCTGCACTGCGACTGCGAAGCCGTATTGCACCTGTATACCGAAACACCCTGCTGGCCCCAGATCGAGCCACTGGCGCGCCTGCTCAGGGCCCGGTCCGTGCTGCTGGCCAACGCCACCGGTGGGGTATCCTTCGACGAGTGCTTTTCCGCACTGTGGTGGAAGCTGGCCGACAAGCTGCGCGCCGACCCCTCCATGCCAGCATGCCCGATCCCGCAAGCCTGCGCCAGCGCCACGGTCGAACTGCGTGGCGAGGCACAGGTCGAGCACGGCCTGGCGCGCGACGATGCGACCGCGATCTTCGGTTTCCTGCAGCATGCCGGCGTTATCGGCGGTGCGGTTCCGCCGCTGCCGGAACCGGCCTGCAGCCCCACCCCGCTGGCAGGATCGCAAACCGTCAAGGCAAGCGTTGCCGGCCTGATCGTGTTCGCAGCCCGGCCCGGTGACACCCTGCGCGTGGGCGACCCGGTGGCCGAGATCATCGATCCGATAGCCAACACCACACACACGGTGCACGCCGAAGTCGCCGGCGTCATGTATGCCCGTACCGACGAACGCTACGCCCTGCCGGGCGACGACCTGGCCAACATTGCCGGCAGCGTGCCGTTTCGCACCGGCGATCTGCTCGGTGCCTGAACGACACCAGCCCTTGCAAACCCGCCCGAGACCACCGCCATGAACGACACGACGCTCAAACTCCAGGCCCTGGACATCCACAAGCGGTTCGGCGCCAACGAGGTGCTCAAGGGTGTCTCGCTGGAGGCTCGAGGCGGCGATGTGATCAGTATCATCGGCAGCTCCGGATCCGGCAAAAGCACGTTTCTGCGCTGCATCAACCTGTTGGAGAAACCGAACCAGGGCCGCATCATCGTGGCCGGCGAAGAGCTCGCGCTGGCCGCCGACAAGACTGGTCTGCTGCATGCCACCGACGCGCGCCAGCTGCAGCGCCTGCGCACCAAGCTGGCCATGGTGTTCCAGCACTTCAACCTGTGGGCGCACTTGACGGTGATGCAGAACATCATCGAGGCGCCGGTGCATGTGATGAAAATCTCCAAGGACGAGGCGGTGGCGCGGGCGCGCAAATACCTGGCCCTGGTCGATTTGCCCAACATGGAAGACCGCTACCCGGCGCACATGAGCGGCGGCCAGCAACAGCGGGTCGCGATCGCCCGTTCGCTGGCGATGGAGCCCGAGGTGATGCTGTTCGACGAGCCCACCAGTGCACTCGACCCCGAATTGGTGACGGAGGTGCTCAAGGTCATGCGCACGCTGGCCGACGAAGGACGCACCATGGTCGTGGTCACGCACGAGATGGGTTTTGCGCGCGAGGTCGCCAACCACCTGATCTTCCTGCACCAGGGACGGATCGAGGAACAGGGCGTACCCGGTGAAGTGCTGACGCAGCCCAAGAGCGAGCGGCTGGCACAATTTTTGTCGGGTAGTCTTAAATAGTGCCGCGCGCCAGCGCTGCCGGCCCGCCCAGACCGGCGACATCGGTAGCGCCAGGGTGCTGACGGCGCCCCGAACGGATCAGGCGCCATTGGCGCGCCATCGTCACTTGGGCGCAGCCATGCCAGCGTGCACCGGGCGTGACGCTGCACCGAAACGCAAGTGACGCGCGCCAATCCACAACCACACGCCGCGAACGCCACAAACGAGGCACAGCGAGAAAAACAGTCCGAATACGATGCCGGCATGGGTCAACAAACCATACAGCGCTGCCGTCGCGAGCCCAAAGGCGATCTGACTGCGCATGCTGCGCGGCGTAGTCATCGGGTCGCTGATCATGTAGAAAGTGAACAACACAAAGGCCATTCCGGTCATGGGCGACAGCAGGGTCCAGATATCCTGCGGTGACAGCCACCAGCGCAGGGTCGCCTGCAAGACAAACCCAGCCAGCCAGGCCAACACCAGCGCGATCCGCTTGGTGGCACGCCAGTTCAAGAATGAGCCGCTGCCAACGATCATCAGCGGCAAGATCCAGTCAAGCGCGCCAGTGACGTTTTTGGTGAACTGGTAGGGCTGGGCCACGCCGACCCAGTCGCTGAACAACAACAGGGTCAGGGCAATGCCCAGGTTAGACGGGTTCATGAAGTGGGTTGTGGCGCCAGCGGCAGCATTGGGTGCCGGAACCCGCATCAGCACCTTGGAGAAGATCGCCACCGCGACCGCAAATGCGACGACCAGGAAGCGCTGGTTGGTGTAAAGCAGCATCCCCACGGCCAGACCGGTGATGTGCGCCGGCAACAAAAAAGCCAGGCAACGCGCCACACCTCCGCGGAACCGGGCCTTTGCCCATCCGCTGATGGCCAGTTCAGTGCCCAGTTCGCACAGATAGGCCGTACCTACGGCTACTAGCGGAACCAGCCAGGCCTGCTCGAAGCCCAGCCACAGATGACCCAGCAGGTTGAGTACGGTGATGGCGACCGCAAACGGGAACACACCGGGCTTTGCCAGCATCGGCTGCATGAATTGACGCAATGGCATGGACTCGTCCCCCTCACGGTGGCAACAACACCACGTAATGCTGCCCCAGCGCAGGCAGCGCAAAACGCTGTGTGCGCTGGCCCGAGCCGGATGAAACCCAGCGCACCGTCACCTCGGCGCCGGTGCCCGGCGCAACCGGACCCAGGCCGAAATGCAGATCGGCGCCGCGCTTGCCGGAATGTCCATTGCCACCATCGACCTGGGACATGAACTGGCGCGCATCGCTCTGGCTCTTTTGGGGGTGGCGGTTTGCATTCTGGTCGCCGAGCAGGCCGTCGACCAACAACCCCTGCTCGATCGTCGTCCACTTCGCGCCTGTTGACACCAAATGCAACGGATCGATGATTGCAGTGCCAGGTTTCAAATCGAATGGCGTGAACGTGATCCCGTTGTTCATGCTGACTTCCATGAAGATGTCGAAGAACGAATCAAAAGTGCCGCCGGTGCCCGAGCCGTCACTGAACATGGTCATCATGCCGCCACTACGGCTCAAAGACACCTGATCCCTTGGCCTCCGGCGTACACTGGCTGCCTGCGAAGGAGTTGCCATGCATGATCAAGTCACCGATCTGGTTCAGAAAGGGCGTTTGCTGCTCCCGGAAGAGCGCGAACGCGTTGTCGATGGCCTGCTGGAGTCCTTGAACGAGAGTGCCTCGGCCTCCCTCGATCCAGCATGGGAAGCTGAGATTGAGAAGCGCCTAGCCGAATACGACCGAGGTGAGGTTCAGGCAATAGACGCGGAGATCGTATTTGCCAAGGCTCGGAAGTTACTTGCGGGATGAAGGTTCGCTTTCTTCCAGCGGCAGAGATCGAACTCATCAGGGAACTTGCGTACTACTCCAAGGCCAGGCCTGGCTCAGCGGGGAAGTTCGAGGCCTCTGTTGAGGCTGCTGCGCGGATGGCCATCCGCCATCCGCTAGGCGGCGCACCTTCGTACAAGGATACCCGGACCTTTCACGTCAAGGGGTTCCGATTCAGTCTGGTGTACCGAGCCTCTGAGCACGAAGCACTGGTAGTTGCCATTGCGCCGCACAGCAAGAAACCCAACTATTGGGCATCGCGCGTTGAAGCCTAAGCCCTCTTGTTTGTGCTGCACAAGCTGCGCCAGCGCGGCAATCTCGACCGGGTCTCCGGTCGGCGCCCCGGTGCCGCGTGCTTCGAAGTAGTCCGCTGCCGCGGGATTGAAGTCCCGCCGCAGCCCATGCCCTGCGCAAGGCCAAAAGTTGTCCGCCCACAATCGGACGCGTCAATCCGCCCTGTCCGTCGGTTGACATGCCGACGCCACGGATCCAGCCCAGCACCGGCCAATCCATTTCGCCTGCCATCTCCCCGCGCGCAAGCATCACGCAGGCACAACCTTCGCCAGGCCAGAAGCCCTGCGATTCCCGGTCGAACACCCGCATCTCTGAGCGGGCCATGGCGCCGTTGCGCGCAAAGCCGACCAATTCGAACGGATCCAGACTCAGGTCGACCGCGCACACCAGCACACCATCCAGGTCGCCACTGGCCAGGCGGTCGCACGCCGTTACCACCGCCACCAGCGACGACGCACAGGCGCCGTCAGCGGCGTAGGCACCGCCGCGCAAACCAAAGTGGTTGGCGATCCGGCCGGCGATCGTATTGGACAGGCCACCGGCCAGGCTGTCCTCGTCCGGTGCGGGAAACGGTGGTTTGAATTCCTGTTAAAAGTCGCACACCAGCGCATCGAGTTCGCCCCCCGGCCAACGCGAACCGGCCGCTGCCCGCAACCGGCGTTCGACAAAGGGCCAGCGGTAACGTAACAAATTGGGGCGACTGAACTCGCCGGTCAGCGTATTGGCCACCACGACCGTCATCGGGCGTATGCGCACCCCGCAACTCGCACGCAGTAGCCACAATGGCAACAGGCATTTGCATGGCGCATGACTTTCGTGCATTGGCGTTCGCGCTATTTCACCTCAGACGGCGCCATGGGTAGTTGTGCCAGTTCGCCTGCCGCGTCCCGCCAATCCGCGGGCACGCGAGCGTCGCACAGAACTAGGCGCCAGCGACAGTCGGCAGTCGCCGCTGCCGCGAAGCCAGTGCCACCAGCCCGAGACCGACCAGGATCAAGGTCGCAGGCTCGGGAACCCGTGCTGCTCGCCCGGTGTGCTGAGCCTCGTTGGGAACAATCTCCACGACGGTAAGCTTGATATGAAACTCCTTGCAGATTTCTCCAGGCGGACAGTTGTTGGAATTGGCGATCTGAAAATCCACGACGGAACCGTCCAGAAGGATTGCCAGGGCATCTGCCACGGTGATCCACGGCGTCGTAAACGCTTCCAGTTGCTTGAAGCCCTGCGGAATCCAAGTATTGCCGCCGTCCTGGCTGAGGTCGAAAAAGACGTCAAAAAATGAATCGAACGTCCCGCCATTGCCAGACCCGTCGCTGAGAATGGTCATCATGCCGCCACTACGGCTCGTTCCCACGACGCTTCCCGGCGTCTCGCGCAGGCGCACCAGCGGGTCGACCGTACTGACCAGCGACAAGGCCACCATTTCTATCGGAATCGAACAGTTCGATCCGTTGACCGCCAGATCGATCACACAGTTGGCCTGGCGCTGGATGATGGTGTCGGTCGTGCCCGGCCCAATGGGCAATCCGGCCAGCGGATTGAGCGGGCCCAGTGGATTGAAAAATGTCGGCTGCACCGTCTCGATATAGTCCGACCCGAGTGGAATGATCACCGGCGCAGCATTGGCTGACGGCAAGGCCAAGCATGCGCTCAATGCCAAAGCGGCTCCGGTAGGCCAGGCAATGTTTTTGCGGCTCATCATGCTACTCCCGACGGTTGGTGGTCAAATACGGCACTCCGGGATCAGTATCCGGAAGGGATCGCTTATCACCGGGAGCGGAGCATATTGCGTGCCGAATGACGGTGATATTCTGGTAGCGACGGAATTGTTGACGGGTCGCGATTGACCAAGGGTGTGGAGGCGCCGCTATGCGCAGACTTCAACCATCAGGTGCCAGCGCCTTGCGCGCTGCACTCGCTGCGGCGCTGCGGCTTTCGGAGCATTCGCGGTACCTGCTCCGTTTGCATGCCGTGCTGCTGGTTAGTGTCGGGCGCAGTTGCTACGAGGTGGCGGCGTGGCTGGGCACGGACCCGCGCAGCGTGGAACGCTGGGTCCACGCGTTTCAGACCTCGGACATTGCTGGCCTGCACGACCACCACCATGGCGGGCGCAAAAGCCGCTTGACACATCAGCAGCTTGACGAACTGGCGATGGTCCTGTGCCAGGCACCACAGGCGCAGGGTTACGACCGACTGCGCTGGAGTGGCAAGCTGGTTGCCCGCCACATTCGGCTGCTCTATCGCGTCGAGCTGAGCCAACGCCAGTGTCAGCGCCTGGTCGGTCCGCGCAAGGTGGATTCGGATTCGTCATCAACTGCCGCGTTGTTCCGGTCCCCATCCGAACCTTGACGATGTCCGGTTCTGGACCGCGGCGCATACTCGGCGGCGCAAGATCGACACGCTCGACTTTGCCATGCGGCAATTCATATGGCGAACGTTCTTGAGGTTGGGCGGAGCAGGCACGACGGCAAGCTCACAGTGTCAAATAGTTCGACGAAATCCGGACACCTGGCCTGGAATGGACCAGGCGTTCGGCATCCGGGCCGCGCAGCTCGATCTGGCGTTCGCAGGCCACGTCCCACAGTTGCACCGCCGACTTCAGGTGGTGGTAGTCCTCCTCGACCGAGCGGAACACCGACGCCAGCAGCATGTGGTTGTATACCGTGTAGGCCTTGACGCCCGCCGCTGTGACGCGGTCGGTGAAGGGAGTGCGGCGTATGCGGCGGGAACGGGCAAGCAAGGGAGCGTTCATGTCGATGTCCAGATCGGCTGGTGGTTGGCGCGCGCCATCGGGCTCGGGATTGCAATGGATTCCCTTGTTGCCGGCGGATTGTACGAACGGGTTACGGCCCACCTGTCATGAAGGCGCCTTCTTCTGGTCACAACGCGTCTATATACTGGTGCGATGTCATCGATTCGACTTGTTTTCGTCACAAAACAATGGGCAACCACCAAGGCACTCGATGGTATCTCGCTGGACATCGATGAAGGCAGTTTTTGTGTGTTGCTCGGACCCTCCGGCTGCGGCAAGTCCACCACGCTGCGCGTCATCGCCGGGCTGGAATCGGCCACCGGCGGCCAGGTCTTCGTCAACGGGCGCGACGTCACCGCCCTGCCGCCTGCGCAGCGCGGCATTGCCATGGTGTTCCAGAACTACGCCCTGTTCCCGCACCTGAATGTGGCCGACAACATCTGCTTCGGCCTGTCGGTGCGCAAGCTGCCAAAAGCGCAGTGTGCGACACGGCTGCGCGAAACCGCTGAACTGCTGGGCCTGGACAAGCTGCTCGATCGCAAGCCATCCCAGCTCTCGGGCGGACAGCAGCAGCGCGTGGCGCTGGGTCGCGCCCTGGTCGCCCAGGCGAAGATCTGCCTGATGGACGAACCCCTGTCCAACCTGGACGCCCAGCTGCGCCAGGAAATGCGCCATGAGTTGCGCGAATTGCAGCTGGGCCTGGGATTGACGGTCGTCTATGTCACCCACGACCAGGCCGAGGCGATGAGCATGGCCGACCAGGTAGTGCTGCTGAACAAGGGGCGCATCGAGCAGACGGCCACGCCGCGCCAGTTGTACTCCCACCCTGCCACCATCTTTGCGGCGCGCTTTATCGGCACGCCGGCAATGAACCTGATCCGGCTCGACCAGGGCTGCATTGCGGGCAGCACCGTGCAGGTCGGCCATGGCAGCGCCATGCTGGGCGTACGGCCCGAGGCGATCGCGCTGGGTGGATCGGTCACAGCCCAAGTAAAAAGCCTCGAGTACCTGGGCTCCGATCTGGTGCTGCGCTGCTCGGTCGGCTCCGAGCTGATCACCGTGCGCGCCGACGGCAAGTCCGAGTTGCGCGCCGGTGAGCAGGTGCAGTTGCAATGGCCAAGCCATGAAGAACATTTCTTCGACGCTGCCGGCGGCAGAGTTGTTTAACCACCCCAGGAGACATACCATGAACAGAAAGAGCTTCAACCAGTTGCTAGCCGTGGCGGCCTTGGCCGCGGCCGGCCTGCCCGTTGGCGCATCGGCGCAGGCGCAGACCGAGATTTCATTTTTCTACCCGGTCGCCGTGGGTGGCGCGATCACCGCCACGATCGACGGCCTGGCGGCGGACTTCACCAAGGAGAACCCGTCGATCAAGGTCTCGCCGATCTACGCCGGCAGCTACCAGGACACCATTGTCAAGGCGCTGACCGCACACAAGGCAGGGACACCGCCGGTGACCTCGGTCGTGTTGTCGACCGATATGTTCACGCTGATCGACGAGGACGCGATCGTGCCGTTCGACAATTTTGCCAAGAGCGCCGACGACAAGAAGTGGATGGGCAGCTTCTACAAGGCCTTCATGCTCAACAGCCAGAGCGGCGGCAAGACCTGGGGCATACCGTTCCAGCGCTCGACCGTCGTGCTGTACTACAACAAGGAAATGTTCAAGGCTGCGGGTCTGGACCCGAACAAGCCACCGTCGAACTGGGCCGAGATGGCCGACTATGCGAAGAAGCTCACGGTCAAGGACGGTTCGGGCAAGGTCACCCAATACGGCATCCAGATTCCGTCCAGCGGGTTCCCGTACTGGCTGTTCCAGGCCTTTGCGATCCAGAACGGGGTGGCAATGGCCAATGACGCCGGCAACGCGGTGAAGTTCGATGATCCCAAGGTCATCGAGGCGCTGCAGTACTGGGTTGACCTGGCAAAGCAGGGCGTGCACCCGCCCGGCATTGTCGAGTGGGGCACCACGCCGAAGGATTTCTTCGAGAAAAAGGTCGCGATGATGTGGACCACCACCGGCAATCTGACCAATGTGCGCAACAACGCCAAATTCGACTTCGGCGTGGCGATGCTGCCGGCTGGCAAGAACCGGGGCTCGCCGACCGGCGGCGGCAACTTCTATATCTTCAAGAAGTCCTCTCCAGCGCAGCAGGAGGCCGCGTTCAAGTTCATCAAGTGGATCACCCACCCCGAGCGTGCGGCCCGCTGGAGCATGGACACCGGTTATGTGGCGACGTCGGAGGCAGCCTACCTCACTGACACCTTGCGCAAATACGGGCGCGATTTCCCGCCCGCCGTAGTGGCGCGTGACCAGTTGCCGTTTGCCTTGTCCGAGTTCTCGACCCATGACAACCAGCGCGTGACCAAGGCCTTGAACGATGGACTGCAGGCGGCGTTGACCGGAACCAAGACTGCGGCCCAGGCGATGCAGGACGCCCAGCGCGAGGCCGAACGGCTGCTGCGCGGCTACAAGTAGCCCCATCATGGGCCAGCGCCAATTGCTCGCATCGCGGTAGCGCGTGAAGGCCGTCCACGCCTATCTGCTGCTGTTGCCGGCATTCGTGCTGCTGGTTGCTTTTACGCATTACCCGGCGGTCGCGACGCTGATCGACAGCTTCTTTTCCACCCCCAAGGGTTCGCGCCCGGCTGTCTGGGTGGGCCTGGAGAACTATGCCGTGATGACCGGCGACCCGGTATTTTGGAAAGCGGCCACCAACAACCTGTGGTTTGCCCTGGCCACCATTCCGGCCTCGATCGGCCTGGCGCTGGTGATGGCCCTGTGGGTCAACGAACGCATCGCCGGGCGCGGCTTCCTGCGCATGGCCTATTTCACGCCCACCGTGTTGCCGATGATCGCGGTGGCCAATATCTGGTTGTTCTTCTACACACCATCGTATGGACTGCTGGAGCAGATCACCAGCTTTTTCGGCCTGCCCTCGCACAACTGGCTGGGTGATCAGCGCACGGCCCTGGGCGCAGTCACGCTGGTGGCGGTCTGGAAAGAGGCCGGCTTCTTCATGATCTTCTACCTGGCCGCGCTGCAGAGCCTGAACCCGAGCCTGCGTGAGGCGGCCGCGATCGAGGGCGCATCGCGTTGGTACTTTTTTCGCCGGGTACAGTGGCCGCTGCTGATGCCCACGACACTATTCGTGATGGTCAACGCGGTGATCAATGCGGTGCGTATGGTCGACCACATCATCGTGCTGACACGGGGCGGGCCGGACAATGCGTCGACACTGCTGTTGTTCCACCTGTACGAGGTCGGCTTCAGGTTCTGGGACACCGCCTATGCGGCCGCGATAACCGTCGTGCTGCTGGCCGTCCTGGCCAGCGTCGCCTTCGTCCAGTTCTTCCTGCTCGAGCGCAAGGTGCACTATCAATGAAGCCCATCGCGCTGCCGTCACGCAATTGCGCAATGCGCAGCATGGAGCATTGCTGATGAGCACCGCCGGGCCGCTCCCAAGGGCGAATTGCGCAATGCGCAGCATGGAGCGTTATTGATGAGCACCGTCGCACGGCCATCGCGCCTGGTCTACAACGACCCGACCTGGCTCGACACATTGGCCGCTTGGGTCCTGGCTCTGCTGTGGATCTTGCCGCTGGCCTACGCCGTGTGGACGGCGTTCCATCCGGCCGAGTATTCCACGCGTTTTGAGTTGCTCGCGCCACTGACGCTGGGCAACTTTGCCCGGGCCTGGGAGGCGGCACCGTTCGCGCAGTATTTCCTCAACACCATCCTGCTGGTGGCGATGATCCTGGCTTGCCAGCTGGTGCTCAGCACGCTGGCCGCGTTTGCGTTTGCGCGCTACGAGTTTGCCGGCAAAAACCTGTTGTTCGCGCTGGTGCTGGTGCAGTTGATGATCATGCCCGACATCCTGCTGGTCGAAAACTACAAGACCATGGCTGCGCTCGGCCTGGTCGACACGCTGCTGGCAATCGGCCTGCCCTACTTCGCATCTGCATTTGCGATCTTCCTGTTGCGCCAGACCTTCATGGGTATTCCGAAGGAACTCGACGAGGCCGCGCGCGTCGAGGGTGCCAGCGCGCTCCAGCTCCTGTGGCGCATCTACATACCGCTGGCCCGACCGGTATACACCGCGTTCGCACTGGTCTCGGTCAGTTTCCATTGGAACAATTTCCTGTGGCCGCTGATCATCACCAACAGCGTCGGCGCGCGGCCGCTGACGGTGGGGCTGCAGGTGTTCTCGTCCACCGACCAGGGGGTGGACTGGTCGGTCATCACCGCCGCCACCTTGATGACATCTGCGCCCCTGCTGGTCGGCTTCCTGCTGTTCCAGCGCCAGTTCGTGCAGAGCTTCATGCGGGCCGGCATCAAATGACCGAGGCCCCGCGCATGCGCCTGATCAGCTGGAACGTGCAATGGTTCTGCGGCCTGGACGATCGCATAGACATGGCGCGCACCGTCGAGCAGGCCAAGGCCATGGCCGACTTCGATGTGCTGTGCCTGCAGGAGGTGGCCGTCAACTACCCGCAACTCACCGGCAATGCAGGCTTTGACCAGATCGCCCGGCTGCGCGAGCTGCTGCCGGGCTACGAAATCGTATTTGGCGCTGCGGTGACCGAGCTCGGACGCCAAGGCCAGCGCCAGCAGTTCGGCAACCTGATCGCAACGCGGCTGCCGATCGGGTTTGCGCAGTCCTACCCCCTGCCCTATCCGCCTGACGCGGGCCTGCGCACCATGCCGCGCATCTGCACCACGGCCACGCTGTTGACGGCGTTTGGGCCGATTCGCGTCATGACAACCCATCTGGAGTTCTATTCCAGGACGCAGCGGCTGGCGCAGGCGGGCGCGCTGGTCGATATGCACCACCAGGCCTGCAGTCACGCCGTGCATGCGCCGCTAGACGACGAAACCGGCGGCCCGTTCCAGAACAAGGCGCATACACGCCAGGCCATCGTGTGCGGGGATTTCAACTGCGAGACCTCCGATGCAGAGTACGCCCTGATCCAGGCCAGGCCCGGCGCTGCCGCGACAGCATTGAAGGACGCCTGGCCCCTGGTGCACGGGGCGCAGCCACACGATCCCACCTTCCGCCTGTTCGACCGGCGCTACGGGCCACTGCCGATCTGCTGCGACTTCGTGTTCGTCAGCTCGGACCTGCAGCGGCTTGTGCGGACGATCCAAGTCGATACGACAACCCGTGCGTCAGACCACCAGCCGGTGTTGTTGGAACTGGGCTGACGGGTAGATCGGTTGTCGGCGCCGGCTGCCAGCCGGTGCGATCGACGACGGTGCCGCGTGGCGTCAGGTTGCCCGTTCGGACCGCGGTACCGTCGCCCCCTCACCCAGATCCCACACCACCCCGGCCATCAGCCGCAGCGCATCGCGCGCCACCCAGGCCAGCATGTGTTCATTGGGCGCATGCTGGCTGCACGATGCATAGGAATGGGGAATCCAGACCGTCGGCAGACCCAGCACATCGGCGAAAATGTCGTTGGGCAAAGAGCCACCCAGGTTGGGCAGGATTGCCGGCGGCCTGCCGCTGGTGCGCTGCAAGGAGTCTGCCGTCCAGCGCACCCAGGGATGGTCCGGGTCGAGCCGGGTCGCCGTGAAGAATCCGTCACGTGCCGCCGTCACCGTGACCATCGCAAAGCCGGCTTGATCCAGATGGCGCTGCAATGCCGCAACGATATCGGAGTGGTCCAGGCCAACGACAAAGCGCAGTTGGCAGTGGCAACTCGCCCGCGGCGGGATTGCATTGACCGGCTTGTCCGGAGTGCCACAGGTGAAGGCCAGCACCTCGAAACTGCACCATCCGAACACCCGCTCGGCCGGAGTCAGCCCGGGTTCGCCCCAGTCCGGGTCGATCTGCGGACCGTCGGCGCCGCCATCGACCTGCAGCCCCGCCAGCGCCTTGCGCACAGAGGGCGTCAGGCTGTCGGGCCGCCATTCGGGCACCCGGATCTCGCCCCGTGGCCCGGTGATCGAGGCCAGCGCATGCGCCAGGATAATGCCTGGATTGGCGATCAGCCCGCCCCAGTTGCCCGAATGGTGCCCGCCTTCACGCAGGTCCACCACCAGATCCATATTGGCAGCGCCCCGCGCGCCCAGGAAGATGGTGGGCTGGTCGGGTCGCAGGCGCGGCCCGTCGGAGGCAATCAGCACATCGGCCGCCAGCGCCGCGCGCTGCTGCTCGCACAATGCACGCAGCCCGGGCGAGCCGACCTCTTCGCCGGTCTCGATCAATATCTTGAGGTTGAATCCCAGCCTGCCCCGTGTGGCCAGCACCGCCTCGACCGCAGCCAGGTTGATGGTGTGCTGTCCCTTGTTGTCGGCGGTGCCGCGGCCATACAGCCGGTCGCCCTCCAACTGCAACCGCCATGGGTCCAGCCCGGCGCGCCAGCTGGCATCCTGGCCGCGGATCACGTCGCCATGGCCGTAGGACAACACGGTCGTCAGGGCGTCGTCCTCGATCCGTTCGGCCAGCAGAAACGGGCCTGCGCCCGGTGCCGGGTTGTCGAACAGCCGGCAGCGGAACCCGGCTTGCTCGTAGCTGCGCTGCATTTCGTCGCTGAGGTAGCGGCGCAGATCGTCGGCACGATCTGGATTCTGGCTCTCGGTCGGAATCGCCACGCGGCGCGCCAGGTCGGCGAAGAAACGGCCATCGTCGAAATAGCGCTCGACCTGCGCAATCGCCGCTTCCCGATCCATGCTGCTCTCCTCAACTGGTTGCAAACACCGAACCCCCTGGTGGGCAGGGCATGATAGGTCAGTCGCGCCACACCGCGACCGGCACTGCGTGGCAGCTTGCCGTACAGTGGCCGGCACGACCAGGCCAGGAGAGAACCGATGACCCGCATCCTCACCGCCGTATTCAAGCACGAGACCAATACCTTCTCGCCGCTGCCGACCGATCTCGCGTCCTATGCGGCTCGGTGCCTGCGCCACGGCGCGGAAATCCCGGCCTATTTCCGCGGCACCGCGACGGAGATGGGCGCTTTCATCGATGCGGGTGAACGCCATGGCTGGGAGTTGGTGCATACCGTGGCCGCAGACGCGACCCCGTCCGGCAAGGTGACCCGGGTCGCGTTCGATGCGATCGCCGGCACGATCGAACACGCTTTGCGCACCCTGGGCCCATTCGATGGCGTGTTGCTGTGCCTGCATGGCGCGATGGTGGCCGAGCATGTCGACGACGGCGAAGGCGAGTTGTTGCGCCGCTTGCGCGCGGTGGCGGGTGACCGACTGCCGATCGGCGTGACGCTGGACCTGCATGCAAACGTGACGGACGCGATGGCCCGTCTGGCCAGCGTCATGGTGTCGTACCGCACCTATCCGCATATCGACCAATACGCAACCGGAATGCGATGTGCCGACCTGATCGCACGCACGATTGCAGGCCAGATCGAACCAACCTGCATGGTCGCCCGCGGCGCGATGATCGACGCACTGGACCACGGCCGCACGACCGCACCCGGACCGATGCTCGAAACACTGGCGCAAGCCGACCTGTTGCAAACGCAGACGCCAGGCGTGTTGGACATCGGCATCCACGCGGGCTTTCCGTGGGCCGACATCGAGCCGGCCGGGCCCAGTGTGGTGGTGGTCGCGGACCGCAAGGTCGGCGTGGACACGGCATCGATCGCAGCCACGCTGCTGGCGCAGATCTGGCGCGACCGCCGCCGCACGACCGTGCAACCGCTGGGACTGGCCGAGGGGATTGCCGCGGTCCGCCGTGCCTTGGCAAGTCCGGGCCCCGGCATTGTGCTGGTCGCTGACTGCGCCGACAACCCCGGTGGCGGTGGACTGGAAGACTCGGTGGCCCTGCTCGACGCGATGATTCAAGCCCGCTTCGACAGGGTCGCGTTCGGCATGATCTGCGACCCGGCCACGCTGCAGGCCTGCATCGCGGCGGGTCCGTCGGCGCGGTTGTCGGTGCAACTCGGCGGCAAGTCAGACGGGAAGTTCCAGGGCCCGTTGGCACTGGACGCTCAGGTCGTGTCCGAGCAGCAGGGACGCTTCACCTTCACCGGACCCATGAGCCGCGGCATCGAACTGGACATCGGCCCCACCGTGGTGCTGCGCGCCGGGGGCATCGACATCGTGGTGGCCGGCAGCCGGCACCAGGTGCTGGACCCCGGCTTCTTCACCCATGCCGGCCTGGACCCCAGCCGGTACGACATCGTGGTGGTCAAGTCGTCGCAGCACTTTCGCGCCGCGTTCGGACCGATGGCGCGCCAGACCATCGTCATCGACAGTCGCGACGGCCTGACCTCGTTCAATCTGCAGGCGTATGGGCACCAGAAGGTACGCCGGCCGGTCTATCCGCTGGACGACCCGTACGGCGGGCCCTGAACCCGACCCGCATCAAGATCGCGGTCAGCCGGGACTGCTACAGTGTCCGGACCCGGCTGCAATGCCGCCTGGTGATGCCCAAGCCACTCGCAAGCCATACGACCATGCCCGATTTCAATACCCTCACGATCACAGCCGACAACGGCAACCCCCGGGTCGCCCGGCTGCTGTTGAACCGGCCTGAAAAACTTAACGCCATCAACGACGATACGCCGCGCGACATCCGCGCCACGGTTGAATGGGCGAACACCGAACCCTCCATCCATGTCATCGTGGACCTACCGGCTCGGGCCCACCCGCGCCAAGCAGCTGATGTTCACCGGTGACACCATCGACGGCCGTACAGCGTTGGCCTGGGGCCTGGCCAATGACTGCGTGCCGGTGGATCAACTCGATGCCACCACGATGGCGCTGGCCGCGCGCATCGCCGGCGTGCCCTCGTCGCACCTGGCGATGCACAAGATGGTCGTGAACCAGGTCATGCTGGCGATGGGGCTGGAGCAAAGCCAGCAGATGGCCACGGTGTTCGACGGCATCACCCGCCACAACCCCGAGGGCCTGTGGTTCCGGCGCTGTGCGCAGCAGCACGGATTCAAGGCTGCAGTGCAATGGCGCGACAGCGGCAAGCCGATTCCCGAGGGCGACGAGGCGCGTGCTCTGGTGCGCGCGATGGACCAGCAACGCGAGCAGAACACCTGATGCTCGACTTTCTGCCGCCGCTGGCCGTTGGCGCCATTGCCAGTGTGCTGATGGTGCTCAACGCCTTGTTCTGGGTTCCGATCCTGCTGTTCTTCGCGCTGATCAAATTACTGTTGCCGTTCAAGGCGGCCCAGATGGCGATGGCGCCGCTGCTGCTGTGGATCGCCGAATCCTGGATCTCCTGCAACAGTGCCTGGATGGCGCTGACCCAGCGTGCGCAATGGGACGTGTCGGGCATCGAGGCGCTGGACCCGGACAGCTGGTACATGGTCAACTGCAACCACCAGTCATGGGTCGACATCCTGGTGCTGCAGCATCTGCTCAACCACCGGATTCCGCTACTCAAGTTTTTTCTCAAGCAGCAGCTGATATGGGTCCCGGTGATGGGCCTTGCGTGGTGGGCGCTGGACTTCCCGTTCATGCGCCGGCACAGCGAGGAGTTTCTGAAAAAGCACCCGGAGATGCGCGGCAAGGACCAGGAAACCACCCGCCGCGCCTGCGAGAAATTCGCGCTGGTGCCCACCAGTGTGATGAACTTTCTCGAAGGCACGCGATTCACCCCGTCCAAGCATGCTCGCCAGCAGTCACCCTATGTCCATCTGCTCAAGCCCAAGGCCGGCGGCATGGCACTGGCGCTCCATGCGATGGGCGACAAGTTCCGCGCCATCCTGGACATCACCATCGTCTATCCCAATGGCACGCCGACGTTCTGGCATTTCCTGCAGGGACGCATGCGCCGGGTCGTGGTGCGGGCACGGCTGCTGCCAATACCGTCGCACCTGATCGGCGCCGACTACGGCGGCGATGCCCAGGTGCGCGCGCAGTTTCAGGCCTGGGTGCAGCAGTTGTGGCGCGAGAAGGACGCGCTGATCACAGAACTGCTCAATGCGCCGCCGCGTCGCCCCACAACTGCTTGAGGCGTGCGTCCCGACCGCAGCTGGTGCGGTACAGCTTATACCGCACCGGGTTCTTCATGTAGTAGTCCTGGTGGTATTCCTCGGCCCGGTAGAACGTATCGGCCTTGACCACCTCGGTGACGATCGGCGCCTTGAATGGTTTGGACTTTTCAAGCGCCGACCTGGACGCCTGTGCAACACGCAACTGCTCGGCGTCCTGCGCATAGATGGCGGTGCGGTAGGGTGAACCGACATCGCAGAACTGGCGATCCTTGGTGGTTGGATCGATGGTTCGCCAGAAATGCTCTACCAGTTGCGCATAGCTGACCTTGGCGGGGTCGAACACGATCTCCACTGCCTCGGCATGGCCGGTCAAATTCGAGGAGACCTCCTGGTAGCTTGGATTGGCGGTCTTGCCACCGGTATAGCCCGAAACGGTCGACAGCACCCCCGGCAGTTTGTCGAAATCGGACTCGACGCACCAGAAACAGCCGCCGGCGAAAACTGCCTTGACGCTCCCCGCAATTGCGCCCTGCTGTGTCTGGGCCGAGCTCGCGCAGGACAAAGCCCCTAGCACAAAGGCAGCAATCAGGCAACGCAGAGGATGGGGAAACGCAGTTGGTGTCATGGTGGATTCCTGGTCGCTCGAAGTTCAAAATAGTGGGCAAGCCGATACTGGCGGCGAAACTGATACGGCCGCCGGCGGGGCCATTGAGGCCCTGCTCCTGAGTCGAATCGCGCGTCCCGTTCTTACCATGCCAAGTCCTGGGAGGATTGCTCCGATGCACGTAGACCTGATGATTCATGGTGGATTGCTCGTGGACGGCACCGGCGCTGCGGCGCGGCCGGCAGACGTGGCCGTTCTGGGTAACACCATCACGCTGGTGGGCGATGGCGCCCATCTGCAGGCCGGGCAGTCGATCGATGCCAGCGGCCACGTGGTGGCGCCGGGGTTCATCGACATCCACACCCATTCCGACCTCAGCCTGCTAATCGACGGCCGGGGCCAGAGCAAGGTCTGCCAAGGTGTGACCACCGAGGTGACCGGCAACTGCGGCTTCTCGCCGTTTCCGATCAACCAGGCGCATATGCAGTTGCACCTGGACTTGTTGGCCGGCATCGGCGACGACGCACTGGCGCTGTCGTGGACCGATGTTGATGGTTACCGCCAGGAGGCCGAGCGGCGCGGCATTGCCGTCAATATCGCGCCGCTGGTGGGCCACGGCGCGCTGCGCATCGCCGCCATGGGTGTTGACAGCCGGCCCGCCAGCGCTGCCCAACTCGCCACCATGCAAGCGCTGCTGAACACCATGCTGGACCAGGGCGCGTTCGGCCTGACCACCGGCCTGACCTACGTGCCCTCGCGTTATGCGCCCACCGAGGAACTTGTTTCCCTGTGCGAAACACTTGCGCGGCGCGGCCGGCTGTATGCGTCGCATGCACGCGACAGGGACCTGCACGGCAACGACCACCGGTATGGCCCGCTCAACGAGGCTCTTCACCTGGGTCGCACCACCGGGGCGCGGGTGCAGTATTCGCACGCCGCAATCAATACGCCATCGGAATGGGGCAGCGCCCGCTTGTGGACCGAACGATTCGATGCTGCAGTGGCACAGGGCGTGGACGCCGCGTTCGACGTGTATCCCTACGACGCCTCCAGTTCAGCCCTGACGCAGTATCTGCCGGCATGGGTCCAGGAGGGCGGCGTCGCGGCCATGCGCGAACGCCTGTGCGACGACGCCGTCCTGGCGCGCGCAGAGGCCGATCTGGCCCTGGGTTGGTCGGCCAACCGGATTCCCTGGCTCTGGGACCGCGTCGTACTGGCCCGCACCGACGGCGTACTGGGTGCGACAGAAGGCTCGAGCATCGAGGCCGCCGCCGCGAAAGCCGGCAAGACCCCCGCCCGATACACCCTCGAGTTGTGCCGCGATGGCGGCAACCGCATCATGGTGGTGTTGTTTTACCGCACGGAAGAGGACATGCGCAGCTTCCTGACCTGTCCCCATTCGGTCATGGGTTCGGATGGTTCTGCGATCTGCTTCGACCAAGGCAGCCGCCAGCCCCATCCACGCAATTTCGGCGCCAGTGCGCGGGTGCTGGGCCGTTTTGTGCGTGACTTGCAGGATCTGGACCTACCCACCGCGATCGCCAAAATGAGTGGCCGGGTTGCCGAGCGCATGCGCATGGTCGATCGGGGTGTGCTGGCGGGCGGCATGGCCGCCGACATTGTGGTGTTCGATCCTGCACAGGTGCGCGACCGGGCGACCTACCTGGCGCCGTGCCAGCAGGCCGCCGGCATCGCGCATGTATTTGTCAATGGCCAGGCCGTTGTCCGCAACGGCCTGCAGACCGATGCCCGTCCGGGACGGGTGCTGCGGGCCACTTGATCTGCCGGGCCCTTGTTCGAAGCGTATCCAGACATGCGCAATATGGAGGCTAGACCAGTGACCAGCAACAACCCGCTCCCCGCCGTCGCCGTCGCGGCGCCCCCCGCCCTGCCCGACTGGCTGTCACTCGCGGGTACGGTGTCGGTCGTCACCGGCGGTGGAACCCATCTGGGCCTGGCGCTGGCCACCGCACTGGCCGAGTTGGGCTCGACCGTACATCTGCTGGGCCGGCGTGCGGACGTGGTGCAGCAAGCCGCCCGCGACCTGCAGGCACGAGGCCTGGCGGCGTTCGCCCTGGCAGCCGACGCTGGCGACGAAGCCGTTATGGAAAAAGTGGTGCAGGATATCGTTCGGAACCATGGCCGACTGGATGTGATGGTCTGCAACGCCGGCGGGGCGCACGGTGTGGATATGGCGCCGCATATCACGGTGGCAGACCTGGAGGCGACGCTGCGGCTCAATGTCACGACCACCCTGGTCAGTGCGCAGAGCGCGGCGCGCGCGATGATGCTGCGTCGCAGCGGTGCCATCATCACCATCGGATCGCTGCATGCGTCGCTCGGCAGTGACCCCCGCCTGTATGCGCCGGGCTACAAGCGCTCGACCCAGTCCTACCACGCCGCCAAGGGCGCGATACTGAACCTCACGCGGGCGCTGGCCTGTGAACTGGCGCAGCACGACATCACGGTGAACTGCATCAGCCCGGGTCAGATTCCCAAGCCCGATCTCAATGCGTTCACGCGCGAGAACTTCCGCAACATGGTGCCGCTGGGGCGCCTGGGCGAGCCGCGCGACCTCAAGGGCGCCGTGGCGCTGTTCGCGACACCGGCCGGCCGCTGGATCACCGGCCAGAACCTGGCGGTCGACGGAGGCTGGTCAGCCTGGTAGGGCCGCCCAGTGCGGATCAGCCGATCTGCGACAACTCCGAGCCTTCCAAGGTCACCCGTCCGCCAAGCGTGCTCAGGTCGATCTCCAGCGTGGGGACATCAAGTTCGCGAATATGCGGTCCAGCCGAACGTCCGGGCCGTCGGGCGTCGGCTCACGCCATGGCCGCCCGGAACGCCGCCTGGACGGAACGTACCAGCGAGGGATGCAAGGTGCCCAGCTTCGGCGTCTGCCCGTGAGGCGCGGCCGGAGGCACCGAGAACCACTCGGTCGTGTACGGAAGGTCGAGGGCTTGCCGCAAGTCGAACTTCGTGTCGTAGCTGAGGCCAGCGGCTTCGAAGGCTGCGGGATTGCGGCCACGCAGGATGGAAAACTCGCCCCGGTGCAGCGTGGTGGTCCGCTGGCTGGTGCCGTAGGCGACCCGCACCGCGAACTGCGGCGCGTCGTCATCGAAGACGGTCAGGATCAGGGCCGGTCGTGGCTTCGGGCGGGGATGAATGTCGTCGGGAAAATGGCACCAGACAATCTCGCCGGCAGCGGGCTCGGCCCACCACTGGGACGTCATGCGGACTCCACCTCGAACAGGCTGGAACGCACCGACCGCTTCTTGCCTTGGGGCGCGCGTTTTTTGATCTGCCGTACTTGAACGGCCGTCAGAGGACCCTCGTCGGCCTCGTATTGAGGCAGTAGCTTTACCGCCATGTCGTGCAGCGCGAGATGAATGGCCTGGGTCTCATCGACACCCAGGCGTTCCGCAAGACGCTTGGCAGTGTCGCGGGTCACGCCGGTCGTGCTATCTGCTGGGCGGTAGCGGAACGCGATCTGGTCGATGGAGCTGCGGGTGGCCATGCAGTGACTTTCTGAGATTGGATATCTTGAAGATATCCAATAGTGTCTAACGTGTCAAGCGCAGGCGTGCGATCGAATTGCCAATGCGCCAGAGCCGCCGACCTCTGGCTGCACAGGCTGGCCGGCGCGATCTGCACCCTGCGCGTCACGGGCATCCCTCAACGGCGGCCCGCGTACCGGGGCGACGCGCGGTGCCTGGATGTCCACACCGATGTGCTCCAGGATCGGCCTGATCTGCACCCCTCGGTGATGAACGCGATCAGGCGCATGTTGCCGCCACACAGGGGGCACACCAGCGGAAAAGCCTCGTAGATGCGCGCGATGAGCACCGCCCAGAGGTAGTGCGCCGGGAAACGCTTGGGTGGCTCGGGCGCCGGCACCTGCACAGGTGGTACGGCCACACCGACAACACCGCCCACATTGCCCAATTGCGCCAAGCCAGGCGCTTCTCTTCGTCCTGTATCCATACTGCTCGAACGATGGGCCGAGGATTGCGACCATCAGGGGTACCCAACCCGCCGACGAAAATATACTTTGATCCGTATACCGATGCAACTTTCTCAGCTACTGGCATGGTTTCTGCGTGCATCAGCAGGGCGTCACGAAGCGACTCCCTGCCGGACACCGTAAATCCAAAGCTATAAAACAGGTGGGCTTTACCAAGGCCCTTTTCAGGGTGTAGCAAGTATTCCAGCAATTTAGCTTGGTCGATTCGCCTCTCTTGAGGGAG
>JAYUQC010000130.1:0-3893 GCA_043759735.1 Rhodoferax sp.
TGCTTGACGGCGCGGCGCTTGGCCGGGCCGTATTCAAGACCTTCTTCAACCACCATGGCAGCGGCGGTGGCGGCGATTTCAGTTTTAAGCGTGTGCAAAAGATGGGCTATCTGCTCAAAGGAGCTAGGAGTCTGGGCGCTGATTGTCGTCAAAGCAGATGCGTTCTGCCGACCGTGCATTTAGTTTAGGCCTTTGCAGCGCCTTCATCCTCTGAGGCCGGGCGAGTCACTGCTTTTTGCAGGCGTAGCAGGGTGGGAAGACCAATCAACTTGCTATTAAAATAATAGCTGATTACGCACGTATTACGGAGGCTACAGGCCAATTTCTCTTAAGTTCTCGAGCTGGCACACACAGTGGCCGGCTTCAGGCAGTGTCCGCGCCTCCTTAAAAAACGCGGCATGCACATACATATTCTGGGGATTTGCGGCACCTTCATGGGCGGTCTGGCGGCGCTGGCGCGTGAAGCGGGCCACAAGGTGACGGGTTGCGATGCGGGCGTTTACCCGCCGATGAGCGACCAGCTGCGCGCGCTGGGCATTGAGTTGATCGAAGGCTATGGCGCTGACCAGCTGGCATTGAGGCCGGACATGTTCGTCGTTGGCAATGTCGTGTCGCGCGCGACGCTGCCCGATGGCCGACCCCGATATGAATTGATGGAGGCTATTTTGAACGGCGGCCTGCCCTACACCAGCGGCCCCGAATGGCTGGCCACTCATGTTTTGCAGGGCCGCCATGTGTTGGCCGTGGCCGGAACACATGGCAAAACCACGACGACGGCGATGTTGACTTGGATTCTGGAGGAGGCCGGTATGCAACCTGGTTTTCTCGTCGGCGGGGTTCCGCTCAATTTCGATGTTTCAGCCCGGCTTGGCGCCGGAAAATACTTCGTTATAGAAGCCGACGAATACGACACCGCATTTTTCGACAAGCGCAGCAAGTTCGTCCATTACCGCCCCCGTACCGCGATCCTGAACAACCTGGAGTTCGACCACGCGGACATTTTTGACGACCTGGCCGCAATCGAGCGGCAGTTTCGCCATCTGGTGCGCATCGTGCCGGGCGTGGGAGCACATGGCAGTGGCCGCATCATCGTCAACGGGTTGGAGGAAAGCCTGGCGCGGGTGATGGCGGCCGGCTGCTGGAGTGAACAGCGCAGTTTTGGCGCCGCGGTCAGCGACTACACCGCGCGCGGTGACCCAGACCGGTTTCAGGTGTTGTGCCGTGGCGAGCCGGTGGCCTCGGTGGCCTGGTCGTTGACCGGCTTGCACAACCAGCTCAACGCACTGGCCGCGATCGCCGCGGCCGAGCATGTGGGCGTCACCCCTGCCGTCGCGGCCCGGGCCCTGGGCGATTTCCAGAATGTGCGCCGGCGCATGGAATTGCGCGGCAATGTGCTGCTGGGTAAATCACCTCCCGGCGCGGCGCCGATCGCGCTGTACGACGATTTCGCGCATCATCCGACTGCCATGCATACGACGCTGGAGGGCTTGCGCCGCAAGGTCGGACCAGCGGTGCGGATCCTGGCCGTGTTCGAGCCGCGGACCAACACCATGAAATTGGGTGCGATGAAGGCCCAGTTGCCCTGGGCGCTGGCGGCGGCCGACCTGTCGTTCTGCCACGCCGGTGGCCTTGGATGGAATGCCCGCGAGGCGCTGGCGCCGTTGGGCGACAGGGCCCTGGTCGCCGACGATGTCGAGACCCTGATCAGCCAGGTACTGGCGGCGGCCCGGCCGGGCGATCAGATCCTGTGCATGAGCAATGGCGGTTTCGGCGACATCCACCACAGGCTGCTGACCCGGCTGCAGGCGCATGCCCCGGCGCGCAATGGTGCAAACGTCGCTGTTGCCTGAGCCGGCGCAAGCGGGAACGGTCAGCGCGCCCGCTTGCGCCGGGTGGCGACCGACTGGGAAACGACGTCGAGCAGTTCCAGCGAGTGGTCCCAACCCAGGCAGGCGTCGGTGATGCTCTTGCCGTAGTCGAGTTTGCCGGCGTCGTCCTTGCCAGGGGTGAACTTCTGTGCGCCGGCCTGCAGGTGGCTCTCGACCATCAAGCCGAATACGCTGGCCGAACCACCTGCGACCTGGGACGCGACACTGCGCGCAACCTCCAGCTGCTTTTCATGCTGCTTGCTGCTGTTGGCGTGGCTGCAGTCGACCATCAGGGTGCTGGGCAGTTGCGCCGCCGCCAGCTCCTTGCAGGCCTCGGCGACGCTGTCCGCGTCATAGTTCGGCGCCTTGCCGCCGCGCAGGATCACGTGGCAATTCTGGTTGCCGTTGGTCTGCACGATGGCGACTTGGCCATTCTTGTGCACCGACAGGAAATGGTGCCCGCCGGCTGCAGCCTGGATCGCGTCGGTGGCGATCTTGATGTTGCCGTCGGTGCCGTTTTTGAACCCGATCGGCGCCGACAGGCCGGAGGCCAGTTCACGGTGCACCTGGCTTTCGGTGGTGCGCGCGCCGATGGCGCCCCATGAGATCAGGTCGCCCAGGTACTGCGGCGAGATCACGTCCAGGAACTCGCTGCCCGCCGGCAGGCCCAGGCGGTTGATCTCGATCAGCAACTGGCGCGCGATGCGCAGGCCCTCATCGATGCGAAACGTTTCGTCCAGGTACGGGTCGTTGATCAAGCCTTTCCAACCCACGGTGGTGCGCGGTTTCTCGAAGTACACCCGCATCACGATTTCCAGCGTGTCCTGGTATTTCTCGCGCTGCACCACCAGCTTGCGGGCGTATTCCTGTGCCGCCACCGGATCGTGAATCGAGCATGGGCCGATGACCACCAGCATCCGGTCATCCGACCCGGCCATGATGTTCTGGATACCGCGACGGGTCGAGAAGATGAGTTTTTCGACGGGTGTGCCGGCAATCGGGAAGAAGCGGATCAGATGATCAGGAGGGGGTAGCACGGTGATGGCCTTGATGCGTTCGTCGTCGGTCTGGCTCGTGCGGTCGCTGTTGGAATCGCGACGGCGGTCGGGTGCGCTGTGCGGGTCGGCGGTGCCGGATGGCCAATGGGAAGTCTGTTGCGTCATGGTCGGGAGTCCTGATGAAATGAGTGGAGCCCAATAACAAAAAACCGCCGGGGGTGCCGGCGGTCTTGAGGAGTAGGTGGTATCAGCAGATTGACACGACTATCTCACTCTTGCGCCGGCGGCGTCAGAGAACCAGAAATAGCCGAAGAAAAATCGCGTGGGCAACATGGCTTGGATCGTAGCATGAATAGAATGCGGTCCGGCCGCGCCGTCAGGCGGTGCCGCCTACGGTCAGCCCGTCGATGCGCAGCGTTGGTTGCCCCACTCCGACCGGCACGCTCTGGCCTTCCTTGCCGCAGGTGCCCACGCCACTGTCGAGCGCCAGGTCATTGCCGATCATCGTCACCCGGGTCAGGGCATCGGGCCCGTTGCCGACGATGGTGGCCCCCTTGACGGGGTATTGGATCTTGCCTTTTTCCACCCAATAGGCCTGGCTGGCCGAGAACACGAATTTGCCCGAGGTGATGTCGACCTGGCCGCCGCCGAAATTGGTCGCGTACAGGCCGCGCTCGATGCTGGCGACAATCTCCTGCGGCGCCTTGTCGCCCGCCAGCATGTAGGTATTGGTCATCCGCGGCATCGGCACATGGGCGTAACTCTCGCGCCGTCCGTTGCCGGTGGCCGGCACACCCATCAGGCGCGCGTTCATCGCGTCCTGGATATAGGCTTTGAGCACGCCGTCTTCGATCAGCACATTGCGCTGGGTGGCATTGCCCTCGTCGTCTACGTTCAGCGAACCGCGTCGGTCGGCGATGGTGCCGTCGTCGAGCACAGTCACGCCCTTGGCGGCGACCCGTTGTCCGATGCGGCCGCTGAATGCGCTGGAGCCCTTGCGGTTGAAGTCGCCTTCAAGCCCATGCCC
>JAYUQC010000131.1:0-11001 GCA_043759735.1 Rhodoferax sp.
CCAGTTGCGCATCGTCGAGGCCGACGCGTTCGACCGCATCGAGAAGCTGCTGGTCGGCAAGGTCACGCCCAAGGGCGAGACCACTCTGACGCCTGAAGAAAAGTTGTTGCGCGCGATCTTCGGCGAGAAGGCTTCGGACGTGAAGGACACCTCGCTGCGCGTCGACCAGGGCTCGCAAGGCACCGTTATCGACGTGCAGGTCTTCACCCGTGAAGGCATCCACCGCGACAAGCGGGCCCAGCAGATCATCGACGACGAGTTGAAGCGCTTCCGCCTGGATCTTAACGACCAGCTTCGCATCGTCGAAGCCGACGCGTTCGACCGGATCGAGAAGCTGCTGAACAACCAGCTCGCCAACGGCGGCCCGCAGAAGCTGGCCAAGGGCGACGTGATCGCCGACGGCGCGTCCACCGATATTGGTGAACTGGCGCTGGGCCAGAACATGTTGGTGGCGTTCATGCCCTGGAACGGCTACAACTTCGAGGACTCGATCCTGATCAGCGAGCGCGTCGTCGCCGACGACCGCTACACCTCGATCCACATCGAGGAACTGGTTGTGATGGCGCGCGACACCAAGCTGGGTGCCGAAGAGATCACCCGCGATATCCCCAACCTGTCCGAGCAGCAGCTCAACCGCCTGGACGAGTCGGGCATCATCTACGTGGGCGCCGAGGTCATGCCGGGCGACACGCTGGTGGGCAAGGTCACACCGAAGGGCGAGACCACGCTGACGCCGGAAGAAAAACTGCTGCGCGCCATCTTCGGCGAGAAAGCCAGCGACGTGAAGGACACCTCGCTGCGGGTGGACCAGGGCTCGCAAGGCACCGTCATCGACGTGCAGGTGTTCACGCGTGAAGGCATCACCCGCGACCGCCGTGCGCAGCAGATCATCGACGATGAACTCAAGCGCTTCCGGCTTGACCTGAACGACCAGTTGCGCATCGTCGAGGCCGACGCGTTCGACCGGATTGAAAAGCTGCTGAACGGCAAGATCGCCAATGGCGGCCCGCAGAAGCTGGCCAAGGGCAGCAAGATCGACAAGGCCTACCTGGCCGCGGTCGAGAAATTCCATTGGTTCGATATCCGCCCGGCCGACGACGAAGTCGCCAGCCAGCTCGAGAGCATCAAGAATTCGCTGGAGCAAACCCGCCACAGCTTTGACCTGTTGTTCGAGGAAAAGCGCAAGAAACTGACGCAGGGCGATGAGTTGCCCGCCGGCGTGCTCAAGATGGTCAAGGTCTACCTGGCCGTCAAACGCCGCCTGCAGCCGGGGGACAAGATGGCCGGCCGCCATGGCAACAAGGGTGTGGTGTCCAAGATCGTTCCGGTCGAAGACATGCCCTACATGGCAGACGGCACGCCGTGCGACATCGTGCTCAATCCGCTGGGCGTGCCATCGCGCATGAACGTCGGTCAGGTGCTGGAAGTGCACCTGGGCTGGGCCGCCAGAGGGCTGGGCCGGCGCATAGGCGACATGCTGCAGGCCGAGGCCCGGGTCGCCGAGCTGCGTGCCTTCATGGAGAAACTGTACAACGGATCCGGCCACAAGGAAGACCTGTCCAAGCTCAGCGACGATGACGTTCTGGAGATGGCGGGCAACCTTTCCAAGGGTGCAACCTTCGCCACGCCGGTTTTTGACGGCGCGTCCGAAGAAGAGATTCGCACCATGCTCAAGTTGGCCTACCCAGACGACATCGTCAAGGCCAAGGGCCTGACGGCAGCTCGCACCCAGGCCAACCTGTTCGACGGCCGCAGCGGCGAGGCGTTCGAGCGCCCGACCACTGTGGGCTACATGCATGTGCTCAAGTTGCACCACCTGGTGGACGACAAGATGCATGCCCGCTCGACCGGCCCGTACAGCCTGGTCACGCAGCAGCCGCTGGGCGGCAAGGCGCAATTCGGCGGGCAGCGTTTCGGCGAGATGGAGGTCTGGGCGCTGGAAGCCTATGGCGCCTCCTACACGCTGCAGGAAATGCTGACGGTGAAGTCCGACGACGTGCAGGGTCGGACCAAGGTGTACGAAAACATTGTCAAGGGCGAACACGCGATCGAGGCCGGCATGCCGGAATCCTTCAACGTGCTGGTCAAGGAAATCCGGTCACTCGGAATCGATATCGAACTCGAGCGTAGCTAATTCCAAGCCTTGCGGGATCGGACCTGCTGCGATGCAGGCCCTTTCCTGAACCGATCAGATACTGGAGAGAAACATGAAATCATTACTCGACCTGTTCAAGCAGTTCACACCGGATGAGCATTTCGACGCCATCCGCATCGGCATGGCGTCGCCGGAAAAAATTCGTTCGTGGTCCTTTGGCGAGGTGAAGAAACCTGAGACCATCAACTACCGCACCTTCAAGCCTGAGCGCGATGGCCTGTTTTGCGCCAAGATCTTTGGACCCATCAAGGACTACGAATGCCTGTGCGGCAAGTACAAGCGCCTCAAGCACCGCGGCGTGATCTGCGAGAAGTGCGGCGTTGAAGTCACGCAGACCAAGGTGCGCCGCGAGCGCATGGGCCACATCGACCTGGCCGCACCGTGCGCGCACATCTGGTTCCTGAAGTCCCTGCCCAGTCGCCTGGGCCTGGTATTGGACATGACCTTGCGCGATATTGAGCGGGTGTTGTACTTCGAGGCGTATGTCGTGACCGACCCCGGCATGACCCCGCTGAAGAAGTACAGCATCATGACCGAGGACGATTTCGACGCCAAGTTCAAGGAATACGGCGACGAGTTCCAGGCCAAGATGGGCGCCGAAGGCATCAAGGATCTGCTCGAAGGCATCGACATCGACGGCTCGATCGAGAAGCTGCGCAATGACTTGACCGGCTCCGAGCTCAAGATCAAGAAGAACGCCAAGCGCCTGAAAGTGCTCGAGGCGTTCCGCAAGTCGGGCATCAAGCCCGGCTGGATGGTGCTCGAAGTGCTGCCGGTGCTGCCGCCAGACCTGCGTCCGCTGGTGCCACTGGATGGCGGCCGTTTCGCCACATCGGATTTGAACGATCTGTACCGTCGCGTCATCAACCGCAACAGCCGCCTGCGCCGTCTGCTCGAACTCAAGGCGCCCGAGATCATCGCGCGCAACGAGAAGCGCATGCTGCAAGAAGCGGTTGACTCGTTGCTGGACAATGGCCGCCGAGGCAAGGCCATGACCGGTGCCAACAAGCGCGCACTCAAGTCGCTGGCCGACATGATCAAGGGCAAGAGCGGTCGTTTCCGCCAGAACTTGCTGGGCAAGCGCGTCGACTACTCCGGTCGCTCGGTCATCGTGGTCGGCCCGACGCTCAAGCTGCACCAGTGCGGACTGCCCAAGCTGATGGCGCTCGAGTTGTTCAAGCCCTTCATCTTCTCGCGTCTGGAGGCGATGGGAATCGCCACCACGATCAAGGCGGCGAAGAAGGAAGTCGAATCCGGCACGCCGGTGGTCTGGGACATCCTGGAGGAGGTCATCAAGGAGCACCCGGTCATGCTGAACCGGGCTCCTACGCTGCACCGCCTGGGCATCCAGGCTTTCGAGCCGATCCTGATCGAGGGCAAGGCGATCCAGCTGCACCCGCTGGTGTGCGCGGCGTTCAACGCCGACTTCGACGGCGACCAGATGGCTGTCCACGTGCCGCTGTCGGTGGAAGCGCAGATGGAATGCCGCACCCTGATGCTGGCCTCCAACAACGTGCTGTTTCCGGCCAACGGCGAGCCGTCGATCGTGCCGTCGCAGGACGTGGTGCTGGGTCTGTACTACACGACCCGGGACCGTATCAACGGCAAGGGCGAGGGCCTGATCTTCTCGGACACCGGTGAAGTGCAGCGCGCCTTTGATGCGGGCGAGGTCGAGCTGACCGCGCGCATCAACGTGCGCCTGACCGAATACGCCAAGGACAAGGAGACCGGCGAGCTGGTGCCGTCGACCAAGCTGTGGGAAACCACCGCCGGCCGTGCCTTGTTGTCGGAAATCCTGCCCAAGGGCCTGCCATTCGCGAACATCAACAAGGCCTTGAAGAAGAAGGAAATTTCCAAGCTGATCAACGTGTCGTTCCGCAAGTGTGGTCTCAAGGAGACCGTCATCTTCGCTGACAAACTGCTGCAGTATGGTTTCCGCCTGGCGACCAAGGCCGGCATCTCGATCTGCATCGACGACATGCTGGTGCCCAAGGAGAAGCACGGCATCATCGAACGTGCCGAAAAAGAGGTCAAGGAGATCGGCCAGCAATACGCCTCCGGCCTGGTGACCTCGGGCGAGCGCTACAACAAGGTGGTGGATATCTGGGGCAAGGCCGGCGACGAAGTGTCCAAAGTCATGATGGCCCAGTTGGCCAAGGAAAAAACCATCGATCGCCATGGCAATGAAGTCGACCAGGAGTCGTTCAACTCGATCTACATGATGGCCGACTCCGGCGCCCGCGGTTCTGCGGCCCAGATTCGCCAGTTGGCCGGCATGCGGGGTCTGATGGCCAAGCCCGATGGCTCGATCATCGAGACACCGATCACGGCCAACTTCCGCGAAGGCCTGAACGTGCTGCAGTACTTCATCTCGACCCACGGCGCACGCAAGGGCCTGGCCGACACCGCGCTCAAGACCGCCAACTCGGGTTATCTGACCCGTCGCCTGGTCGACGTGACGCAGGATCTGGTCGTGACCGAGCTCGATTGTGGCACCCAGGATGGCTCGTTCATGCGCGCCATCGTCGAAGGTGGCGAGGTCATCGAGTCGTTGCGTGACCGGATTCTGGGTCGTGTCGCGGCCGAGGATATCGTGCATCCGGAGAATCGTTCGGTCCTGGTCGATGCCGGCGGCATGCTGGACGAAGACGTGATCGACGAGCTGGAACTGGTCGGCGTGGACGAAGTCAAGGTCCGCACTGCGCTGACCTGCGAGACCCGCTTCGGCATCTGCGCCAAGTGCTACGGCCGCGACCTGGGTCGTGGCGGGCTGATCAACCATGGCGAAGCCGTCGGTGTGATTGCCGCGCAGTCGATCGGAGAACCCGGCACGCAGCTGACGATGCGCACCTTCCACATCGGTGGTGCAGCCTCGCGTGCGGCAATTGCGTCGAGCGTCGAAGCCAAGTCCAACGGCTCGATCGGCTTCAACGCCACGATGCGTTACGTCACCAACAACAAGAAGGAGCTGGTGGTTATTGCGCGGTCCGGCGAAATCGTCATCCATGACGAACACGGCCGCGAGCGCGAGCGCCACAAGGTGCCGTATGGCGCGATCCTGGCCGTGAAGGCAGATCAGACCGTCAAGGCCGGCACCATCCTGGCCAACTGGGATCCGTTGACCCGACCCATCATCACCGAGTTTGCCGGCAAGGCGGCGTTCGAGAACGTGGAAGAAGGCCTCACGGTCGCCAAGCAACTCGACGAGGTCACTGGTCTGTCGACGCTGGTGGTCATCGATCCAAAGCGCCGTGGCTCGGCCAAGGTGGTGCGCCCGCAGGTCAAGCTGATCGACGCCAACGGTAGCGAGGTCAAGATCCCCGGCACCGACCACTCGGTGACGATCGGCTTCCCGGTCGGTTCGCTGATCCAGGTGCGCGACGGCCAGGATGTGGGTCCCGGCGAGGTGCTGGCCCGGATCCCGATCGAAGGCCAGAAGACACGCGACATCACCGGCGGTCTGCCGCGGGTGGCCGAGCTGTTCGAGGCACGTTCCCCGAAAGACAAGGGCCTGCTGGCCGAGATGACCGGCACCGTGTCGTACGGCAAGGAGACCAAGGGCAAGATCCGGCTGCAGATCACCGATCCGGAGGGCAAGGTCTGGGAAGAGCTGGTGCCCAAGGAAAAAAACATGCTGGTGCACGAGGGCCAGGTGGTCAACAAGGGCGAGAGCGTCGTCGACGGCCCGGCCGATCCGCAGGACATCCTGCGCCTGCTGGGCTCTGAGGAACTGGCACGCTACATCGTCGACGAGGTGCAGGATGTGTACCGCCTGCAGGGTGTGAAGATCAACGACAAGCACATCGAGGTCATCGTGCGCCAGATGCTGCGCCGTGTCGTGGTCGACAACCCGGGTGATTCGAACTACATCGGCGGCGAGCAGGTGGAGCGCTCGGAGATGCTCAACACCAACGACGCACTGCGCGGCGGTGGCAAGATCCCTGCGACTTTCACCAACCTGCTGCTGGGCATCACCAAGGCGTCGTTGTCCACCGACAGCTTCATCAGCGCCGCGTCGTTCCAGGAAACGACCCGTGTGCTGACGGAAGCGGCCATCATGGGCAAGCGCGACGAACTGCGTGGCCTGAAGGAAAACGTCATTGTCGGGCGCCTGATTCCGGCCGGTACCGGCATGGCGTACCACGAGGCGCGCAAGGTTCGCGAGAACATGGACGACGCCGAGCGCCGTGCCATCGCCGAAGCGGAAGCAGCCGAACTCGCGGGCGAGACCGAAGAAGCCACCACGGCCGAGGGCGATGCTGCCGAAGGCGAAGCGTCTTCGGGCGCGGGAACCGTGACCGAGTAAGACTCGGCCGTGTTGCACCCGCTCGCCCCAGGTCCCGTTTATCGGTGCCTGGGGCGTTTCTTTTTTGCACACCACCATGCTGGGCACGGCCATAAGGGCGGCGTACAGCCCGGGGATGGGCCATGACCACCAGCATCGTGCTCTGGCTGGTGGTGGCAGTGGTGGTGTGCTGGCTGCTGGGGGCCTACAACCGCCTGGTGCGTTTGCGCGCGCAGGTCATCAGCGTGTTTGCCGCGGTGGACCATCGCATGACCCAGTCATTGGCACTTCTGGGCGAAGCGGTGGCGCAGCCACAATCGCAACTGCCGGCGGAGCCCGACGGAGCGTCCGGCGCAGCGGCCTGCGGTAACCGCGCAGCGTTGCAGGCGGCAGCCATCCAGTGCGAGGTGGCGTTGCGGGTCGCCGGCAAGCATCCACTGGATGCCAATGGGGTAGCCGCATTGCAGACGGCGTATGCAACCGCGCATGCGGTGTGGGAGCGCTACCTGGGTGATACGGTCGACGGCGCGTCCGCGGCTCAGGCGAGTATTCGTCGCGCCTGGGAAGACAACACCCAGGCGGTTCGTGACGCCGAGGCCGGGTACAACGCCTCCGTGCTGGCCTACAACGCGGCCATAGCCCAGTTTCCGGCATCGATCCTGGCCTATCTGTTTGGTTTTGCGCCGGCCGCGCGGCTGTGAATCCCGTTCCATTTGCGCTGCCAAGGCGACCCCTATGACACCGGCGCCGACTCCTGACGTCGCGATACCCTTGTGGCGCCTCTTGCAGGTGACAGCGGCATGCCTGCTGGCGGTGCGCGGGGGGCGCTCCGGCACTGCGGCGCTGGAACAGGTCGAGCCTGCGCTGCGCCCGGCGGTGCAGGCGCTGTCGTTCCAGGTTTGGCGATCGCTGGCGCGCGCCGACAACCTGCGCCGACAGCTGGCGGCGCGTGCGCCCCCGCCGCATGCGGACGCACTGTTGTGCGTTGTGCTGGCACTGGCGTGGAATCCGCACGCTGCGCCGTATGCACCGTTCACGCTGGTCGACCAGGCCGTCGAGGCCGCCAAGCGCCAGCCCCAGACCAAGGCGCTGGCCGGCTTCATCAACGGCTGTCTGCGCCGATTCTTGCGCGAACGCGATGCGCTGGTCGAGCACAGCCAGCGCGATCCGGTGGCGGCGTGGAACCATCCCGCGTGGTGGATCGACCGGGTGCGCCGTGACTATCCGCAGCAGTGGGAGCAGGTGCTGCGCGCCGATTGCGCACACGCACCGATGACCCTGCGCGTCAACATCCGTCGCAGCAGCCGCGCCGACTATCTGGCCCTGTTGGCGCAACAGGGTATCGAGGCGGTTGCGGTGGGCGAGGCTGGGGTGCAGCTTGCGCGGCCGATGCCGGTGCAGCGTATTCCCGGTTTTGCGGCCGGGCTGGTATCGGTGCAGGATGCGGCCGCACAGATGGCGGCACCACTGTTGTTGCGAGACCTCCCTGCGCGGGCGCAGCTGCGGCTGCTGGACGCCTGCGCCGCGCCCGGTGGCAAGACCGCACACCTGCTCGAGCGGGCCGATTGTCAGGTAACCGCGCTTGATATCGACCCGGTGCGTTGCACGCGCATTCGTCAGACGCTGCAGCGACTGGGATTGCAGGCCGAGGTCGTGGTGGCCGATGCGGCCCTGCCCCGGACATGGTGGCAGGGCGCGCCCTTCGACGCGATCCTGCTCGATGCGCCGTGCACCGCATCGGGGATCGTGCGGCGCCATCCGGATGTGCCATGGTTGCGCCGCGCCTCCGACATCGACCAGCTCGCTGCGCTGCAGGCCCGGCTGTTGGCGAGCCTGTGGCCGCTGTTGCGCGTGGGCGGCCGCCTGCTGTACTGCACCTGCTCGGTGTTCCGGCTGGAGGGCGACAACCAGATACAAACGTTTGTTGAACACAACACCGATGCCGCTTTGCTGCCCTCTCCGGGCCATTTGCTGCCCCAATTGGCGGCAAACGGCGTGGCTGTCCCGGACAATCAGAGCGGTGAGCATGACGGATTCTTTTACGCAGTGCTGGAGAAGCGCGCACCTTGATCTGCTGGCCGTATGGCTGGCGGCCAGTTTTCTGTTCGCGCAGCCGGTGCATGCGGTCGAGCCGCTGGCCGAGTCGGAGCTGACGCAACTGCGGCTGGAACGCTCATCCGAAGGGGTCTTCCTGTATGCCAATGTGCGCCTGCAGTTGCCCCATGCGGTGGAAGACGCGCTTGGCAAGGGTATTGCCATGGTATTTCTGGCCGAGGCGGACGTGGTGCGGCACCGCTGGTACTGGGCCGACAAGAAGGTCGCCTCGGCCCAGCGTCATATGCGCCTGGCCTACCAGCCGCTTACGCGCCGCTGGCGGCTCAACGTCGCGTCCGGACCGATGACGTCCAACAGCCTGGGTCTGGCGCTGAACCTCAACTTCGAATCGATGGAAGAAGCACTGGCCACGATGCTGCGCATCTCCAGCTGGAAGATCGCCGATGCCAGCGCGTTGGAGGGCGATGGCATGCACAAGGTGGAATTTCGCTTCGGGCTGGACATGAGCCAGCTGCCGCGCCCGTTCCAGATCGGCGCCTTCGGCCAGTCCGACTGGAAAGTCGGCGTCAGCGCCAGTCAGCAGATCGGACCCGAAGGCAGCCGGTGAACCGACCCGACTCCCCGGCCGACAAGCTGCCGCGCGCGCAGGCGCACAAGACGCGAGGCTTGCGCTGGACGGTCGGCGTCGGGATCGCCGCCATGACAGCCATTGGCCTGGTGCTGCTGTTCCTGCTGACGCAGGCGACCAACAACCGCGAATTGTATGAACGCAATTACGCCTTGTTGTTCGGGCTCAACGTCGTCGTGGCTGGCATCCTGTTGCTGGTGATCGCCTGGATCGGCGTGCGGCTGTTGGTGCGCTTGCGCAAGCGCCGTTTCGGCAGCCGGTTGCTGGTCAAGCTGGCGGCGGTGTTCGCGCTGGCCGGATTTGCGCCAGGCATGCTGATTTATGTGGTTTCGTACCAGTTCGTGTCGCGCTCGATCGAAAGCTGGTTCGACGTCAAGGTCGAAGGGGCGCTGGACGCCGGGCTGAACCTGGGCCGGGTGTCGTTGGAGGCCTTGTCGGGCGACCTGACCAACAAGTCCCGGCTGGCGGCGCAGCAGTTGGCGAGCGTCCCGGATGCGGCGGCGACGCTGCCGCTGGAGCGGTTGCGCGACCAATTGGGCGCCAGCGATATCAGCCTGTTTTCGGCCGCCGGACAGTTGGTCACGGCGGCCAGCCAAGCGCGTTTCAAGCTCACCTCCGAGCGTCCGACGGCGCAGCAGTTCCGCACTGCCCGCGGCGCGCGCTCGGTGACCTGGGTTGAGGGCCTGGACGAAGCCACGACCGCGACCGTGGGCGACGCACGCATCAAGGTACTGGTGCTGGTGCCCAATCCGGGATTTACGCTGCTGGCCGAACCGCGCTTCCTGCTGGTCACGCAGCCGCTGCCCGCCGCTTTGGTCACCAACGCGCTGGCCGTGACCCAGGCCTACCGCGAATACCAGGAGCGCTCGCTGGCGCGCGAAGGACTCAAGCGCATGTACATCGGCACCCTGACGCTGAGCCTGTTCCTGGCGGTGTTTGGCGCGGTGTTGCTGGCGGTGGTGCTGGGCAACCAGATCGTGCGCCCGCTGCTGCTGCTGGCCGATGGCGTAAGTAAGGTCGCGGCCGGCGACCTGACGCCCAAGGTCGCGCTGGCCGGCAAGGATGAATTGGGCGGCCTGACCCGCGACTTCGCCAACATGACGCAGCAACTGGCCGACGCGCGGCAGGCGGTGAGTACCAGCATGGACCAGGTTGATGCCGCCCGCGCCAATCTGCAAACCATCCTGGACAACCTGACGGCAGGCGTGATCGTGCTCAGCGTCGAAGGCGTTATTCGGTCGTCCAACCCTGGCGCGACCCGGATCCTGCGCCTGCCGCTGGCGGCGTTTGAAGGGCAGCGGCTGGACGCAGTGCCCAGTCTGGCCGAATTTGCGCTCCAGGTCCAGTCGCGCTTCGATGCATTCCTGGGTGAGCGCAGCGCCGATGGACTGGACCACTGGCAGCAGTCGTTCGAACTGGGCGCCCATGCCAATACCGGGGCCCCCGCCAATCACCTGAACGACAACACCATTGTGCTGGTGGCGCGTGGCGCCAAATTGCCCGGCACCGACCGCTTGCTGGTGTTCGACGATATCTCCGAGATCGTCTCGGCGCAGCGCGCCCAGGCCTGGGGCGAGGTGGCGCGGCGTCTGGCGCACGAGATCAAGAACCCGCTGACGCCGATCCAGCTCTCCGCCGAGCGCATGGGCCGGCACTTCGGCGGCGCGCCTCCAGCCACCAAGGCGCTGGTCGAGGAGTGCACCTCCACCATCGTCGGCGAGGTCGAATCGCTCAAGGCGCTGGTCGACGAGTTCGCGCAGTTCGCGCGCATGCCGGCGCCGCGTGCCGTGCCGTCCAACCTGAACGCGGTGCTCGCCGATACGCTCGCCCTCTACAACGGCCTCTTCAGCCAGATCCGGATCGAACGCCGCTTCGCGC
>JAYUQC010000132.1:0-10976 GCA_043759735.1 Rhodoferax sp.
ATGAGCAAACCAACCGTCGAATTGCTGGCCAAGGACCTGAACTCCCAGGGTGGTGTGTTCTGCCCCAGCCCGCAGGCCGACATGAAAATCTGGAGCAACCATCCCAAGGTTTATCTGGACGTGGCGCGCACCGGCGAAGCCAAATGCCCCTATTGCGGCGCTGTGTACCGACTCCAGGCAGGTGAGCATTTCAAGGCCCACCACTGACGTACGCGGGGATGCGTACCGACAGGCCAAGCGCGCAAAAAAAAGCCACCCGAAGGTGGCTTTGAAAAGTCCCTGTGAGGGGACATCGTTGGAGATTTTGCATCCCTGGAGAGGCCTGGTTGTGTTGTCAGGGGCCCCTGCCTCTTGAACTGTGACAGCAGTTAAATTTAACTGTAGCGAGATGGCCTTGCGCGCACCATCCTCTATAGGGGGGATGGCGCCATTTTTCTCCCGGAACCGGTAATTTTTGGTGTATCCGGTCCCTCATTGGGAGGTGTTTGCTGCCACTTGAGGTAGTTGCACAACGAAGCAGGCGCCGCCTTCCGACCGGCCTTCGCAGCGCACCGTGCCGCCATGGCGCAACACAATGGACTTGACCAGCGCCAGCCCAAGGCCCACACCCCCGTCGCGCTCGGTGGCGCCGGGCAGCCGGTAAAACGGCTCGAAGATACGCTCGCGCAGCTCGGCGGGCACACCCGGCCCCTGGTCGCACACACGTACCACCACCTGGTCCGCTTCCTTGCGCAGCCTTACACAGACCTCCCCCGCCGCATGGCGGCGCGCGTTCTCCAGCAGGTTGCGCAGCACACGGCGCAGCAGCTTGCTCACACCTTGCACCACCAGGCTTGAACCATCGTCGCTTGCGTCCAGATCGGCGTCCAGGCGAGCGCATTCTTCGGCCGCCAAGCCCACCATGTCCACCGGCTCCAGCGTTCCCATATCTGCTTCGCTTGCGTCAAGCCGGCTGGCCAGCAGGATTTCGTCGATCAACTGGTCCAGCTCCTGGATATTGCGTGTGATTTCATCCTTGAACGCCGCGCTGGGCTGGGAACCCATGAGCTCCACGCCCATGCGGATACGCGTGAGTGGAGAGCGCAACTCGTGCGAGGCATTCGCCAGCAAGGCCTTGTGCGACAGCAGCAGCGCCTGCACCCGCGCAGCCGCGACATTGAAGCCCTGCGCCAGCGTGGCCACTTCATCATGCCCGTTCTCGGGCAGACGCAGCGACAGGTCGCCGTTGCCCCACTGCTTGACACCGCCTTCAACGGCTTCCAGGCGCTTGGTCAGCCGCCGGACGATGGGGTAGGTACCCAGCGCCACGGCCAACGCCACCAGTGCCAGCATCCAGGCAAAACTGAACGGCATGCGGGCGAAGCCAGCTCTGGACGGGCCCATGCCGGGCGGATGGTTGGGCGGGCGGCGCAACTGTATGAAAACGGTCTTGCCGTCCACCATGGTGACCTGGAACTCCGGCGCCTGGCCGGGCACACGTATCGGCCGTGCGGGGGCCTGGCCGATGACCTCGCCGGCTTCGTTACGCAACACGATTTCGCGCCCCACGCGCTGGGCGCGGTCGTTTTCCACCTCCAGCCGAGACAGCCAACCCGCCAGCATGGCCAGCACGATCACCGTGGCCACCACGGCCAGCCAGATGCGCAGGTACAGGCGGTGGTGAAATGGCGTGTTCATGGCCCGGGCATCAGCGAATGGCGCCGCAGCGCGTCAGTCCTGCTGGCGCGCAAACACGTAGCCTACGCCACGCACGGTCAGAATGCGTTTGGGGTTCTTCGCGTCCAATTCAATCACCGCCCGGATGCGGCCCATGTGCACGTCGATGGAGCGGTCGAACGCGTCCAGTTCGCGGCCGCGCACGGCCGCCATGATCTGGTCGCGCGTCAACACGCGCCCGGCGCGTTCGGCCAGCGCCACCAGCAGGTCGAACTGGTACGAGGTCAGTTCGCAGGGCTTGCCCGCGACCGTGACGATGCGTGCATCGCGGTCTATTTCCAGCGAGCCGAAAGTCAGCGTCTTGCCGTTGGCCCCGGCGCCAGGGCCGTGGCGGCGCAACACGGCGCGCACGCGCGCCAGCAGCTCGCGCGGCTCGAATGGCTTGGGCAGGTAGTCGTCGGCGCCCATCTCCAGCCCGATGATGCGGTCCATCGGGTCGCCCTTGGCGGTAAGCATCAATAAGGGCGTGTGCGCCGCCGTGCCGGGCAGGGCCCGAATGCGCCGGCAGACTTCCAGCCCGTCCATGTCGGGCAGCATCAGGTCCAGGATCACCAGATCGGGTAGCGGCGCCGACGTTCGGCCCTGCAGATGGTCCAGGCCGGCCTGGGCGTTGGGCGCATGCGACACCTCATAGCCCGACTGGCCCAGATACTGCGACACCATCCGCGCCAGCCGGGTGTCGTCCTCGATCATCAACAGCCGCTCTACCATGGGGCCAGTTTATGCGCTGGGCATGCAGGCGTCTTGAAGGGCTGGTAAAGAGCAGGTAAACCGATGGCCGCTGCAATGCGGCCCCGGCCGCTCCGCAGGCCGGGGCTCAGCGCGCGGCCGCGGCCGCCGGCCGCGGCGACGCACTGCCATGCCCGGCCCAGGTCGCCAGCGCAATCAGCACCAGCACCGGCAGGCCGAGCAGCGCGGTCGCGGTGAAGAACTGCACATAACCATGCGCATCGACATAGCCGCCGGAAAACCCGGCCAGGAACTTGGGCAGCAACAGCATCAGCGAGCTGAACAAGGCATATTGGGTGGCCGAGTACTGGATATTGGTCAGCCCGGACAGATAGGCGATGAACGCGGCCGAGGCGATGCCGCTGCTCAGGTTGTCGGCCGACACCACGGCGATCAGGGCGCTGACGTCATGACCATGGCCGGCCAGCCAGGCAAACAGCAGGTTGGTGGCCGCACTCAGCACCGCGCCCAGCATCAGGACACGCATCACGCCGTAGCGCATCGACATCACGCCGCCGATAAAGGCGCCCACCAGGGTCATGACCACGCCGTAGAACTTGGTGACGGCGGCGACCTCGTCCTTGCTGTAGCCCATGTCGACATAAAACGGGTTGGCCATGATGCCCATTACCACATCGCTGATGCGGTAGATCGCGATCAGCGCCAGGATCAGTGCCGCATGCCAGCGGTAACGGCCCAGGAAATCGGCAAACGGCGCCACCAGCGCGCCTTGAAGCCATTCGCGCAGGTCCTTGGCGGGCGCCAGCAAACGGTGCTGCGGCTCGGGCGACAGCAGCACCGTCAGCACGCCCACCAGCATCGATGCCGCCATCACCAGATATGCAATCTGCCAGGCGCCGGGCTGGTAGCGCGCCATGTCGGCCACCTCGGCGCGCGCCGCGATCCACAGCACGCCGGCGCCGGCCCAGATCATCGCCAACCGGTAGCCGGTCTGGTAGGTGGCAGCGAGCGCGCCCTGGCGCTCTGTGGAGGCCGACTCGATGCGGTAGGCATCGAGTGCGATGTCCTGGGTGGCCGACGCAAAGGCCACTGCCAGCGCGCCCCAGACGATTGGCGCCAGGGCGACGCGCGGGTCGGTGAAGGCCATCGCGGAGAGCGCGCCGATGATCACGCATTGCGACAGCAGCAGCCAGCTGCGCCGGCGTCCCAGCCAGCGCGTCAGCAGCGGAATCGGCAGCCGGTCCACCAGCGGCGCCCAGACCCATTTGAAGCCATAGGCCAGACCGACCCAGCTCAGGTAGCCGATGGTGGTGCGGTCGATGCCGGCCTCGCGCAGCCAGAAACTCAGCGTGCCGAAAACCAGCAGCAGCGGCAAACCGGCCGAGAAGCCCAGCAGCAACATGCGCAGGCTGGCCGGCTCCAGGTACACACGCAAGGCGTCACGCCACGGTACACGGGGACTACTGGAAATGGGGATGTTGTCTGACATGCGGCGATTGGGCGCTTGCGACTATTATTCACCCATGTGCATGCGTTGCATTTCCAAACAGTCGCCATGGGCGCTGCGCCGTGGCTTTTTGCTCGCGGGCGCCGCCATGGCTGCCGCGCCTGCCATCGCGCAGGTCGATGTGGGCAAGCGCTCGGGTTTTCGCAAGCTGGTATCGGCTGACGACATCGAGAAAGCCGCGGCCCAGCAATACGCCAAGATGATGTCCGAGGCGCGCGCGCAACAGGCGCTGGCGCCCGATGGCAATTCCCAGGTCCGCCGATTGCGGGCGATCGCGCAGCGCATCATTCCGTTTGCGGCACAGTGGAACGATCGCTCGAGCCAGTGGCGCTGGGAGGTCAACCTGATCGGCAGCAAGGACATCAACGCGTTCTGCATGCCCGGCGGCAAGATCGCGTTCTTCACCGGCATCCTGGAGCGGCTGTCACTCACCGACGACGAGGCGGCCATGGTGATGGGCCACGAGATGGCCCATGCGTTGCGCGAACATGCCAGCGAGCGCATCGGCAAGACCCAGGCCACCGGCATCGGGCTGTCGCTGGCCGCGCGCCTGTTCGGCCTAGGCGACCTGGGCGACGTGGCGGCCAATATCGGCACCCAGCTACTCACCCTCAACTTCAGCCGCGAGGACGAAAGCGAGGCCGATCTGGTCGGCCTCGAACTTGCGGCGCGGGCCGGTTACGCGCCGCAGGCCGGCGCCAGCCTGTGGCGCAAGATGGCCGAGGCCTCGGGTGGGAGTGGCGGCAACCTGCCGTTCCTGTCGACCCATCCCAGCGGCCCCCAGCGTATCCGCGAGCTGCAGGCCAACGAGTCCAAGGTACAGGGTCTGTACGAGCGGGCACGCCGGGGCGGCTGACGAGGTTTGTGCGGGCAGGGACGCGGGGGGTCCAGGGGCGTCGTATCATGCGCCGCATCTGCGTGCGGGCGCGCAGTAGCAGGCGCAGCTTGTCGCGCAGCACAAGGACCCCATGATCCAGTACGACCGCTACTACCGCTACGCGGCATTCACCACCATCTTGCAGCAACTGGTGCAGACCCATCCCCGGCTGTTGCAGATGGAGAGTGTGGGCCAGAGCCACGAGGGCCGCGACATCTGGGTGCTGACGGTGACCAACCAGGACACCGGCGTGGCGCTGGACAAGCCGGCCTACTGGGTCGACGCCAACATCCATGCCAGCGAACTGGCCGGCGGCGCGGCCGCACTGTACCTGATCGACACCCTGACGCGCGAGTACGGGCAGCGTGATGACGTGACCCGTTGCCTGGACAGCCGGGTGTTCTACATCTGCCCGCGCATCAACCCGGATGGCGCCGAATGGGCGATGCGCGATACGCCCAAGATCATCCGCTCCTCGACCCGACCCTATCCCTACGACGAGGATTTTGTCGAAGGCCTGGACATCGAGGACGTGGATGGTGATGGCCGCATCCTGTCGATGCGCATTGCGGATGCGAACGGTAACTGGAAATGCCACTCCGGCGAGCCGCGCCTGATGGTGGCGCGCGAGCCGACCGAGGTCGGCGGTACCTACTACCGCATCCTGCCCGAGGGTCGGGTGCGCGACTATGACGGTTTCGCGCTCAAGGTCAACCGGGACCGGGAAGGGCTGGACCTGAACCGCAACTTTCCCGCCGGCTGGCGCCAGGAGTTCGAGCAGATGGGCGCAGGGCCGTATCCGACCTCCGAACCGGAGGTGCGCTCGGTGGTGCATTTCATCACCCACCATCCCAACATCACGGGTGGGGTGTCGTTCCACACCTGGAGCGGCGTGTTGCTGCGCCCGTTCTCGGGCCGCTCCGACGACGAGATGGCGGCCGAAGATCTGTGGGTTTACAAAGCCCAGGGCGAGAAAGGGACAGCCATCACCGGCTATCCGGCGATCAGCACGTACCACGAGTTCCGCTACCACCCCAAGGACGTGATCAGCGGCGGCTTCGACTGGATCTACGAGCACCTGGGCCTGTACAAGTGGACGGTCGAGATATGGTGTCCGATGCGCGAGGCCGGCATTTTGGAATACAAGTTCATCGACTGGTTCCGCGACCATCCGGTCGAAGACGACCTGAAGATGCTGGCCTGGTCCGACACCGCGCTCAAGGGCAAGGGATATGTCGCCTGGTATGCATACGAGCATCCGCAGCTGGGTCCGGTCGAGATTGGCGGCTGGGACAAGATCCATGCCTTTCGCAATCCGCCGCCGCATCTGCTGGAAAAGGAAATCGGGCGATTCCCGGAATGGTTGCTGTGGAACGCGCTGACCTCGCCCAAGCTCGAACTGGTGCATGCCCGATGTGAAAGCCTGGGCAACGACAACTACAAGATCGAAGTTGGCGTGCAGAACACCGGGCACCTGCCATCGTATGTGTCCAAGCGTGCGCTCGAACGCAAGCAGTCACGCGGACTGATTGGCGAAATTGCTTTGCCGGACGGTGTCACGCTGGTGTCCGGCCAATTGCGCAGCAACGCCGGCGAGCTGGAAGGACGGGCCTACAAGCACACCCTGGTCAGTTTCTGGACCGACACCACGCCCATGGCCGATCGCGCCAAGTTGCAGTGGGTGGTGCGCGGACTCTCCGGCGCGCAGGTGCAGGTCGTGGTGCGGCATGACAAGGCCGGCACGGTGCGGGCGACGGTCACGCTCGGCTAAGTCGAGCCGCGTACGCGAGACGACCGATCGATCGACGGGAAATGCAACGAGCGGCCGGGGAAACGCGGTTTTGCACGCGGTGCGACCAAGAACTCCGTCACGGCTTGTTGCTGCGGTACTCCTGTCGCCACAACCGGCCTAGTTCTCCGGCCAACGCCGGCGACGGTGCGCCGATCAGCACGGCGCGCCCACGCTGGTAGACCAAACCAACCAACAGACCCTGCTCGGCCGAATACAGCAGGACCGTGTTGTGGTCGAAACAATCGTGGTTCTTGCAGGCGCTGGCGAGCAGGTAGGGTGCGCCGGCCACGTTGATCTGCCTGTTGGTGCCGCTCGGCCCATCGAGCCTGGCCAGCCAGGGTTCGCGACGCAGCGGTCCGAGGGCCCTGAAATAGGCGGCTCGGGCCTTGGGGTCCTGCAGCATGCCGGGTGCGCTCAGTTCATGGAGGGCATAGACGCGTTTCGGGCTGGCCGGCAGCGGTACCGCCGCGGGAGGCTGCGCCATCGCGTGGGCCGGCGCGTCGCCACCACAGCGGCGGAACTTCTGTTTCGCAAGCGCGGCGCCAATTGCGGCGGTGGTCCTGGCGTCGCCTTGCTCAAAGACCAGGTATGGCCCGGCGCCATCCTGGAATACATGCCACAACATTTCCTGACCCGCAGGCCCGGTGTTGATCAGCGAGACGCGAAAGCCCGGTGGACCGGGATTGGGGTGAAAGAAGGCAAAGCCGGTCTCGATGCTGTTGCTGGCGATGCGCTGGTTGCCGTTCAGGAAGACCAGCGCATTGGCAAACACACTGACCTTGGCCGAGTTTGGATTTGCGCAGTCGACGCTGTAGGTGCCACCGAAGTCCTTGAGCGCCTGCGCATCCAGCGTGCGCGACCATGCCGGGGCAACAGTCAACAACATGCCGGCCAAAGCCACCCAGGGCAACCGCGGGAAGATGGGCGATAACCGGCGCTTGCGCCAGCCCGCTGCACAGGCGACGCCGCCCAGTCCTGCCAGCAGCAACCAGCCGGCTGCGGGCTCCGGAACCGCGGTGATCTGGGCCACTTGCAATGTGACCGTGCGCAGGCTGTAGTCGTACGACACTTCGAAATCGACGTCCGCGCCAAAACCGGCCGCAATCGGACTGCCGTCAAATGCCCCGCTGAGCGTGCCGCCAGACGCCAGGATCACAAAGCTGTCACCGACGACCGGCAGGTAGCCGCCAAAGGGGCGCACGGTCAACGTGCCGGCCAGGCTCGCGCCGCCGGTAGCGCTCAACAGGTCGAAACTCGACAGGTTTTCCAGTTCGACTTCAAGATCGCCGTCCGCCCGTTGCGCATAGTTGCCGGCAATCGTCAATCTGCCCGGCGACAGTCCGGGGCTCACCCGGCCGCTGTTGCTGACCGTCGAGGCGCTGATCGTTCCCGCGCCCTGCAACACGCCGCGGTTGTCGAGCACGCCGGCATGGCCCAGCGCGGTTCCGGCGCCGACGACGATCCTTCCGAACTGGCCGGCAATGCCGCCGCTGAAGGTCAGCGAGCCCTTTTCGACCGAGACGATGCCGGTGTTGAAGAATGGCACGGCGATCGTGTAGTTCCCGGTGCTGGTCTTCTTGAACAATCCGGCGTTGTCAAAGCGTGCGTCAAGCCCGCGGTCGAGCACGCCCTGGTCGGCGGAGCTGATCGACAGGTTGAAGGTCTGCACGTCAACCACGCCACTGGTGGTGTTCTCGATCCGTCCCGCACCGATCGCATCGGTGCGGTTCATCTGGATCGCGCCGACCAGCATCAGGTCGCCTTCGTTGCGCAATACGCGTTTGGCATCGAGGCCGAACGCGTTGACGCCACCGATCCGGGTCGCGCCTTGCAAGGTGGTGGTGGACGCGCCCGTCATATGTCCGAGCGACGAAACAATGCCCAGTGCGGTGGGTCCGGACAACGTGAGGTCGCTGCCCTGTATCGTTCCGCCCGATTGGCTGAATCCGCTGGCGATGGTCAGCGGCGTGTCGATGTTGACCACCGTTGCGGCACCGTTCACCGCCAGCGTGCCGGCGCCCGAGAAACTCGCACCGGCATGGATGTCGTGCGTGCCGCCCCCCAGCGCCAGCGAGGTGCCCGTGGCCAGCATGGCTGCACCGCGGTGGCTGCCGCCACCCGAAAAGGTGAAGCCTCCGGTTTGCACATCCACTACCCCACCAGCCAGGTTGTTGAATCGCACGCTGATCCCGTAGTTGTTGGCGGACGCGCTCTTGCGCCAGATGCCGGCGTTGTTGACGGCGGCATCCAGGCCATTGTCGGCGGCGCCCTGGTTGGTGGACGAGATACCGTGGTTGAAGGTGCGCACGTCGAACAAGGCACCGGCGGCATTCTCGATCCGGCCCGCACCCGCGGCTGCGGTCCGGTTGAGGTCGATGCTGCCGACCAGGTTGGTCGTGGCTTCGTTGCGCAGTACGCGGCCGGCGTCCAGGCTGAAGTTGGCGATGCTGGTGGCGCCCTGCAAAAACGTCGTGCCCGCCCCCGACATCATGCCGAGCGACGAACTGATGGCGATGTTGGTCGCGCCGGTCAGTGTCAAGTTGCCACCCTGCACCGTGCCGCCGCCCATCGTGAATGCGCTGCCCACCGTGGTCGGGGCCACGATGTTGACGACGGTGCCGGCACCACTGACCGTCAATGCGCCGGCGCCCGTAAAACTGGCGCCGGCCAGCAGGTCGTGGACACCGGCGGCCAGGATGAGCGAGCTGCCTGCGGCGATCGTATTGCTGCCACTGTTGTTGCCACCGGCGTTCAGGCTCAGGCTGCCCAGCTGCACGTCGATCTTGCCGGTATTGTTGAGCGGCACCGATATGCCATAACCACCGGACGTGCTCTTGCGCAGCTCGCCGGCATTGTTGAACACCGGGTATCCAGGTAGTGCATTGAGGTCGGCCAGGCCGGATGCAGCGATCGACAGGTTGAAGGTGCGCACGTCGAACAGCGCACCGATCGCGTTGTCGATGCGTCCGGCGCCGGTGTTGTTGGCCGGATTGAGGTTCATGCCGCCATTGAGGGTGACCGTGTTCTGGTTCAGCAGCACGCGCCCGGCATCGAGGTTCAGGCCGCTGATCGTGGTCGCGCCTTGCAAGATGGTGCTGCCGATACCGGTGTGCGTGCCGGACAAGGATGCGGTGCCGCCAACGGTCAGTAGGCCGATGCCGCCAAGCACGCCAGCCGCACTCTGGGTCAGTGAGGCCATCGAACTGGCGCCATTGAGATTCAAACTGCCGCTGGTGATGCTGGTCCCGGCGTTGTTGGTGAAACCGGCAGCCAGCGTCAGTGAACCGCCGGCGATGGCGAGCAGGTCGTCGCCGGGCAGGGTCAGGCTATCGACAAGGAAGGGCCCGCCGGTTGCGCGCACGGTGATGGTGCGGACCCCGGCCACGTCGATGACAGCGCTGTCGCCTACCCCGGGCAGCGCCGGATTGGAATTCCAGTTCGCCACCAGGTCCCAGAAGCCCGAAACTCCCGTCCAGTTGACGCTCGCTGCCGTTGCCGGCGCCGCGGTGCACAGGCCCAGCACCGCGGTGCACAGTGCAGTACGTCCGAAGCTTCGCCCGGCGCGGTGCGACCGCCGTGCCGCGAATATGCGCGTATCGATGTGCATCATGGTTCTCCCGTTGTTGCCCATGATCGGCGCGCTGGCGGCTCCGCGCACCTCCCAATTGGGAGTGATCCGGGCATAGAATCGAGATGCAAACCCGAAGTCGCGCACGCATGACCCTTTCGCTGCCGGACGAACTGATCGATGCGGTATATCGCACCGTACTGGAGCCCGCTGCGTGGGGCGACGTGATGGCGCTGATGAAGCGCAGCTTTCCGTCCGAGGCGCAGACCTTCTACTTCCTGCACCGCGATGCGCGCCGCGTGCAGCCGGTGTGCCTGACCGGTGTCGGGGCGGACTGGGTCCGGTCCTTCAGCGAACTCTATTTTTTACCCGACAACCCCTGGATACGACTGACGCAGCAACTGCACCGGACCGGGGTCGTGCGCACGAACGAGCGGCTCGATCGCATATTGCGCGAGCCCGGCGCGTTGTACCAATCGGAGTACTACAACGACTGGATGCGCCCGCAGGGCTTTCGCTACACGATTGGCACCACGCTGCTGGCCGAGCAAGGCCTGGTGGCCAATATCACACTGCTGCGCGCGCCCGACATGCGCTCGTTCGATGGGTCGGAAGTACGGGCGTTCGAGCGCCTGTCCCGGCACATGACGCGTGCCTTGCAATTGGCGAGCCGGCTGGAACGGCCGCAGACCAATCCCGCCATGGCATTGGTCTTTGACGCCTTGCCGCAGGCGATTGCGCTGGTCGATGTGCGCCGGCGATTGGTGTATGCCAACGCGGCGATGGAGTCGCTGCTGCGCAGCGGCCAGGGTCTGTCTCTGGCGGG
>JAYUQC010000133.1:0-30630 GCA_043759735.1 Rhodoferax sp.
GACCACGGCACGCACAGCCTGCTCGACTTTTCGCTGCAGACGCCACATGACGGTTTGCGCCATTTTTCCTGCCGGCTGGTGCCTGGATTCGGTGAAAGCGGGCAGGTTGACTCCGCGCTGGGCGTGACGCATGACGTGACTGATCACCGGAACTATGAGCAGCGGCTACTGGAGCAGGACGTGCGCAAGGATGAATTTCTGGCCACGCTAGCCCATGAGCTGCGCAACCCGCTGGCGCCAGTACGCACCGGCCTGCAGTTGCTCAAACTTGCGCCGAAGGCAGATGCTGCGGCCCGCACCATGAAAATGATGGAACGCCAGCTGACCCAGCTGGTGCGCCTGGTTGACGATTTGCTGGATGTATCGCGCATCAGCAATGGCAAGATAGTGCTCAAGCGCGAACGCGTTGCTTTTCAGGACGTTGCCGCTGCCGCGCTGGAAGCGTCGCGGCCACTGATTGACGCGGCAAGTCACTCGCTGACCATCGAGTGGCCGAGCGAGGTAGTTTGGCTGGACGCGGACCCCACGCGACTGACGCAGGTTTTCAGCAACTTGCTGACCAATTCAGCCAAGTACATGCGAATCGGTGGCAAGATCAGATTTTCGGCACGCCAGCTAGGCGACAGCATCGTTGTTTCGGTCAAGGACACCGGCCTGGGTATACCGCCTGACATGCTGGGTCTGGTGTTCAATATGTTCACGCAAATCAATCGGACACTTGACCGTGCGCAGGGTGGCCTGGGCATTGGGCTGTCGCTGGTGAAGACGCTGGTCGAGATGCACGGCGGCTCGGTTCAGGCGGCTAGCGGTGGGAATAATCTGGGAAGTACTTTTACGGTAGTTTTGCCGACTGGGTCCAGTCTTGCGCCCGAATCGCCGAAACTGCCCGTGCTGCCGGTTGCGGCCGCGTCTCCCAAACGCCGGATTATGGTGGTTGATGACAATGTCGACGCTGCCGAGACCATGGTCATGCTGCTCGAATTGTCGGGCCACGACGCACGCGCGGCGTTTGGCGGCCAGGAAGCGCTGGAGCTTGCTCCTGCATTTCGCCCTGACGTGGTGTTCCTGGACATCGGCATGCCGGGCATGAACGGTCATGAAGTGGCGCGGCGACTGCTGGCCAATCCCGCCACCGCATCGGCCAAATTGATTGCACTGACGGGCTGGGGCACTGAAGATGACATCCAGAAATCCAGAATGGCGGGATTCAGCGCGCACCTGACCAAGCCGGTAGACCCGGAGGCGGTCGAGGCGATGCTGGCTACACTTTTACCGCCGGGGTAGACCGCCGGATAAAAAAACCAGACAGCTGGGTTCTGCGTATTCAATAAGTTCCACCAACAAGATCAACACCCCCCGACAGTCCGATAGACCTATGCCGACCACCCTCCCCACAGATTTATCGCGTACCGCAGATGTGCTCTCCGTCACCCCGGATGTTCTGCAGAAGCGACTGGTTGAGGCGGCAAGCTATGCGGTGCTGCACCGCATAGCGCCGGCACTGCGCCACGACGTGGCAGGTTTCATGCAGCCCGTCGGCATGCTGGTGATGGTGCTGCAGCGGCGTGTGCAATTGCCCGAACCCGACCTGCAGGCGATTGGAAAAACCGTGGCCTCGGTCACCGCGCTGGCCAAAGAAGCCACCACCGGCTGCATGAACGCCATGGACTGGCTGGTTTCACACGAAGACATCCGGGTTTCCATGGTTGCCGGTGCAGATGAGGTCGTGCGCCTGTTGGCGCTCGAACTGTCCGGGTGCGGCTTGAGCGCCAGCCACGACATTGCAGAAAGCCAGGCCCGCGTACCACGGCGTTTTTTTCGAAGCCTGCTGGCCGCTGCCTTGCTGGCCTGGTGCGACCAGAAACCCGGTACCGGCGTGCTGCGCATCAGCGACTCGTCGGATGCCAACGTGGCGGAGCTGACGCTGCAGTTCGAGCCCGACGGCACTGCGTCTGCGGCAGACGTAGTCAGTCCGCCACGCCCCATTGACTGGGACGATGTAGACGCCCTGGCCCACGGGTGTGGCGCCACGCTGTCAACAGGGGACGGCTGGGTGCGCCTGCAGCTGAGGCATTCATCGGGCGACGCAGCCAACAGGTTTTGATCTAAAAAAAACCACCCGAAGGTGGTTTTTTTAGACCGTTGAAGGCGGGGCTACTTCAATCCAGCCGCAGCGCCGCCGCCTTACAGGCCGGCTGCTGCCCGCAGGGCTGCAGCTTTATCGGTGCGTTAGCTTCGGCACCGGGCCTCTGGCCCTTAACTTCGCGTTGCGAAGTTAGCCTGCGTTGAAAGAATGACAAGCTCGCTTCGCTCAAGGCCTTACAGGCCTGCAGCCGCGCGAAGCGCCGCTGCCTTGTCAATCTTCTCCCACGTAAATTCGGGCTCGTCCCGGCCGAAGTGACCATAGGCGGCGGTTTTTTCGTAGATCGGGCGCATCAGGTCGAGCATCTGGATGATCCCTTTTGGACGCAGGTCAAAGAACTCGCTCACCAGCCTTGAGAGTTTTTCGTCAGACATCACGCCGGTGCCTTCGGTGTACACCGTGATGTTCATCGGATGCGCCACACCAATCGCATAAGCCACCTGAATTTGGCACTGCCTGGCCAGGCCGGCGGCGACGATGTTTTTGGCGACGTAACGCGCCGCATAGGCAGCCGAGCGATCAACTTTGCTCGGGTCTTTGCCGCTGAAGGCGCCGCCGCCGTGCGGGCAGGCGCCGCCATAGGTGTCGACAATGATCTTGCGTCCGGTCAATCCGCAATCGCCCTGCGGGCCACCAATCACAAAACGGCCGGTCGGGTTGATCAAATACTTGGTGTCTTTGAGCCACTCTTTGGGCAGCACCGGCTTGATGATCTCTTCGATGATGGCTTCGGTGAAAGAGGCTTTCATCTTGTGCTGCGTTTCGCTCTGGTCAGGATGGTGCTGGGTCGAGAGCACCACGGTGTCAATGCTGTGCGGTTTGCCGTCAACGTAGCGCATCGTGACCTGGCTTTTGGCGTCGGGCCGCAAAAACGGCAGACGACCGTCTTTGCGTAGCTGCGCCTGGCGTTCGACCAGGCGGTGCGCGTAGTAGATCGGCGCCGGCATCAGTTCGGGCGTTTCATCACAGGCGTAGCCGAACATCAGGCCCTGGTCGCCAGCGCCGGTGTTGAGGTGGTCGTCGCTGGCATGGTCAACGCCCTGGGCGATGTCGTTGCTCTGCTTGTCGTAGCAGACCATCACCGCACAACCTTTGTAGTCAATGCCGTAGTCGGTGTTGTCGTAGCCGATGCGCTTGATGGTGTCGCGCGCGACCTGGATATAGTCAACGTGCGCGTTGGTTGTGATCTCGCCGGCCAGTACCACCAAGCCGGTGTTGCACAGGGTTTCCGCGGCAACCCGGCTGCGCGGATCTTGCTGGAAGATCGCGTCCAGGATGGCATCCGAGATCTGATCCGATACCTTGTCGGGGTGGCCTTCGGATACGGATTCGGACGTAAAGAGAAAGTCGTTCGCCATAAATGTTCCTTTTAGCTCCATCAACACATTGAAAGTTGCGTTGCCGGGGCTTGTCGGGCTCTGGCGAACGCTTTAGCAGTTTCACAAGGCACAATGGCCGCTTTTCATAGCCAGACCAAGGTGGGCGTCGCCCTGCAAGTAGTTCGGTAACTCGGCGACCCGCGGATTTTACCCTCTGATGATTTTTCTCTTTCGCAGGCTCGCCCGGCTGCCGTTGTGGTTGCTGCATGCCCTGGGCTGGAAGTTGGGCTGGATGTCGTTTCTGCTCTCAGCGGCATATCGGCGCAAGTTCCTGGAAAACACGGCGCAGGCCGGTTATCGCTTCGGCGCGATATGGGGCGCTGTCGGCGCCTCCGGTCGTATGGTCGGCGAGTTGCCGCGCTTGTGGCTGGGTGCCCCCACGCGCTGCGAGTGGGAGAACGACGCCTGTGTCGACAAGGCCTACGGGGCCGGGCGTGGTGTCATTTTTCTGACGCCGCATCTGGGTTGTTTCGAGATCTCGGCGCAGGGTCTGGCACTGCGCTACTCCGAACGCTATGGCCCGCTCACGGTCTTGTACCGCCCGGCCCGTCAGGCCTGGCTCGCGCGGCTGATGCTGGCCGCACGGGACCGGCCGGGGCTGGCGACCGCGCCGACCAGCCTGGCCGGAGTGCGGCAGATGATCCGTGCCTTGCGCAGCGGCCAGGCGGTGGGTCTGCTGCCGGACCAGGTTCCACCGGACGGCATGGGCGTGTGGTCGCCTTTTTTTGGGCGAGACGCCTACACCATGACGCTGTCGGCCCGGCTGGCGCAACAGACGGGTGCCACCGTTTTGCTGTTGTGGGGTGAGCGGCTGTCCTGGGGGCGTGGGTTCCGGCTGCATTTTCGAGAACTGCTGCAGCCCTTGTCGCCGGACCTGGATGCGGCCGTGGGTCAGGTGAACCGGGAGATGGAGCGACTGATACGGGAGTGCCCGGCGCAGTATCTTTGGGGCTATGCGCGCTACAAGCATCCCAGGGGCTCAGCATGACGGCGCGGTCACCGTCATGCTGAGCCGGATCGGGATCGGCTACATGCGTGCTCTAGCCACCTTGCCGCTGGCATGGGTGCGTGCGCTGGGCTGGCTGCTGGGCTGGTTGCTGTATGCCATGGCCGGCTCACGCCGGCGGGTAGTCGTGGTCAATCTGAGTCTGTGTTTCCCGCAGTTGCCGCCAGCGGCATTGCGGTCGTTGGCGCGCAGGACCTTCGTATCGTTCGCGCAAGCCTGGCTCGACCGGGGTTGGTTGTGGCATGGCAATACGCGGCAGTTGCAGCACAGGCTGCGCCTGTGCGGCGCAGTGCATGAATTGCAGGGCGACCAGCCCACCGTCATCTTTGCGCCCCATTTTGTCGGGCTCGATGCCGGCTGGACTGCGCTTACCCAGCAATTGCCCCGCGCTTTCACGACGATCTATTCGAACCAGGTCGATCCCACGCTGGACCGCTGGATCCTCCAGGGGCGCAAGCGGTTTGGCCGGCCGCGGCTGTTTGGTCGCGACGACGGCTTGAAGGCGGTGGTTCAGGCGCTGCGTGCCGGTCAACCGCTGTACCTGCTGCCCGACATGAACATCACGCGCCAGGAAGCCGTGTTCGTGCCGTTTTACGGGGTATCCACCGCGACTTTGACATCGATGTCGCGCTTTGCCCGGATGGGGCGGGCCAAGGTGGTGCCGGTTATTACCGAATTGACCGCGTCCGGTTACGACGTGCATGTTTGTCCCGCCTGGGATGATTTCCCCACCGATGATCTGCAGGCTGACGCGGCTACGATGAACCGCCGCCTGCAGGACTACATCGACCGCATGCCGCACCAATACTATTGGGTGCACAAGCGCTTCAAAGTGCGACCGGACGGCGAGGCCTCGGTGTATTGAGCGCCCCCAGCCCTGGCTGCGCCAGGCCCCCCGAGGGGGTGCGAGAAAACTTGGGAGCGGCCCGGCGTTTTCTTGAGCGCCCCCAGCCCTGGCTGCGCCAGGCCCCCCGAGGGGGTGCCAGAAAACTTGGGAGCGGCCCGGCGTTTTCTTGAGAGCCGGCATGCCTGGTTCAGCTGGGCCTGTCTGCGACAACGGCGTCGTCCGTCGACGGTGCGGCGGCGTCGGCATTGCCTGCCTCAACGGTCGGATGGGCCCACTCCCACAGATGCTGGGCCACATCGTCAAAGCCCTGGCGCTTGGTGGCCGAGAACAGCATCGCCTGGCCACCGCCGGCCTGGAGCCGTGCGATGGACAGTGCCTTGCTCGCCTCGGCGCGGTTGAGTTTGTCGGCCTTGGTGAGCAGCAACAGGAACTTCAGTCCCTGCTCGACCCGCGGCCGGATCACTTCCAGCAAAATATCGTCCAGATCCGTCAACCCGAGGCGGGGGTCGCACAGCAGCACGATGCCGCGCAGATTCTCGCGCGTGACCAGGTAGTTGGCCATGACCTGCTGCCAGCGGATCTTGTCCTGGCGCGGTACTGCGGCATAGCCATAACCCGGCAGATCGGTCAGTACCGCATCGGTGATGCCCTGCTTGCCCAGCGCGAACAGGTTGATGTGCTGGGTCCGGCCGGGTTTGCGCGACGCAAAGGCCAGCTGCTTTTGCTGCGTCAGCGTGTTGATGCAGGTGGATTTGCCGGCGTTGGAGCGGCCGACAAAGGCTATCTCCGGAACCTGCAGCGCCGGCAGGAAGTGCAGTTCTGGCGCGGTCGTGAGGAAACGGGCAGTGTGCAGCCATCCGGCGGCGCGCTGCGCCGGCGTGGGTGGTGCCACCGTACTGGCCTGGGTTTTTGCGGCAGCGGGTGAGGGGCGTCGTGTCATGGAATCGGTGGGAAAGTGGCCGCGACCCGCATTGTAGAATCATGCTGTTTTGCCCCTCAGACAACGATCCCCATGATGCCTATTGCCCGCCTGACGCTTGCCATCACTCTGGCCCTGAGTTCACTGTGCGCCGTCGCGCAGGACAAAAAACCCGATCTGGCCAAGGGCGAGGCAAGTTACACCGCCGTGTGTGCCGCGTGCCACGGTGCGGATGGCAACTCGGGCACGCCGGAAAATCCCAAGCTGGCCGGCCAGCATCCGCAGTATCTGGCCAAGCAACTGCAAGAATTTAAGTCTGGCCAACGCAACAACGCGATCATGAAGGGCTTTGCGACCACCCTGTCGGACGCCGACATGGTCAACGTCTCGTTCTGGCTGGCCAGCAAGCAGCCCAAGCCCGGATTCGCCAAGGACAAGGAACTGGTGGCGCTGGGTGAGCGTATTTACCGTGGTGGCATTGCCGAGCGCAAGATTGCGGCCTGTGCCGGCTGCCACAGCCCCAATGGCGCGGGCATTCCGTCGCAGTACCCGCGTATGAGCGGCCAGCATGCCGACTACAGCAAGACCCAGCTTTCCGCTTTCAGGGACGGCGTGCGCAAGAACAGTTTGCCGATGTCCCAGGTCGCTGCGCGTCTGAACGATCGCGAGATTCGCGCGGTAGCCGACTACATGGCGGGCTTGCGCTAATTACGGCGCCCCAGCCTCGGTCGTGCGGGCGACCGGATGTTGGTGGGTCCCATTGCGGGGATCGGGCGCGCATGCGGCAGTGGCGTTGACCTGACACTGCAGGAACTTAGTAAGTTTTGTCAGGTTCAGACGACCTGAGAGCGCCCCCAACCCTGGCTGCGCCAGGCCCCCCGAGGGGGTGCCAGAAAACTTGGGAGCGGCCCGGCGTTTTCTCAAGAGACTACAAGGACATGAACATGATCATCCATTCCCGTTTGCAGGCATTGAACCACCCACTGCCGAGCGAGATCACACCGCACCATTCCTATTATGGCCGGCGCGACCTGATTCGCGCGATGGCGGGCGGCGTCGCGGGTGCGGCACTGGGCGCTTGGGCGACGCGCGATGCGATGGCGCAGTCGGTGCGTGCCGGCAAACTGGCGGCCTTGCCCGGCGTACGCTCGGCGGTAGCGGGCGCGGTGACCATGGACAAGCGTACCGACTACAAGGATGCCAGCAGCTACAACAATTACTACGAGTTCGGCACCGACAAGTCCGATCCGGCTGAAAACGCGCATACGCTCAAAACCACGCCTTGGGCGGTCGAGATAGAGGGCATGGTCAAGAAGCCGCAGAAAATCGCGCTGGAGGACCTGCTCAAGCTCGGCGCCCAGGAGGAGCGCATCTATCGCCTGCGTTGTGTCGAGGGCTGGTCGATGGTGATTCCCTGGGTCGGGTACTCGTTGTCGCAGCTCATCAACAAGGTCGAGCCGCTGGGCAGCGCCAGATTTGTCGAGTTCATCACGCTGGCCGATCCCAAGACCATGCCGGGGATCGGCTCCCGCGTGCTGGAGTGGCCCTACGTCGAGGGACTGCGCCTGGACGAGGCGATGCACCCCTTGACGCTGTTGTCGTTCGGCATGTATGGCGAGGTGTTGCCGAACCAGAACGGTGCACCGGTGCGCCTGGTCGTACCGTGGAAATACGGCTTCAAAAGCGGCAAGAGCCTGGTCAAGATTCGGTTTACCGAGAAGCAGCCGGTGACGGCGTGGAACAGGACCCTGCCGAACGAATATGGCTTTTACTCCAACGTCAATCCCGCCGTTGACCATCCGCGCTGGAGCCAGGCGACCGAACGGCGGATTGGCGAAGACGGCCTGTTTGCCAAGAAACGCACGACGCTGATGTTCAATGGCTATGAACCGCAGGTCGGACAGTTGTACGCGGGCATGGACCTGCGCAAGTTCTACTGAGCATCGCCATGGCGCGGAGATGGTGGTCCTGCGCCTTGCCGGTGACGTCGATCTGGGACGTGGTTGCATGATCCGCGGATGGCCGCTCCTGCCGATCGCCAAGCCGCTGGTATTCGTGCTGGCGATGTTGCCCTTCGCGTGGCTGCTTTTTGGGGCGCTGACGCAGAACCTCGGACCGAATCCGGCCGAGGCGCTGATCCGTTCCACCGGCAACTGGACGCTGCGCTTCCTGTGCCTGGTGCTGGCAGTGACGCCGTTGCGGGTCCTGACCCGCACGCCCGCGTTGGCCCGGTTGCGGCGCATGCTCGGGCTATTTGTCTATTTCTATGCCGTGTTGCACCTGCTGTGCTATAGCTGGCTGGACATGGAGTTTGTCGTCGCTGACATCGCACGCGATATCGCCAAGCGACCGTTCATACTGGTCGGCTTCTCGGCTGCCGTATTGCTGACCGCACTCGCCGCGACCTCGTTCAACCGTGCCATCAAGGCCATCGGCGCACGACGCTGGCAGCAGTTGCACCGACTGGTCTATGTTGTTGCTGTGCTGGCGATCCTGCACTTCTTCTGGATGCGCTCGGGTAAGAACGACTATGCCGATGTGGCGTTGTACGGCGCGATTCTGGCGCTGCTGCTTGGATGGCGCGTCGTACAGGCGTGGCGTTACCGGCGAATGGATATCCGGGCCCGCATTGCCGGCTAGGGCATTGGTTGGCAAGCTGGTAGGACGCTAGGCTGTTCATTGCGCAACTGGTCGGCGATCGATTCCCGGGCGCGTATCAGTCGCGCTTGGCCACCACTGACCAGCACTTCGGCCGCGCGGCCGCGCGAGTTGTAGTTGCTCGCCATGCTCATGCAATAGGCACCCGCGGACAGGACCGCCAACAAGTCGCCGCTCTCCAGCGCCAACGCCCGGTCGTGTCCGATCCAGTCTCCGCTCTCGCATACCGGTCCCACCACTTCCCAGGTGGTGACAGGGCCGTCGCGCCGCTGCACTGGCACGATGGCGTGAAACGCCTGGTACAAGGCGGGGCGGGGCAGGTCGTTCATGGCCGCATCGATGATGCAGAAGTTCTTTTGCTCTCCCGGTTTGAGGTAGAGCACCTCGGTGACGCACAGGCCCGCGTTGCCGACCAGCGAGCGGCCCGGCTCAAGCATCAGCTTGCGCGTACCAAAGCCACGCGCATCCAGCCGCTCGAGCAACCTGGACCACAAGTCGTCGGCCTGTGGCGGCTGTTCGCCGTCATAGTTGATGCCCAACCCGCCGCCAAAGTCCAGGTGCTCGATCGTGATGCCCTCGGCCTCGATCGCCTGCACCAGGTCCAGCATCCGGTCCATGGCGTCCATGTAGGGCGATTCCTGCGTGATCTGGGATCCGATATGGCAGTCGATCCCGACCACCTTCAATCCAGGCAGATCCGCGGCGCGGCGGTAGGTGGCCACCGTGCGCTCATGTGCGATCCCGAACTTGTTGCCTTTGAGGCCCGTGGAGATATAGGGATGCGTCTTCGGGTCGACGTTGGGATTGACCCGGATGCTGATCGGGGCACGTTTGCCCAGCTCGAGTGCAACCGTATTGAGCACTTCCAGTTCGGCTTCGCTTTCGACGTTGAAACAGGCAATGCCCAGTTCCAGCGCGCGACGCATTTCGCCGCGGGTCTTGCCAACGCCCGAGAAAATAACGCAGCAGGCCGGTGCGCCGGCGGCGATCACCCTGTCGAGTTCACCGCCAGACACGATGTCGAAACCGCAACCGGCACCGGCCAGCAAGCGCAACAAGCCCAGCGTCGAGTTGGCCTTCATCGCATAGCAGATCTGCGCGTTGCGACCCGACAACCCGCGCTGGTAGGCTGCCAGCGCATCCAGGATGGCAGCCTGCGAATAGATGAACAGAGGTGTGCCGTGTTGTCGGGCCAGGTCGCCGACCGGCACCTGCTCAACGAACAGTTGCTGTGCGCGGTAGGCGATATGGGGTGCGCCAGGCAGCAACGACGGGTTCATGGGGCGACCGGAGATGAGGCCGCGGGTCGCGCGCCGGGCGCGGTGGGGCCGGCAGGGGTAGCGAAGTCCGGGCGCAGGCTTTGCGGCAGTGTGGCACGCTGCGCCGCCGCCGCTTCCGTCGGGATGAACAGCGGGCCTTTTTGTCCGCAGGCCGACAAACCAACCGCGGTGGCCCCGAGGATACCCACACTGACTAGAATTTGGTGAATGCGCAACATCGTGAAATTGTAATGACCGACCCAGAATTCATGGACCAGGCCGAACAGGTGCTCGGGGCGATCGAATCGGCGTGCGACCGCATCAACGATGCGACCGATGCCGATATCGACAACCAGCGTGTTGGCGGCATGGTGACCTTGCGGTTTGCCAATGGCAGCGAGATTGTCGTCAACCTGCAAAAGCCGCTGCACGAGATCTGGCTGGCGGCGCGCAGCGGTGGCTACCACTACCGCTTCGACACAGGGAAATGGCTCGACACCAAGGGGCAGGGCGAGTTGTTCCAGCGCTTGTCGCAGGACGCCAGCGTTCAAAGTGGCCTGAACTTGCAGTTCTCGGTGCGTTAGTTGTTCCGGTCGTTGCGGAACAGGTCCAGGATCCGATTCCGTTCCTGGGCCGGCGCGACAATCTCTGCGCCACCGTTGTTGGAGACCGGCAACTGAACTTCCAGTCCCAGGCTGGATACGCCACTACCATGGGCAAATTCGCGGTAATACCATTCGCTACCCGTATTGACGACACCTTCGGGCGCGCTGTATTGGGAAACCGGAACACCCTTGAGCGCGTGGTCCATGTAGGAAATCCAGATGGGCAGACTCAAGCCGCCGCCGGTGGCGAGTGAATTGCTGCCCAGCTTGCGCGGTGTGTCATATCCCATCCAGGTTACTGCGACCAGGGTCGGCTGAAAGCCGGCGAACCAGGCGTCCATGGAATCGTTGGTGGTTCCGGTCTTGCCAAAAAGGTCGGTGCGCTTGAGCGTGGCCTGCGCGCGTGCGGCGGTACCGGCGCGCGTCACCTCGTTCAGCAGATTGGCCATGACGAACGCATTGCGCGGGTCGATCGCCCGGACCGAGTCATCCAGTTCTCGCGGCTTGTTCTCCGCCAGCACCCGCCCGGTCTGCTCGGTGACCTTGCTGATAAGCCATGGATTGACACGGAAACCGCCATTGGCAAACACGGCGTACGCACCGACCATCTGCATCGGGGTTACCGACCCGGCGCCCAGTGCCATGGTCAGGTAAGGTAAATGTTTCTCCGCATCAAACCCGAAGCGCACCGCCCAGTCCCGGGCATATTGTGGTCCGATGGCCTGCAGGATCCGGATCGATATCATGTTCTTTGACTTTGCCAACCCGGCGCGCAATGTCATCGGGCCATCGAACTTGCCGTCATAGTTCTTGGGCTCCCAGGGCTGGCCGCCCGTGATCGAGGCATCAAAAAACAACGGCGCATCATTGACGATGGTGGCGGGCGTGAAACCTTTTTCCAGAGCCGCCGAATAGATGAACGGCTTGAAGCTCGATCCCGGCTGGCGCCAGGCCTGGGTGACGTGGTTGAACTTGTTCTTCTCATAGTCGAAGCCGCCGACCATCGACTTGATCGCGCCATTGCGCGGGTCCATGGCGACGAACGCGCCCTCGACTTCCGGCAACTGGGTTATTTCCCAGCTGTTCTTGGGTGTGCGCGCGACCCGGATCATGGCGCCCCGGCGCAGCTTGATATTCGGGGGCGCCTTGTCGGACAGACCGGAGCGGGCTGGTTCGAGGCCATCACCGGAGATTTCAACGGTCTCGCCGTTCTGGCGGATGGCGCGGATCAACTTCGGATTGACATTCACAATGACGGCCGCCATGACGTCGCCGTTATCGGGGTGGGCTTCCAGGGCGTCGTCGATCGCCTCCTCCAATGCCGGCGAGTTGTCAGTTGGCAAGTCGATGAATTTTTCCGGACCCCGATAGACCTGGCGCCGCTCGAAGTCCATGATGCCGCGCCGCAAGGCTTTGTAGGCTGCGTCCTGGTCAGCGGCGTTGATCGTCGTGTAGACGTTGAGACCACGGGTATAGGTTTCGTTGCCGTACTGCGCGAAAACAAGCTGGCGCACCGTCTCGGCCACATATTCGGCGTGCACACGCATGCCAGCGGGGCCGCCCTTGAGCTTGAGCTTCTCCTCGCGCGCGGCCTGGGCTTGCTGCGCGGTAATGAATCCGGTTTCCTCCATGCGTTCGATCACGGTCAATTGCCGTCCGCGCGCCCGTTTAGGGTTCTTGATCGGATTGTTCGTTCCGGGGGCCTTGGGCAGCCCGGCCAGCATGGCTGCTTCGGCGACCGTGATGTTTTTCAGCGGCTTGTCGAAATACGTTTCGCTGGCGGCAGCGAACCCGTAGGCCCGGTTACCCAGGAAGATCTGGTTCATGTAGATCTCCAGGATCTGGTCCTTGGTCAGCAGGTGCTCCAGCTTGAAAGTCAGCAGCACCTCATAAATCTTGCGGGTGTAGGTCTTCTCGGATGACAGGTACACGTTGCGCGCGACCTGCATCGTGATGGTCGACGCCCCCTGGCTCTTGATATTGCTCAGGTTGGCAACAGCAGCCCGCATCATGCCTATGTAGTCGACGCCATGGTGTTCGTAGAACCTGGTGTCTTCGATTGCCAGCACCGCGTCAGTCATGACCTTGGGCATGTCCTTGAGGCGCGTCAGGTTGCGCCGCTCCTCGCCGAACTCGCCAATCAACTGCCCGTCTGCCGAAAAAACCCGCAATGGAAGTATGGGGCGGTAGTCCGACAACGCCGAGACATCTGGAAGATTCGGGAAGGCCACCGCCAGCGCGATGGCGATGACCATGGCCAGGGAAGCGGCACCCGCCAATGCCAGACCCGCCAGCCAGCCCACGATCCGAAGAACGGTGCGGAGTGTGCCAGTTTGGCCGGGTGGTGTTGTCGCCCTGTCGTCAGACTCGGGAGAACTGGATTTTCGTGACATAAAACCTTCGTAAGGGCGCGCAGATATTATAAAAATGGGTGCGTCGCCGCTATCGTCATTGGCTCACGGTCGCCGTAGTCGCAGATCGCGTGGCATGGAGCAATTGTCGGACTGCACCAAGCCGGAAACCGTAACCGTCTGCTTTTGGCAACGTTTGAGTAGGGTCGAAATGGGAAAAACCTTTGCGGGACAAGGAGCTTACTGATAGCATTCAAGTGAAGTCTTAAGTTTCGCCGGTTCTCGATCGGCCAGTTCCAGGGGATAGCCTTGATCTCATTGGGGTCGTTGTTCAATCGTCAGCCAGCACCGCTGCTGGGCCTTGACATTAGCTCGTCCAGTGTCAAGCTGGTCGAGCTGGGGCGTGACAGTTCAGGCAATCTGGTGCTCGAGCGTTGCGCCATCGAACCGCTCGAGCGCGGCTGGATTACGGACGGCAACGTCGAGAAGTTTGACGAAGTCGCCGAGGCGGTGCGTCGTCTGGTCAAGAAAAGCGGCACCAGGACCAAGAACGTGGCAATGGCGCTGCCACCGTCTGCGGTTATTACCAAGCGCATCGTGTTGCCTGGCGGCCTGACCGATACAGAACTCGAAACGCAGGTGGAGGCAGAGGCGAACCAGTACATCCCGTTCCCGCTCGATGAGGTGAGTCTTGATTTTTGCGTTGTGGGGCCGAGCAATGCGTCGGTCGGTGACCTCGATGTCCTGATTGCCGCGTCGCGCCGCGAAAAAGTGCAGGACATCCAGGGGTTGGCCGAGGCTGCCGGCCTCAAGCCTGTCGTTGTGGACGTCGAGTCTTATGCGTCCCGTCTGGCAACCTCGCGATTGATCGAGAGCTTGCCCAACAAAGGCGCCGGCACCATCGTGGCCCTGTTCGAGGTCGGCGCGCTGACCACCAGCATGCAGGTGATTCGTGACGACGAGGTGCTGTACGACCGGGATCAGGCCTTCGGCGGCGCGCAATTGACCCAGTTGATCGTGCGCCAGTACGGGTTCTCGCCCGAAGAGGCGGAGAGCAAGAAGCGCAGCGGTGAACTGCCCGATGACTACGAAGCCAATGTGTTGCGCCCGTTCGTGGAGAGCATGGTGCAGGAGATCGGTCGCGCACTGCAGTTCTTTTTTACCAGCACACCCCATAACAAGGTCGACCACATCATGCTGGCCGGTGGCTCGGCGGCGCTGCCCGGGCTGACCAACGCCGTTACGAAACACACGTCCTTCTCCTGTGCACTGGTGAACCCGTTCGATGGCATGGAGATCGGTAGCGGTGTCCGGCTCAAAAAAATGACCCGTGAGGCCCCGTCCTACCTTACGTCGTGTGGCCTGGCGTTGCGGAGGTTTTCGCAGTGATCCTGATCAACCTGCTTCCGCACCGCGAGGCCGCCCGCAAACAGCGTCGGGACGCATTTAACGTCAGCCTGGGCGTTGCCTTCCTCGTTGGCGGCCTGATTGCCGGCATGATTTTCCTCTGGTTCCAGGGGCGGATAACCGACCAGCAAGGCAGAAATAATTTGCTGAGCAGCGAGATCAAGCGGCTTGAAGGCCAGATCAAGGATATCGCCAGCCTTGAGTCGGAGATCGCCGCGCTGCGGGCCCGCCAACAAGCCGTCGAAGACCTGCAGGCCGATCGCAATGTGCCAGTCCACCTGTTGACCGAGCTGGTCAGGCAGTTTCCCGATGGTGTCTACATCACCAGCATGAAGCAGGAGCAGCAGGGTGTGACTTTGCAAGGCATCGCGCAGTCGAACGAACGCGTCTCGGAACTGCTGCGCAACCTGGCCGGTGGCACGCCCTGGTTCTCGAAGCCTGAACTGATTGAGATCGTGGCCAGCAGCGTGACGCTGGCGCCACGGGACGTCAAACGCGTATCCAGTTTCACGATGCGTGTACAACTCACCCGCGCCAGCGATGCCCAGAAGGTGGCACCGGCACCGGCAGCGAGCGCATCGGCGCCGCTAAAGCAATAAATGGGGTAGGGACATGGCAGGCAAACCCTCCAACAAGATCGACTTTGTAGCGCTGCAGGAGAAGCTGTTCGGACAGTTTCGCGGGCTGAACCCGAAGGACCCTTCGCTGTGGCCGGCACTGCCGCGGTATTGCGCATTCCTCGCAGTGATCGTGGCGGTAGTGGCCGGTCTCTGGTTTGCCTGGCTCAGCGATTCCGAACTGGAACTGGAGGCCGAGCGCGCCAAGGAAGTCACATTGCGTGCGGACTTCAAGGTCAAGCTGGCCAAGGCGGTCAACCTGGAAGTGCTCAGGAAGCAGCGCGAACAGGTGCTGCAGTATGTGACGCAGCTGGAGAAACAACTGCCCAGCAGGGCGGAAATGGATGCGCTTTTGTCGGACATCAACCAGGCCGGTTTGGGTCGCAGCCTGCAATTCGAGTTGTTCCGGCCCGGGCAGGTCGTGGTGCGTGACTACTACGCCGAACTGCCGATTGCCATTCGTGTGACCGGCAAGTACCACGATGTTGGGTCGTTTGCATCTGACATTGCGAACCTGTCGCGCATCGTCACGCTCAATAACCTTGCGGTCACGCCCAGGCCCGACGGCAGCATGGTGATGGAAGCAACCGCGAAGACCTTCCGTTACCTCGACACCGGCGAGGTCGCGGCGCAGCGCAAGGCAGGCGGGGCCAAGAAATGATGCGTCTACCGATTTGCCTGGTGCTTGTGCTCTCGGGCCTTTTGACCGCGTGTGGTGGCTCCAACGGCGAGGAGCTGCAACAGTGGATGGTCGATCAGCGCAATCTGATCAAACCCAGGATCGAGGCCATTTCCGAGCCCAAGGTGTTCAAACCGCAGACCTATGACCAGGTCAGCGCCGTTGATCCGTTCAGCAAAGAGAAGCTTACGCAGGCTTTGAAGCGTGATGGAGCGCAATCGGTGGCCAATGGTGCGTTGGTTGCGCCGGAACTGGCGCGCCGCAAGCAGCCGCTGGAGGCGTTTCCGCTGGACGCGATGGCCATGGTCGGGAGCATGGTTCGTGCCGGCAAACCGGTGGCGCTGGTCAGGGTCAACAACCTGCTGTATCAGGTTCGCCCTGGCGACTATCTCGGTCATAACTACGGACGTGTGATGAAAATTGACGAGACAGAGGTTGCCTTGCGAGAAATCGTGCAAGACGCTGTGGGCGAATGGATCGAGCGCTCCGCTGCGCTGCAACTTCAAGAGAGGACAAAATGAATAATCGAACCGGACACGCCGCCATGGCGGGCTGGAAGCAGTTCTCCATGGCGCTGGCGCTGGCACTGGTCACGCTGTCGTCCTACGCTCAAACTGCCATCGAATCAGTTTCCGGGTCTGTGCAAGGTGGCACCGAAGTGATCCGGATCGATCTTTCCCAGGCCTTGACTGCAGTTCCAACCGGTTTCGCGATCCAGGCGCCAGCGCGGATTGCGCTTGACTTTCCCGGTGTGACCAATGCCATGGGACGTTCCACGGTCGAAGTCAACCAGGGAAACCTGCGTTCCATCAGCGTGGTGCAGGCTGGCGATCGCACACGGGTGGTACTGAACCTGAAGCAGCCTACCGCTTACAAGGCCCAATTGCAGGGCAAGTCCTTGCTGGTGGTGCTCGATAGCGTCGCGGCTGCGGCGCCGGTCGTGACGCCGGTGCCGGTGTTTGCCGAGAACCTCAACCGTGACACGCTTCCGATCAAGGACCTGGATTTTCGCCGTGGCGCCGAAGGCGCCGGTCGAGTAGTCGTGGCTTTGCCGAACAACCAGGTCGGCGTCGATGTGCGGATCCAGGGGCAGTCGCTCGTGGTCGAATTCCTGAAGTCGAGCCTGCCCGAGGGCCTTCGGCGCCGTCTGGATGTGTCCGATTTCGGCACACCGGTGCAGACGGTCACCACCTTTCAAACCGGTGACAGGGTGCGCATGGTGGTCGAACCGCGTGGACTGTGGGAGCACAGCGCGTATCAGAGCGACGACCAGTTCGTGCTCGAGGTCAAACCGCAGAAGATCGATCCGACCAAGCTGACCCAGGGACCGGGCTACACCGGTCAGAAACTGTCGCTCAATTTCCAGAACATAGAGGTTCGCTCGCTGCTGCAGGTCATTGCCGACTTCACCAACTTCAACATCATTACCTCCGACTCGGTCAGTGGTGCGGTGACATTGCGCTTGCAAGATGTGCCCTGGGATCAGGCCTTGGACATCATTTTGCAGGCCAAGGGCCTGGGCATGCGCAAGACCGGTAATGTATTGTGGATCGCCCCGCGTGACGAGATCAGCGCCAAGGAAAAACTGGAACTGGAGTCCGTCGTGGCGCTGCAAAATCTCGAGCCTCTGCGTACGCAGTCGTTCCAGATGAACTACACCAAGGCGGCTGAAATCGCAGCGAGCCTGACGGCGGGCGGCTCAGGTCCAAACAGTACCCGAATTTTGAGCACACGCGGCAGCGTGATCTCCGAAGCAAGGACCAACCAATTGTTCGTGACGGACATCGGCAGCAAGCTCGAGCAGGTCCAACAACTCATCGCCAAGCTGGATGTGCCGGTGCGCCAGGTGCTGATCGAGGCGCGTATCGTCGAAGCGTCCGACACCTTCGGCAAGTCCTTGGGTGTCAAACTCGGTGGCGGAATCAACCCGCCGGGTGGCGTCAAGGTTTTTAGCCAGGGTGGTAGCGCGGTAAATACGACCTTCGGTTCATCGTATGTCGAGGGTGCGGCCACGACGACTTCCGGCAGTTTCGTCAACTTGCCGGCGGTGGGTCAAGGCGGTTACAACCCAGCGTCGTTCGCAGTATCGATCTTCAATGCTGCGGCCAACCGGTTCCTGAGCCTGGAATTGTCGGCACTGGAAGCGGATGGCAAGGGCAAGGTAGTGTCCAGTCCCCGGGTGGTGACCGCCGACCAGATCAAGGCACTGATCGAGCAAGGGACCGAGTTGCCGTACCAGGTGGCAACTTCCAGCGGTGCGACTTCGATCGCATTTCGCAAGGCTAACCTGAAGCTCGAGGTGACACCGCAAATCACGCCAGAAGGCAACATCATCCTGGATCTTGATGTCAACAAGGACACCGTGGGCCAGGCGACTGCGGCGGGCTTTGCGATCAACACCAAGCACATCAAGACGCAGGTCCTGGTGGAGAACGGCGGCACGGTCGTGATCGGCGGTATCTTCGAGCTGACCGAGAACGATAGCGAGACCAAAGTGCCGTTGCTGGGCGATCTGCCGGGCATTGGCAACTTGTTCAAGACCCGCTCGCGGATCGCCAACAAGCAGGAAATGCTGGTGTTCATCACACCCAAGATGATCGCCGACAAGGCCGCAGTGCGTTAACGGGCCCTAACCCCCGGTCGACGCCGTCTGGCGACGGCTTCCAGCCATTGTGATATTTAGTCTGGTCGGTCTGCCGGGCTCCGGCAAATCCACGGTCGGGCGCCATCTGGCGCGCCGCCTGCAATTGCCGTTCACCGATTCCGATCAGGTGATCGAGGCGCGGTTGGGCTATTCGATCCGGCAGTTCTTTGAGCAAGATGGCGAGTCACGCTTTCGTGACCTGGAGGCGTCGGTCATTGACGAGTTGACGCTGAACCCGAGTGGTGTGCTGTCCACGGGCGGCGGATCGGTATTGCGTCCGGAGAATCGGCGCCACCTGCACGAGCGGGGACGGGTCATCTATTTGAAGTCCTCGCCCGATGCGTTATTCCGTCGCCTGCGCCATGATCGAAACCGCCCGCTGTTGCAGGTGGATGATCCGCTGACACGATTGCGCGATCTGTATGCCATTCGCGACCCGTTGTACCGGGAAACCGCACATTTCACGATCGAAACCGGGCGCCCTTCCGTGGCCATGCTGGTCAATATGATCGTGATGCAGGTCGAACTCGACGGGTCCTGGATCAGCGCAACCTGATACGCGCGCGGCAGGGCTTCACCTAAACTAGGGCCTATGCCCCGCCCGCAGCCTTTCGAGCGTGTTGCCATTGACCTGGCCGAGCGCAGCTATTCCATTGTCATCGGCAGCGGTCTGCTTGGTGACAGTCATACCTATGCTGATCTGCCTGCTGCCGACGCAGCTCTGATCGTTTGCAGTTCGATCGTCGAACCACTCTACGCCGAGCGCCTGAGTCAGGCACTTGCACCGCATTTCCGCAAGCTGCATCGCGTGGTGCTTCCCGACGGCGAGGAGCACAAGACGTGGCAGACGTTGAACCTGGTGTTTGACGCTCTGCTGCAACACCGGTGTGATCGCAACACGGTGCTGTTCGCGCTTGGTGGCGGCGTTGTCGGCGACATGACCGGATTCGCCGCGGCATCGTTCATGCGGGGCGTTCCCTTTGTGCAGGTTCCCACCACCTTGCTGGCCCAGGTGGACTCGTCGGTGGGTGGCAAGACGGCGATCAACCATCCGCTGGGCAAGAACATGATTGGTGCGTTCTACCAGCCCCGTCTGGTAGTGTGTGACGCTGACACCTTCCTGACCCTGCCGCAGCGCGAACTGAGCGCGGGTCTGGCCGAGGTCATCAAATACGGACCGATCGCCGACATGGCGTTTCTGGACTGGATCGAGGCCAACCTGGCGGCATTGATGGCGCGTGATCCTGCCGCACTGGCTTTTGCCGTCAAGCGCAGTTGCGAGATCAAGGCACGGGTGGTGGGTCTGGATGAGCGCGAGAGCGGATTGCGCGCCATCCTGAATTTCGGCCACACGTTCGGGCATGCGATCGAAAACGGCATGGGATATGGCCAATGGCTGCATGGAGAGGGGGTCGGTTGCGGCATGGTCATGGCTGCGCAACTGTCGTGTCGACTGGGGCTGGTGGACGAGGCCTTCGTGCTGCGCCTGACGCGGCTGATTGAGCGGGCAGGGCTGCCGATCATCGGGCCCCAGCTGCCTGCGTCGGCAAATGCTGAGACGCGAGGCCGGTCCAATGCTGATCGCTACCTTTCGCTCATGCGGGGGGACAAGAAAGCGCAGGCCGGTGCCATCCAGTTCGTCGTGATTGACCGGCCGGGCAATGCCGTGCTGCGCAGTGCGCCGGACGACCTGGTGCGCCAGGTCATAGACGCTTGTTGCGGCTGACGATGGCCCTGGCGGTGTACGCCTGCGATCCGGTCCGTTCGCGCGGCCGGCGCCATCCAGAGCCCGTGGCGCCTACGCGGTCCGATTTTCAACGTGATCGCGATCGGGTAATCCACTGCTCGGCGTTCCGGCGCCTGGTGTACAAGACCCAGGTCTTTCTGAACCATGAAGGCGACCTGTTTCGCACCCGGCTTACACATTCGCTCGAAGTGGCCCAATTGGGGCGCTCGATCGCGCGTTCGCTCGGCCTCAATGAAGACCTGGTTGAGGCCATCGCGCTGGCGCACGACCTGGGTCATACGCCTTTTGGCCATGCCGGACAGGACGCGCTGAACGACTGCATGGCCGACTTCGGCGGATTCGAACACAACCTGCAAAGTCTGCGCGTCGTGGACCAGTTGGAGGAGCGCTATCCACAGTTCGATGGTCTGAACCTCACGTTCGAAACGCGCGAAGGCATTCTCAAGCATTGCGCGCCGCGCAATGCCGCGATCATCGAGAGCGCCGAGCCACCCTATGCGGATGGCGGCGGCGGTGTCGGACGTCGTTTTCTGGAGCACACTCAACCCAGCCTGGAGGCGCAGCTGTGCAACCTGGCGGACGAAATCGCCTACAACGCGCATGACATCGACGACGGTGTGCGTTCGGGCCTGATCACGATCGAGCAACTCGAGTCGGTCGCACTCTTTAATCGGTACCTGGCCCAGACACGCGCGCGCCACCCGCACCTGATAGATGCGGCGCAGGACCGGCGCCTGTTGTACGAGTCGATCCGCCAGATGCTCAGCGCACAGGTCTACGATGTGATCGACGCGTCCGGCCGCCTGCTGCAGGCGGCCGCACCTGGTGATGTGGCTGACGTGCGCGCGTCGGCCCCCTTGCTGCAGTTCTCCGAGCCGATGCGCCGCGCGTCCATCGAACTCAAGCAGTTTCTCCTGCGCAACCTGTATCGCCATCCCCAGGTGATGGCCACTACCAATCAGGCGCGCAAAGTCGTGCGCGACCTGTTCGAGGTCTACATCAACGCGCCGCATGTAATGCAGCCGGGTTTTGCGGCCCGCAGCGAAGCCGTGCCGTCCGACCTGGACCAACTGCAGGCCCGCGCGCGGGTGGTGGCCGATTTCATCGCCGGCATGACGGATCGATTTGCGGCGCGTGAACACGAACGGATTACCGGTCAGCGGTTGTTAGCCTGACGCAGATGGGCGCGCGAACCTTGCAGCGCCACCCGGAGTTGGTGGTCAATGTAATCGGCAACGTGGCTTGCGGGCGTTTGTTGCAGCGGGGCGTGCCCGCGCAACGATTGTTGATAGCGGGGTTTGTCGCGATGGCGGTCGGGGCCATCGTAGCGTTTGCAGATTTTGGCTGGAGTCAGAAAACGGATGAGGTCGCTGCGGTGCGGTATCTGGGGGTGTTGCTGTTTTCGATGGTGGGCGGATTGATTCCGGGTACCCTTTTCTCGCTGGCGGTTCGCCTGGCGCCCGATGAGGCGAGTGTGTCGACAACGGTTGGCTGGATGCAGCAGTGCTCGGCCATGGGCCAGTTCCTGGGGCCGCCGTTGGTGGCCTGGATTGCCGTTGCCGTGGGTGGATGGCACTGGACCTGGGCTGCCACTGTCAGTTGTAGTGCCTTGGGGCTGCTGGTGGCCAGCCGGATCGGTGTGGAGGTTGCCCGTGCCGGACGTTGATCGCGCCGATGTCGAAGCTGCCGTGCTGCGGGACATGCAGCATTGGCTGGAGCTGGCAGTGATTGGCCTGAACCTGTGCCCGTTTGCCAAGGCGGTGCATGTGCGAGGGCAAATCCATTACGTCGTGAGCCGGGCGGGCGATCCCGGCGTGCTGGCGCGGGAGCTGGAACGTGAGTTGCGCGACCTCGCCCGCATGGACTGCAGCGTGCGCGACACCACCTTGTTGGTCATACCCTATTGCCTCATGTCGTTCCTGGATTTCAATGATTTTCTGCACCAGGCGGACCATTTGCTTGAATCACTAGGCTTGCTGGGGGAGTTGCAGATCGCCAGCTTTCATCCGCAGTTCCAGTTTGCCGGCACCACCGCCGACGACATCGGCAATGCGACGAATCGGGCGCCCTACCCGACACTGCATCTATTGCGTGAGGCCAGTATTGACCGGGCAGTTGCCGCGTTTCCGCAGGCCGAGGCCATCTTTGACGCCAATATCGCGACCTTGCAGCGACTGGGGCAGGCCGGCTGGAATGCGCTGGGGGTGCAGCGGTCAGTCGCCATTGCACCGGTTCCGGCCAATCGTTCGGCTAAACGCCGTGGCAGGATACGGCGATGATCAGAAAAGACAAGATGCGGGCCGCCGGTCCGGACAGCGTAGACCTTGCAGTGGCCGCCGAGCTGCGGCCGGGCCAGTCGATCGCGTTGTTGCAGGAGCTGCACATCCTGACGCGCGATGGCAAGCTCAACCAGGATTCGCGGCGCAAGCTCAAACAGGTGCACCATCTGTACCAGTTCATCGAGAAGATATTGATCGAACTGGCCGGTCACACAAGGCCCGCTTCGGGCGACGCGGCCGCGCCCGGCCTGACCGTTGCCGACCATGGGGCCGGCAAGTCGTACCTGGGTTTTATCTTGTACGACCTGTTCTTCCGGGCGCGAGCCGATGGCCGCATCTATGGCATCGAGACCCGCCCCGAGCTGGTGCAGCGGGCGCGCGAATTGGCACAACGTTTGGGCTTCGAGCGGATGTCGTTCCTGAACCTCAGCGTGGCCGATTCCACGTCAGCGGCGGAGTTGCCCGCGCGGATCGACCTCGTGACGGCCCTGCACGCCTGCGACACGGCCACCGATGACGCGATCGCATTTGGTCTGCAAAAGTCGGCTCGTGCCATGGTGCTGGTGCCGTGCTGCCAGGCGGAGTTGGCGCGCATGCTCCATGCGGGCAAGGCACTGCATCTGCGCCGCACGCCGCTGGCCGAGTTGTGGCGGCACCCGCTGCATACCCGGGAGATTGGCAGCCAGCTCAGCAATGTGCTGCGTTGCCTGTATCTGGAGGCCTGGGGCTACCAGGTGACCGTGACCGAGTTGGTGGGATGGGAGCACAGCCTCAAGAACGAGCTGATCATCGCGCGCCACAGTGGTCATCGGCGGCACGGTTCGGCGCAACGGCTCCAGGCGCTGCTGGCGCAATTCGGCCTGGAGGCGCTATTGGAGCACCGGTTTCGACTGCCGCCGCACGATGCGACGCAAGTTGTTACCAACTGATGCAGGAGTCAGAATCTTTCTGCAAGAATGATGTCTTACTGCCTGTGATGCATGCAAAGGGGAGCAATGTGATCAAGCGACTGGGATTTTTTATACTGACGTTGGCCCTGGCCGGATGCTCCACCACCAGCCCGGATGTTGTGCAGCGCAGTGATGCGCAGCGCCTGTCAACGGTGCAGGACGCCATCGTTCTGTCGGTACGGCCGGTAACGGTTGAAGGAACACAGTCGGGCATGGGCTCGGTTGCCGGTGGTGTCGTCGGTGGCGTGGCTGGCGGTAGCGTTGGCGGGCGTCGCGAAGGCATCATCGTCGGTGTTCTGGGTGCCGTTGCCGGCGCGGTGGCCGGGAACGCGATCGAGCGATCCGCCACTCGCGAGGATGCGGTGGAAATCCTGCTGCAAATGCGCAACGGCGATCGACGCGCGATCGTACAAGCCCGCGGTAGCGAGACCCTGCTTCCGGGCGACGCCGTTATTCTCGTGATGACCGGTGGCAAGGCGCGAGTGACGCGCGCGTCTCGATAACATATCGGGGTCAGACTCCAATTATCGTGGCGGTTTTCGCTGCCAACCCGTGTCATGGCTCGACTTGCACGCGTTTCCGTTCCCGGCTATCCGTACCACGTCATTCAGCGCGGCAATAACCGGCAACCGATTTTCCGGTCGGAGGGAGAGCGGGCGAAGATGTTGGAACTGCTGGCCGAAAACGCAGCAGAGTTCGACGTGGCCATTTACGCCTATGTGCTGATGGACAACCATTTCCATCTGTTGCTCGGCCCCAAGACAGCTGATGGGTTACCCAAAATGATGCAATCCGTCGGACGCAGCTATGTGCGATTTTTCAACGACACGCATGGTCGCACTGGCACCCTGTGGGAGGGTCGGTACAAATCTGCATTGGTGCAATCGGAGCGATACCTGCTCGCCTGTATGGTGTATATGGATCTCAATCCGGTGCGCGCCGGCATGGTCGCGCACGCGCAGGACTACGCCTGGTCCAGTCACTCCCACTACGTTGGCGCGCGCAACGACCGACTGATCACGCCGCATCCGCTTTTCTGGGAACTCGGCAATACACCTTTTGCCAGGGAATCGCGTTATCGCGAACTCGTTCAGGCGGGCGTGTCGCCTGAACAGCGAATCGCTCTCGGTCATGCCGTGACCAGCGGCTGGGTTCTGGGCGACGAGGGTTTCGTAGCCCGGCTGCAGGGAAGCACGAGGCGCAGATTGACCCGGTCTGCGCCTGGGCGACCTGCCGGGCCGGCGTCGCAAACGCGTTAGTCGCAAGGATCTTCAGTAAGTTCGGTCAGGTAAATGGATCTGTCCCCGTTTAACTCATTCTTCTGAGAATGAATATTTAATTGGAATCTGACCCCATTTAATTTTTACCGGCATGAATGTTGCAGTGCACTAAACTGTGTGCCCGGCCGGGTACCCGGCGTGGTTTGGCGAAGTGAACAGGAACAATCATGGCGACTCAGGACGAAATCGACTATCTGCAACGCAACGGCCTGTATAGCGGTGCGCATGAGCATGACTCTTGCGGGGTCGGGTTCGTGGCCAATATCCGGGGCGTGAAGTCGCACGACATCGTCAAGAACGCACTGCAGATCCTGCAGAACCTGGATCATCGTGGTGCGGTGGGGGCTGACAGCCTGATGGGTGACGGAGCCGGCATCCTGATTCAGCTGCCCGATGCGTTGTACCGCGAGGAGATGGCGGCCCAAGGTGTGGTGTTGCCGGCGCCGGGCGAGTATGGCGTCGGTATGATTTTCCTGCCCAAGGAACACGCCTCTCGCATGGCCTGCGAGCAGGAAATGGAGCGGGCGATCAAGGCCGAGGGCCAGGTGTTGCTGGGCTGGCGGGATGTGCCGGTCAACCGCGACATGCCGATGTCGCCGGCGGTGCGCAAGAAGGAGCCCATCATGCGCCAGGTCTTCATCGGCCGAGGCGACGACGTGATCGTGCAGGACGCATTGGAACGCAAGCTGTATGTGATCCGCAAGACCTGCAGCGGCTCGATCCAGCGGCTCAAGCTCAAGCACAGCAAGGAATACTACGTTCCCAGCATGTCCAGCCGCACCGTGGTCTACAAGGGCCTGCTGCTGGCCGACCAGGTGGGTGTGTACTTCCGCGATCTGGAAGACCCCCGCTGCATCTCCGCGCTGGGCCTGGTGCACCAGCGCTTCTCCACCAATACTTTTCCGGAGTGGCCGCTCGCACACCCGTATCGGTATGTTGCGCACAACGGCGAGATCAACACGGTCAAGGGCAACTATAACTGGATGAAAGCGCGCGAAGGCGTGATGTCGTCACCGGTTCTTGGCGCCGATCTGCACAAGCTGTATCCGATCAGTTTTGCCGGTCAGTCCGATACCGCGACCTTCGACAACTGCCTGGAATTGCTGACCATGGCGGGTTACCCGATCAGCCAGGCGGTGATGATGATGATTCCCGAGCCCTGGGAGCAACACAGCACGATGGACGAACGACGGCGCGCGTTCTATGAATACCACGCGGCGATGCTCGAGCCCTGGGACGGCCCTGCGTCGATCGTGTTTACCGACGGCCGTCAGATCGGCGCCACGCTGGATCGCAATGGCCTGCGCCCGTCGCGCTACTGTGTCACCGATGACGACCTGGTGATCATGGCATCGGAATCGGGCGTGCTGCCGGTGCCCGAGAACAAGATCGTGCGCAAATGGCGCCTGCAGCCCGGCAAGATGTTCCTGATCGACCTGGAGCAGGGTCGCATCATCGACGACGAAGAGCTCAAGAACCAGCACGCCAACGCACGGCCTTACCGTCAGTGGATCGAAAACGTCAGGGTCAAGCTCGACTCGGTGGAAGTGACCGACTTGCCGGCACCCGAGCCCACCAGCACGCCGCTGCTCGATCGCCAACAGGCCTTCGGGTTCACGCAGGAGGACTTCAAGTTCCTGATGAACCCGATGGCGGCCTCGGGCGAGGAGGGCATCGGCTCGATGGGCAACGACTCACCGCTGGCGGTGTTGTCGGACAAGAACAAGCCCTTGCCCAACTACTTCAAGCAGTTGTTCGCGCAGGTCACCAACCCGCCGATCGATCCGATTCGCGAAGCGATCGTGATGTCGCTGAACAGTTTCATCGGGCCGCGACCCAACTTGCTCGACATCAATGCGGTGAACCCGCCGATGCGCCTGGAAGTTTCGCAACCGATCCTGGACTTCGACGACATGGCGCGTTTGCGCGCGATCGAGAAGCACACGAACGGCAAGTTTCAGAGCCATGGTCTGGACATCACCTACCCGCAAGCCTGGGGGGCCCAGGGCGTCGAGGCCAAGCTCGCGTCGTTGTGTGCCGAGGCCGTGGACGCGATCAAGTCCGGGCACAACATCCTGATCCTGACCGACCGCGCGATGGGCCGCGACCATGTGGCGATTCCGGCGCTGCTGGCGCTGTCGGCGGTGCATCAGCACCTGGTGCGCGAAGGGCTGCGCACCACGGCGGGGCTGGTGGTGGAGACGGGCGCAGCGCGCGAAGTGCACCACTTTGCCGTGCTGGCCGGCTACGGCGCCGAAGCGGTGCATCCGTACCTGGCAATGGAGTCGCTGGCCGCGATGCATCACGAGCTGCCCGGTGACTTGAGTGCCGAGAAAGCGATCTACAACTACGTCAAGGCCATCGGCAAGGGGCTGTCGAAGATCATGTCCAAGATGGGCGTGTCGACCTACATGTCCTATTGCGGCGCGCAACTCTTCGAGGCCATCGGCCTGAAGAAGGACTTCGTCGAAAAGTACTTTCGCGGCACGGCCTCGCAGATCGGCGGCATCGGCGTGTTCGAGGTGGCTGAAGAAGCGTTGCGCATGCACCGTGCAGCGTTCGGCGACGAGCCGGTGCTGGCGTCGATGCTCGACGCCGGGGGCGAATATGCCTGGCGCGTGCGCGGTGAAGAACACATGTGGACGCCGGACGCGATTGCCAAGTTGCAGCACAGCGTTCGGGGTGGCAAGTACGACACCTACAAGGAATTCGCGCAGATCATCAACGACCAGAGCCGCCGCCACATGACCTTGCGCGGCCTCTTCGAGTTCAAGTTCGACCCTTCGCAAGCCATCGCCATCGACGAGGTCGAACCGGCGTCCGAAATCGTCAAACGCTTTGCCACGGGGGCCATGTCGCTCGGCTCGATCTCGACCGAAGCGCACACCACGCTGGCCATTGCCATGAACCGCATCGGCGGCAAGAGCAACACCGGCGAAGGGGGTGAAGACCCGGCACGCTACCGGCAAGAGCTCAAGGGCATCCCGATCACCGACGGCATGAAGGTCAGCGACGTGCTCGGCGCGAAGGTGATCGCGTCGGACGTGACGCTGAAGGCCGGGGACTCGCTGCGCAGCAAGATCAAGCAGGTGGCTTCCGGCCGCTTCGGCGTGACCACCGAATACCTGGTGTCGGCCGACCAGATCCAGATCAAGATGGCGCAAGGCGCCAAGCCGGGCGAAGGCGGTCAGTTGCCCGGCGGCAAGGTGAGCGAGTACATCGGCATGCTGCGCTACTCGGTGCCGGGCGTGGGCCTCATCAGCCCGCCGCCACACCACGACATCTATTCGATCGAAGACCTGGCGCAGCTGATCCACGATCTGAAGAACGTCAACCCGCGCGCCAGCATCAGCGTGAAGCTCGTGTCCGAGGTGGGCGTGGGCACGGTTGCCGCCGGCGTGACCAAATGCAAGGCTGACCACGTGGTGATCGCAGGCCACGATGGTGGCACGGGGGCATCGCCCTGGTCGAGCATCAAGCATGCCGGCACGCCCTGGGAATTGGGGTTGGCCGAGACGCAGCAGACGCTGGTGTTGAACCGTCTGCGCGGCCGCATTCGCGTGCAAGCCGACGGGCAGATGAAGACCGGGCGTGACGTGGTGATCGGTGCGCTGCTGGGCGCCGACGAGTTCGGCTTCGCCACGGCACCGCTGGTGGCCGAGGGTTGCATCATGATGCGCAAGTGCCACCTGAACACCTGCCCGGTGGGGGTGGCCACGCAAGATCCGTTGTTGCGCGCGAAGTTTTCGGGCAAGCCTGAACACATCGTCAACTATTTCTTCTTCGTCGCCGAAGAAGTGCGCAGCCTGATGGCGCAGTTGGGCCTGCGCCAGTTTGATCAGTTGATCGGACGTGCCGACTTGCTCGACACCCGAAAGGGCATTGCGCACTGGAAGGCCAAGGGTCTGGACTTCAGCCGGGTCTTTCATCTGCCGAGCGTCGGCAACGATGTCGCGCGGCGCCAAGTGGAGGAACAAGACCACGGTCTGACCAAGGCACTCGACGTCAAGCTGATCGAGCGCTGCCAGCCGGCCATCACGCGCGGCGAGAAGGTTCACTTCATGGAGGACACCCGCAACGTGAACCGCTCGGTGGGTGCGATGTTGTCGGGCGAACTGATCCGTCAGCGCCCCGAAGGGTTGCCGGATCAAACCATCTTCATCCAGACCGAAGGCACCGGTGGCCAGAGTTTCGGTGCCTTCCTGGCGCAGGGCATCACGCTGTACTTGATTGGCGACGCGAACGATTACACCGGCAAGGGCATGTCGGGCGGGCGCATCATCGTGCGTCCCAGCATCGAGTTTCGCGGCGACGCCGCGCGCAACATCATCATCGGCAACACGGCGCTGTACGGCGCCACCCGAGGCGAAGCCTTTTTCCGTGGCGTGGCGGGCGAACGCTTCGCCGTTCGTCTGTCGGGTGCCAGCGCGGTTGTCGAAGGCACGGGAGACCATGGCTGCGAGTACATGACCGGTGGCACGGTGGTGGTGCTCGGCCAGACAGGGCGCAATTTTGCGGCCGGCATGAGCGGCGGCGTGGCCTTTGTCTACGATGACGATGGCTCGTTCTCCTCGCGCTGCAACACCAGCATGGTGGCACTCGAATCGGTGTTGTCCACCAAGGAACAGTCGCAGTCGGGAACGCCTGCGCAGTGGCATCAGGCGAGCACCGACGAGACGCTGCTGCGCAAGATGATCGAAGACCATCATCGCTGGACGGGGTCGCTGCGTGCGCGCGAACTGCTGGATGCCTGGAGCACGTCGCGCGGCAAGTTCGTGAAGGTGTTTCCGCACGAATACAAGCGGGCGCTTGCGCAGCGGTCGGCTGCTGCGACCAGCGACACCGCCGTGGCCAAGGCGGCGCAATCGTCCAAGGCTGCGGGCAGCAAGAGTGTCACGGCACCTGCCAAGTAACGCGATCACCTACAACTTGCAGGCCAGTCGGCAGGCGCTAACGTTCATCAAGCACGCATCATGGGTAAAGTCACCGGGTTTCTGGAGTTCGAACGCATCGAAGAGGGCTACGAGCCCGTGGTCAAACGCGTCAAGAACTACAAAGAGTTCGTCATCGGGCTCAACGTCGAGCAGGCCAGTGTGCAGGCGGCGCGTTGCATGGATTGCGGCACGCCGTTTTGCAACAGCGGCTGCCCGGTCAACAACATCATTCCCGACTTCAACGATCTGGTGTATCGAAACGATTGGCGCAATGCGATCGACGTGCTGCATTCGACCAACAATTTCCCGGAGTTCACCGGTCGCATTTGCCCTGCGCCTTGCGAAGAAGCGTGCACGCTCAACGTCAACAGCGATCCGGTGGGCATCAAGTCGATCGAGCACGCCATCATCGATCGAGCCTGGGCCGAGGGTTGGGTGACGCCGCAACCGCCCACCGTGAAGTCGGGCAAACGGGTCGCCGTGGTCGGCTCGGGGCCTGCGGGGCTGGCTGCAGCACAGCAGCTGGCGCGGGTGGGGCACGACGTGACGGTGTTCGAGAAGAACAGCCGCATCGGCGGCTTGCTGCGCTACGGCATTCCCGACTTCAAGATGGAGAAGTCGCACATCGACCGGCGTGTCGAGCAGATGCAGACCGAGGGGGTGACCTTCCGCACTGGCGTGTTGATTGGCGCGATGCCCGACGGCAGCAAGGTCACCAACGATGCGCGCGAAACGATCGGCGCCGATGATTTGAAGGACCAGTTCGACGCCGTGCTGCTCACCGGTGGCGCCGAACAAAGCCGCGACCTGCCGGTGCCAGGCCGCGAACTCGACGGCGTGCACTTCGCGATGGAGTTTTTGCCGCAGCAGAACAAGGTGGTCGCGGGCGACAGAGTCAAAGGCCAGCTGATGGCCACCGGCAAGCA
>JAYUQC010000134.1:0-10951 GCA_043759735.1 Rhodoferax sp.
TCATGGGAGTGACCTTCTGCGCGGTCGCGCCCGAGCATCCGCTGGCCGCCCATGCGGCAGCAGGCAATCCCGCGCTGGCTGCGTTCATCGACGAATGCAAGCGCGGCGGAACCACGGAAGCCGAACTGGCATTGCGCGAGAAAGAGGGCATGCGCACCGGATTGTTCGTGACCCATCCGCTGAACGGGCGGCAGGTCGAGATCTGGGTCGGCAACTATGTGTTGATGGGTTATGGCGATGGCGCCGTGATGGGCGTGCCGGCGCATGATGAACGCGACTTCGTCTTCGCCAAGAAATACGACATCGCCATCGTCGAAGTAGTGCTGATCGACGGCTACCGCTATGACTACGACAATTGGCAGGACTGGTACAGCGACAAGCAGCGCGGCGTAACGATCAACTCGGACAGCTTCAGCGGCCTGCGCTACCAACAGGCTGTCGACGCGATCGCCCATGCCTTGCATGTGCGCGGCCTGGGCCAAAAGATGACGACCTGGCGGCTGCGCGACTGGGGCATCAGCCGCCAGCGTTACTGGGGCACACCCATTCCTATCATCCACTGTGATGAACACGGCGCGGTGCCGGTGCCGGAGCAAGACCTGCCGGTGGTGCTGCCGCAAGACTGCATTCCGGACGGCTCGGGCAATCCGCTGAACACCCACGCGGCTTTCCACGCCGGGGTGACCTGCCCGGTCTGCGGCAAGGCGGCGCGGCGCGAGACCGACACGATGGATACCTTCGTCGACAGCTCCTGGTATTACATGCGCTACTGCGACCCGAAAAACGACCAGGCCATGGTTGGCGACGGTGCGGCGTACTGGATGCCGATGGACCAGTACATCGGCGGCATCGAACATGCCATCTTGCACCTGCTGTATGCCCGCTTCTGGACCAAGGTGATGCGCGACATGGACCTGTTGCCGGTCGATGAACCGTTCACCCGGCTGTTGACCCAGGGCATGGTGCTCAACCATATCTACTCGCGCAAGAAACCCACTGGCGGCATCGAGTATTTCTGGCCGCAGGATGTGCAAGACAGCCACGACGAGGCCGGCAAGGTGGTCGGCGCCAAACTCAGAAGCGACGGTTCCGCGGTGACCTACGAAGGCGTTGGCACCATGAGCAAGAGCAAGAACAACGGCGTCGATCCGCAGATCCTGATCGAAAAATACGGTGCCGACACCGCACGCCTTTACACCATGTTCACGGCACCGCCCGAGGCCACGCTGGAGTGGAACGACGCGGCAGTGGAAGGTTCGTACCGGTTTTTGCGCCGGATCTGGAACTTCGGCGTCAGGCTGGCGGACGCGCCGATCGCCGCAGCGCCAAACAAGGTCTTCGGCCGCGCTGCGGCCGACCTGCGGCGCGAGATCCATGGCGTGTTCAAGCAGGTGGACTACGACTACCAGCGCATGCAGTACAACACCGTGGTGTCGGGCGCCATGAAGATGCTCAACGCGCTGGAGGACTTCCGGTCCGACGGTGGCACCGGCGAAACCGTCGCGCTGCGCGAGTGCTTCAGCATCCTGCTGCGTTCGCTGTACCCGGTGACACCCCATATCGCCCAGTCGCTGTGGGTCGAGCTGGGTTATGCCCGACAACACGGCGAATTGCTCGACGCGCCTTGGCCCGAGGTAGACGCTGCGGCGCTCAAACAGGACGAACTGGAGTTGATGTTGCAGATCAATGGCAAGCTGCGCGGCGCGATCCGGGTGCCGGCCAACGCCAGCCGCCAGGCGATCGAACACGCGGCGGTGCACAGCGAGGTGTTCGTCAACCTGGCCCAGGGCGCCAAGGCACGCAAGGTGATCGTGGTGCCCGGGCGCCTGGTCAACGTGGTCACATGATGCAGCGTCGTTGCATGGTGGTCGCAGGCATCGCATGGACCCTGGCCGGTTGCGGGTTCCAGTTACGTGGTGCACCTGAACTGGCATTCCGGTCCTTGTACATCAATGCGGGTGAGACCTCGCCGATCGGCAACGAGCTCAAGCGCAACCTGGCATCGCTGGGCAGTCTGACCCTTATCAATGACCCCACCGCGCGCGACTCGGCCGAAGCCGTGCTGGACATCGTGAACGAAGCGCGCGAAAAAACCGTCGTCGGCGTCAATACCTCGGGACAAGTGCGTGAATTCCAGCTGCGCACCCGGCTGCGGTTTCGCCTGCGCACACCGCAGGGCAAGGAGCTGATCGGCCCGACCGAACTGCTGCTGCAACGCGACATCAGCTTCAATGAATCCGCGGTGCTGGCCAAGGAGGCCGAAGAAGGTCTGATGTACCGCGACATGCAGTCCGATATCGTGCAGCAACTCATACGCCGTCTGGCAGCGGTCAAGGCGCTGTGAGCGGACGGGCGCCACCCGATCTGCCGGGCGCCTTTCTCGCAGTGTGCTGAGCCAGCATGCAACTTGCCGCCGGCCAACTTGCGCAGCACCTGCAAAAGGGCGTGCGCGCGCTGTACACGCTGCATGGCGACGAGCCGCTGCTGATTCAGGAGGCAGCCGACGCGATCCGTGCCACAGCGCGTCAGGCCGGGTTTACCGAACGCAGCTCGCATACCGTGGCCGGTGCCCATTTCGACTGGAGCGAGGTGCTGGCCGCGGGCGGCTCGCTGAGCCTGTTCTCCGACAGGCAGATCGTCGAAATCCGCATTCCTTCGGGCAAGCCGGGCAAGGACGGCAGCAGCGCCATTTTGCAGTTGTGCCAACAGTCAACGGGCAATGACGACCTGCTGACCATCGTACTGCTGCCGCGGCTGGACAAGGCCACGCGCAGCGGTGCCTGGTTCGGCGCGCTTGAAAAACACGGCGTCACCGTGGCGCTCGAACCCATCGAGCGCGCCGCTTTGCCGCAATGGCTGGCACAACGCCTGGCCCGGCAGGAGCAACGCGTCAAACCCGGCGTCGAGGGCCAGCGCAGCCTGCAGTTCTTCGCCGACCGGGTCGAAGGCAATCTGCTCGCAGCGCACCAGGAGATCCAGAAACTGGCCCTGTTGTACCCGACGGGCGAGCTGGGCTTCGAGGACATCGAGCGTGCCGTGCTCAATGTCGCCCGCTACGATGTTTTCAAGCTCAGCGAATCGGTGCTGGCCGGTCAGCGGGCGCGTGTGCAGCGCATGCTGGACGGCCTGCAGGCCGAGGGCGAAGCGCCGGTGCTGGTGCATTACAGCCTGGCCGAGGACATCCGGGCGCTCAAGCGGGTGCGCGACGCCATGGGCGAGGGTCGACCGCTGCCAATGGCCCTGCGCGAGCAGCGGGTGTGGGGCACGCGCGAACGCCTGTTCGAGCGGGCATTGCCGCGGTTGGACGCTGCGCGGCTGACAGACCTGTTGCTGCAGGCGCACCAGGTCGACGGCATCGTCAAGGGCCTGAAGGTACCGGGCTGGCCGACCGACCCGTGGCAGGCACTGCACCGGCTGGCAATGGGACTGTGCGGCGCCTGCGTCGCGCAGTGAGAGTGCACCGACCCATCCCGTAACCACATACCGACGTGCAGCCTGGCAAGACCCGCCAACCAGACGCCCGCGGAACCCGGACGTGCGGCGCATCGCGTGAGAAAATGTCTGCATGAGCACCGCCGGGCCGCTCCCAAGGGCGAATTGCGCAATGCGCAGCATGGAGCATTCCTAATGCCACCGCCGGGCCGCTCCCAAGGGCGAACTGCGCAATGCGCAGCATGGAAGAGGCCTGATGAGCGCCGCCGGGCCGTTCCCAACGACGAATTGCGCAATGCGCAGCATGGAGCAACCTGATGAGCGCCACCAACATCGCCCAATACAGCCAGACACTGGGCTTGCAGGCACGCACTGCATCAGGGGCAATGGCCAAGGCCGACGCAGCGGCGCGCAACGCCTGTCTGCGCACACTGGCGGGCCTGCTGCGCTCCAGCCTGTCGACACTGCAAACGGCCAATGCACGGGATCTGGAACGGGCCTGCGCCGCCGGGCTGTCGGCGCCGATGGTCGACCGGTTGCGGCTGACCCCATCCATCATCGAAACAGTAGCCCAGGGCTGCGAGCAGCTCGCCGCGATGCCCGATGTGATCGGGCAGATCAGTGGCATGGTTCAACAGCCCAGCGGCATTCGCGTGGGTCAGATGCGGGTGCCGATCGGCGTGTTCGCGATGGTGTTCGAGAGCCGCCCCAACGTCACGATCGAAGCGGCCAGCCTGGCGATCAAAAGTGGCAACGCCTGCATCTTGCGCGGCGGCTCGGAAGCCATCGATTCGAACAAGGCGCTGGCGCTGCTGGTGCAGCAGGCGCTGGTTCATGCCGGCCTGCCGGGCAACGGCGTGCAACTGGTGCAGATCACCGACCGCGCGGTAGTGGGCGAGCTGATCACCATGCCCCAGTATGTCGACATGGCGATCCCGCGTGGTGGCAAGGGCCTGATCGAACGCATCAGCCGCGATGCCAAGGTACCGGTGCTCAAACACCTGGACGGCAATTGCCATGTGTATGTGGACGACCCCTGTGACATTGCGATGGCAGTACGCGTGGCCGACAACGCCAAGACCCAGAAGTACAGCCCCTGCAATGCCAGCGAGAGCCTGCTGGTCGCGCGCGGCGTGGCACAAGATTTTTTGCCCGCGATCGCGGCCATCTATGCTGCCAAGGGCGTCGAGATGCGCGTCTGCCAGGACAGCCGCAGTCTGCTGGCCAGCACAGCCGGGGCGATGCTGGTCGATGCCACCGAGCAGGACTGGTTCACCGAATACCTGGCGCCGGTCATCAGCATAAAGATCGTCGAAGGACTGGATGCCGCGATCGCGCACATCAACCACTACGGCAGCCACCACACCGACGCCATCATCACGCGCGACCACCTGCATGCGCAACGCTTTCTGCGCGAGGTCGATTCGGCCAGCGTGATGGTCAATACCAGCACCCGGTTCGCCGATGGTTTCGAGTTCGGCCTGGGTGCCGAAATCGGCATCAGCACCGACAAGTTCCATGCCCGCGGACCGGTCGGCATCGAAGGCCTCACGTCGCTGAAATACGTGGTGCTGGGCAACGGGGAAGTGCGCGGCTAGCCGGCGGCGCGCTCGTGGTGCTGCCCCTCGCATGGGCGGATGTCCACGACTGCGGACCAGGCAGCTTTGCGGCGCCCGACTGCGAAAACTGTCTTTTTGGTGCCATTGCGACCCCGAGAGCTGACCCACGATGTCGTAGCCAGATGCGACGGATGCGGCTATTTTGCATCTGCTTGCTTCATCGCTATGAACATCGGACAGGATGTTTCGACCACAACCAGTCATTCGGAGACCTCGCGCAAAGCGGTCAGGCTTGCCTTGGACGCTGCTCAATGAAGCCTGGAACCCGCGCTGCGTCCCGGCTCAGGTCGCTCTGCGTCCTCCGGTCGTCTTGGACGCAAGAGCGGTTCTTGGGCGCCGTGGACGGGCACTCGCACGAGCGCCAGATGCTTCGCCGGGAGCGACAGCGGACACCAGTTCCACCATACCGCTCACGACATCGACACTCACCTGAAATGACTGCACCGCCAGTTGCGGGATTTTGCTGCGGCCAACGCCAACACCATAGGTTATGACACCTACATCCCAGAGCTTCTTGAGCGTGCGGCTGAGGTTGGACTCGTCGCGATGCGATTTGGCAGCAAGGTCGGCAACCGACTCCACTCCGCCCTCGGCAATGATTTGAAGGAGCTCCTGATTCTCTGGCGTAATCAGGCGAGCGACCCCCGCCAGGCGCTCAATGCGAAGCATCGCGATGCCGTCAGGGGACGTTTTTTTGAAAGGAGCAGGCTTCTTGACAGGGGCTGGTTTGCTGGGCTCGCTGAACTTGGCAACAAATGCCTTCGCAGCAGGGCTGGCGTAGATTTGCTTGTCCGAACGAACGACAGGCTTTATCCGGCCGTCAGCGACTGCCTTCATCTCGTCAATGAGAGCCCGAAAGCTCATCGTGTTAGTTGCTGTCATCTTCGCTCCTTGGCGTGCCGGACATCGGTGTCTCCGATGTGCCTGTGATTTCGCCGGAAAGCCCAAGTTTCTGGAGCGCTTCGGTTGCGTGCGAGAAAAACTCTTCCAACACTTGGGTTAGGGACACAAACTCGTATGGAGTACCGGTGTCCGTTCGATTGCGGTGAAAATGGTCGCTGTTCGGGCTGCGCCGCTTGAATCTGCCAGAGGTGCGGGAAACAGGGTGGGCGTTGTCGAAACCCAAAATGCGCTCATTACTGAGGTCGTGCAACACAAGCTCGTACCGATACGGGTGCGGTCGCTTCTCCAAGTCCTCGTCCAGCCAGAACTTGAACGTGGCGCTGTAGCCTTCCTCGAACCAAAAGGTAGTGCCACTGTAGGACTCGGCCAACGAGGAAAATTCGCCATATCCGCTCCAGTCGTCAGGGATATCGGTGGGTTTCCTCTTCTTAGTTGTCATGTCAGGACAGGATAGTATGCCCGACCCCGATTTCTTTCAAGTTACCACCAGTTCCTGGATGGACCCAACCTTCCCGCTGTTTTGGCATGCCAACAAGCGGGCTGAGGAAACCTAGCGAACTGGTTCGCCGGCTCGTCGTGGTCATCCGCACCAAAATCCGGGCTGACCATCAACTTGGCGCGGCTAGCCTTCTTGCGAGCGCGCATCGCGTCCAAATCGAACATTTCGAGGTTCCACAAGAGCTGGTGAAGTTGTAGCGTCCCAATGCGATAGCCGTGAATAGACGACTGCCAACCAAGGCGTTGACGCCAACCCATCATGCGCACTGTTGCGCGTCTGCGCGAAAATCCATCGTCGCCAGCGGCAGGCCGCGCTCTTCCAGTCGCACGGGCTGGCGCGCGAGCTGAAGTTGCAGGAAGCTGTGGCTACATCAAGTGCCTGGTCTGCATGCAGCGCACGCGGCGACAGAGACCAGGGCCAAGGCTTGCCCGGCTGGGGTGCCACGCAAAATTGCCGGGTTGTTGGTCCTGGTTATACTGAAATACCGTATTTCAACCGGATTCGATGATGGCTGTTTCCGTTCGCATGGACCCTTTGTTGGAAAGGCAGTTGGAGCAGGCTGCCAAGCGCCAGGGCGTCACCAAATCACAGTTCATTGTGGACGCCGTCGAGCGTGCCCTTGGCCGAAAGAATCCATATGAACTCATGATGGTGCTCAAGGCCGAAGAGGGCGGCCCGCAATACCAGGCGCAAGGCTCAGCCTTTGCACAGGTGGAGCAGCCTTACGACACCGTCGCGTCGCGCGCTGCCATCGTGAAGAAGCTCAAGGCCAAACATGGCGGCAGTGCTGGTTGACGCCGGCCCGATGGTCGCGGTGTTCGGAGCCAGGCAACCACGCGCGGCACATTACGTCGACCTGTTCCGGCGGGCGGCCGAACTCCATTGGTCGCTGTCCACCACCTGGCCTTGTGTGGTGGAGGCCAGCTACCTGTTGTCTCCACCGCAGCGGTACACCTTCCTGCGCTGGGTGGGTGCAGGCGCGGTAACGGTGTTCCCGTTTCAACAGGAGGCGCTTGACGACTTCGTGGCTCTGATGCAGCGGTATACCGAATCACCCCGCACCGAGATGGATCTTGCCGACGCATCGCTGCTCTGGCTGGCGGCCGACACGGGGGTGACAAGCATCATGACCACCGACGTGCGTGACTTCTCGCGCTACCGCTTGGCCGACGGGCGCGGGTTCGACATCCTGTGACGAGGCTGCTGTCGAACCTGAGAGCCAATGAACGGTAAACCCGTCAGTCCGCCGATAGTCGCGATCCACGTCGATGCCGAAGGTGTCCTCGCGTGCTCTTCGTCGCCGGCAGCTTCTTGTTCAACGGCGCGTTGTTCGTCGCCAACGCGGCCTTCAACAACCTGGGGTTCGCGTTCTACTCGACCGCACTGAACTGGGGCCCATCCACGCTGGGGGTTATCCCGTTCGTCTGGCTGTACCAGTCGTGGTTTGGTGCCAAGGGTGCCTTGGCAGGATACGGTCTGGGCGTGATCGGGTTCGGGTTGTTTGGAATCTGGTGGTGTTTTCAGGTGGTGGGGAAGTTGCAGGAGTCCAACGGCAGGCCGAGCACGCACGCCTGAGACCTGCCTGAATCTGAATTTCACTTCGAACGACGATCAGTTCCAGAGTGGAACTTTGGCAACTACCCGGCAGGCCGAGAACCGGCGCAAGAAGTCAGGACGTCAGACGCGACGGTAAGATATGCAACAGCCCAGGAAGACGGCCGCATTCCCCGCTGGGTCGGTATTGCGCAGATGGACAATCGCTATTTGCGCGTGATCCTTTTGGAGGACGGCGAGACTGTTCACAACGCATTTTTCGACAGAAGGTTTGTCCCATGAAAATCCGTTACTTTGCAGACACCGACACGATGCTGATCGAGTTCCGCGACGAGCCGGTGGCGGAGACACGCGATCTCGACGAGAACACCGTCCTCGATCTCGACGCAAAAGGCAATATTCGTTCAATCACGATCGAACATGCCTCCAAGCGAGCTGACGCGCCCCAGTTTTTGTGCGAACAAGCGGAGCGTTCGATGGCCGAGCGAAGGGCTGTTGACCTTTCGGCGGATGGAGGGGACATGTCAAAGCGTTCGTTGTTCAAGTCATCACTGTCAATACAATGCCACGGTGCACGATGACATCCCCTCTTGTTTGTCGAAGGGGCTGGAAACCAGGCTTGCCTGCCCGGGTCGTGCGTCGGATCGGGGGCAGTGCGTCGCACTCCCCACCGCACTGACCGGTTTGTGGAGTTGTGCGGTTTCCATGCCAACGCCTATGAATGCTGAAACTTCCCAATTTACTGCCGCATAGGCAGCCATGAAACCATCAATCCAACTAGAGTGTTACCGGCCGCTAATTCGCGAGTTGGCAATCAGGTTCCGTTTGACGAACCCTCGCGTATTCGGGTCCGTGTTGCGCGGCTTGGACACAGACACGAGTGACCTTGATCTGTTGGTGGATCCGCTACCGGAAACGACCCTGTTCGACCTCGGCGGACTGCAGGGGGCGCTGGAGGATTTGCTGGGGGTACCTGTAGACATACGTACCCCGGGTGGCTTGCCTGACAAGTTCCGCGCGGCGGTGGTCGCCGAGGCGCAGCCGGTATGACATCCGAACCCCGCCTGCCCGACTACCTGCGGCATATGCAGGACGCCACGCATAACATCCGGTAAGCGGCGCGCATGCTTTCGCCGTAACTCATCAGGCCGCCTTCGTCGACAAACTCCCGCACGCCGTAGAACGCAGGAATCTTGTGCCTGGCCGCAAGCGCAACGATTTCGGCGCGGCGCGCGAATAGGACTACACCGGACAAATAATCGAATTCGGAATCATCTCGCTGTCGTAAATACACAGCTTGACCGCAAACTTCCACCCAGCCTCGGTCCGCACCACGGTATCCAGATACCGCCCCACATTGAACACCGTCGTCAGCTCCGACAACTTGGTGCGAAACACTGCGTAGTTCGACTCGAACACGACCCGGTGTTGCTGCACCTCCAGCACCCGCGGCGCGCCGATCAGGTGACGCTGGTAGTACGGGTCGTGGAACAGCGTCTCGCGAATGGCATAGGCGCGGTCCTTGAGCATGCCCTTGCTTTCGAAATCCATCGTCGCCAGCGGCAGGCCGCGTTCAAAGTTCTCGCGCGGAATCAGCTTGTAAATGCAGTCGTCGGTGAACAGTTCGCACCAGGCGTCCCAGTCGGCGGCATCGACGACGGCCGCGTATTCGGCCAGCAGCTGGCTCAGCGCCAGATAGTCTTTCGGGTCGATCGCGACGCTCATCAGGCATACCCCATGCTGCGCATTGCGCTATTTGCCCTTGGGAACGGCCCTGCGGTGCTCATGACCCGTTCCCATCCTCTTTCTCCATCACCGCGCGCCAGTAGCGGTACATGCCCCGGATCAGGGTCTCGGTGACCATGTGGTCGGTGTCGCCGACCTCGCGCCCGCCCAGTTCAGCCAGCGTGCGGTGCACCGGCTTGCTGGCAAAACCGCGCTGGCTGAACTCGATCACCTCGCCATCGTCGGCCGATACAAAACCGGCCGGTCCGAACAAATTGGCCTGGCGCAGCCGGCGTTTGGTCATGGCCGCATCATCATCCTCGAAACCGAAATGGGTCCATTCGAAGTTGAACGCGCCGTGGCCATCGGGCTGGATGTGCCGCATCGACACGCTGTTGACCTGCTGCTGCAATATCACGCTGGGAAACAGCGTCATCATCACCGCGGTAGGGCCGCCCCACCAGGTTTCGGGCACGATGTCCAGGAAGCGATCGTCGTGCAGTTGCATGCTTTCCTTGAAGCTGGACACCTGGGTCACCTGCTCAGCCTTGCCGGACTGGCCGCGCGTCGAGATCATCGCCGCGTGCCGGTGGTGCTGGTCCATCTTGAGTGCAGACTTGTTATCGGCACGCCACAGGCCGAAGGTCACGAACCAGGTGTGCAGCAGGCCAGGGTGGTACGGGTCCTTGATGTTCTCTTGCATCAGCTTCCAATTGCCCGGAATGCGCTGGCGGTTGTAACCCAATATCGTGAGTTTGCGACCGTTGAACAAGCGGTCGAAGTAGCCCAGGATCACCGGTCCCAGGTAATTCTCCAGCGACTCCACGTCTTGGTCGAACGACGCGAACACGACGCCGCCGCGGCATGCCACCTTGAGTTGCGTCAACCCATTCTGTGTGAGGTCGAAGTCGGCCGGCATGCCGCCGTTGACCTTGCCGTCCTGGCGCACGCCGCGCCGAAACGGCACGACCTGCAAGTCGCCATTGAGCTGGTAGCTCCATTGGTGGTAGGGGCAGACAAACTGCTTGCGGTTGCCGTGGCGCTCGCGGCAGAACTGCATGCCCCGGTGGGCGCAGACGTTCTCGACCACGTTGACCTGGCCCTGCGCGTCGCGCACCAGGATCACCGAGCGTTCGCCGACGACGGTGCGTTTGAAGTCGCCCGGGTTCGGGATTTCGGCTTCGAGGCCCACATAGCACCAGTGGCCGCGGTAGAAGAA
>JAYUQC010000135.1:0-10791 GCA_043759735.1 Rhodoferax sp.
CAGGCCATTACGCTCGTCCGGCAGCTTCATCCGGGGCTTGGCTGCATCCGTCTTGTCTACCAGGCGTTCACCGTCTTTCAGTATCGCAAGCACCACGCCACGCTCCATGCCGTCCCGGGTGCCGCGGTTGATCACGACCACCTGGTTCTGCGCCGCATTGACCACGGCGCTCCCGTACACCGACACGATGCGGCCTTCGACCGCGCCGACGGGCGCACGCGGCGTGAAACTCAGCAGTTCCCGTTCCGGCTCGGGCACCATGCGGTCACCCACGCGCATTTCTTCTTTGGCAGCCACGATGTCGATCGTGGCGGGTGTTATTTCTATCGTCTCCTTGCCATCCTTGCTGGTGATGGTCTGCGTGGATTCGCTGCGCACCAGCAAAGCTTTGCCCACGTACTGCGCTTCGTATCCCAGCACTTCGCCGCTGGAGGGATCCTTGAGCGGTGTTGCGTCACGAAAAATGCGGAACTCCTGCTGCTTGCCGGGAGCATCCAGCAACGGCTGGCCGGTGTTGCCACGTGCATAGGCGCGGTCGCCCCGGGTCAGCAATACACGCCCTTCCTGGGCGGCGACGATACGCGGCGCTGCCTTCAGGCCGTTTTCGTCCACGATGATGGGTTCGGCCAGGAACGGCTCGATCAAGTGGGTCTTCAGCGTCGGCAAGGCGTTGCTGTCCAGGGCCTCGTAGCGAATGCGCGGCGATACGCGAATGGTTTCCGTTGGCGGCGAGCCGGCTTGGCTGCCCGCCATGCGCAGCCTCGCGCGGCCGTCAATGCGCTCCAGGAAAAGCCGCTGCCCGGGGTAAATGCGGTGCGGGTTCTTGATATCGTCCAGGTTCATGCCCCACAACTCGGGCCAGCGCCAAGGGGTTTTCAGGAACATGCCGGAAATAGCCCACAAGGTATCGCCCGACCTGACGGTGTAGTTGTCCGGTGCGCTGGCGGCCAGCTCGCTCAGGGGCACGCCGGACTGCGCCACCTGCTGCGCTACCGACCTTTGCCCGGGCGTGATCGGCAGGTTCTGCGCCCAGCCGGGGGCAGTTATCAGGCTGCCGGTTGCCGCCAGCGCGGCCAACGCCAGTTTCGTTTTCGCTGACAGGTTTGTTGTCATTTCTTGCTGCATCGTGTCGCCCCTGAAGGCTGTCCGGGCTTGGCTACCATAGAGCCGTGGGCCCGGGAAAATCTTGATAAATCACGCACGATTTTGCGCTCAAGTCCTTGATTGGGCAACGTTTTCTGTTGTGCGCCGGCGCTGGCATGCGTGAAATTAGCGAAAATAGCGACATCTTTGAAGAGAATCCATGGCTTTGTTACCCATTCTTTGTTATCCCGACCCCCGGCTGCACACGCTTGCCAAGCCGGTACCGGTGGTCGATGCGCGTATCCGTACCCTGGTTGCCGATATGCTGGAGACCATGTACGAGGCCAAAGGCATCGGCCTGGCAGCGACCCAGGTGGATGTGCATGAGCGGCTGATCGTGATCGACATATCGGAGCAGCGGGACGCGCCACTGGTGCTGATCAATCCCGAGCTTGTCTGGACCAGCGCCGAGAGACATGTCAATGAAGAGGGTTGTCTGTCGGTACCCGGCATTTACGACGGCGTGGAGCGCTTTGACGCGGTGCGGGTCAGTGCACAGGATGGTTCCGGCAAGTCTCGGGTCGTTGAAGCGCAGGACATGCTGGCGGTCTGCATCCAGCATGAGATGGACCATTTGATGGGCAAGGTATTTGTTGAGTATCTCTCGCCACTCAAGCGCAATCGCATCAAGACCAAGATGCGCAAGCTGCAGCGCGAGGAGCGTGATTGAAGCTGGCTTTTGCCGGGACGCCGGAATTTGCCGCTGTGGCCCTGCGTCGGCTCAGTGCGGCGGGTCACGCCATCGCGCTGGTGTTGACACAGCCGGATCGACCGGCCGGCCGCGGCTTGCAGTTGCAGCCGTCTCCGGTCAAGCAGTTGGCGCGTCAGCTCGGTGTTGCCGTGTGCCAACCGCGCAGCCTGCGGCTGGACGGCCGGTATCCCGATGACGCCAGGGCCGCGCAGCAGGCGATCCATCAGGCAGGGGCCGACGCGATGGTGGTGGCTGCGTATGGGCTGATCCTGCCGCAATGGGTGCTGGACGCTTTTCAGCAGCCGAGCCTCGGTGAGGCCACCGCATCGGGCTGCCTCAATATCCATGCATCCTTGTTGCCTCGGTGGCGCGGTGCGGCACCGATCCACCGCGCCATCGAGGCAGGCGACGCCCGGACCGGGGTCTGCATCATGCAGATGGACGCGGGTCTGGACACCGGCGCCGTGCTGCTTTGCGAGGCAATCGCGATCCGTCACGATGGCCCCGATGCCGATACCACCGGCCGCCTGCACGACCGCCTGGCCGAGCTGGGTGCCGACTTGATCGTGCGCGCACTTGCGCGCGCTACAGCGGGTGATCTACCAGCCCGGGCGCAGGGCCCGGAGGGCGTCTGCTATGCCGACAAGGTGCACAAGACGCAGGCACAGGTGGAATGGCGCGCCAGCGCAGAGCAGATCGAACGCAGCATACGGGCATTCGATCCCACGCCTGGCGCCTGGACAACGCTGGGGCCCGATGTGCTCAAGTTGTGGCGCGCCCAGGTGCAGGCCAGCGGCGCAGAGCGGCCGGCCCCCCCGGGCACCGTGTTGTCGGCCGACGCGACGGGGATCCAGGTTGCCTGCGGCAGCGGCGTACTGCGACTGCAGGAGTTGCAGCGATCGGGCGGCAAGCGCTTGGCGGCGGCCGAGTTCCTGCGCGGACAAACGCTGCGCGTCGGCACCTGCCTGGGCGCGGACCGCGCGCGCTGATGTTCCTCCTGCGCTCCCATTACCGCCACCCGGAGTTTGGCGTCGGCATCCGTGATTTTCTGCGCCCCGCGCCCGGCATTGCGGCCTGGGGCCTGATGACCGGCGTGGCGATGGTCAAGTCGGGCATTGGCCTGGTCGAGTCGCTGCTGATGGCGCTGCTGGTTTTTGCTGGCAGCTCCCAGCTGGCGTCGATTCCGCTGATCCTGGCCGGCGCCCCGTTGTGGGTGATCTGGGCCACCGGCTTTTGTGTCAATCTGCGCTTTGTCGTGTTCAGCTTGCACCTGCACCACTATCTGTCGCATTTGCCCGCCTGGCATCGCGTGGCAACCGGCTACTTCACCGCCGATCTGAGCTATGTGCTTTTTGTCCGGCGTTATCCGCACGCGGCCGATGATCCGGCAAGCCGTCTGGCGCAGCAGGCCTACCTGGCGGGTAGCAACCTGGTGAACTGGGGTGCCTGGATCAGCTCGAGCCTGTTGGGTGTGGCGCTGGCCAATTTCGTGCCGCAATCCTGGGGCCTGGGATTTGCCGGCATCCTGTGCCTGGTGGGCATCCTGTGTTCCTTGGCCACGACGCGGCTGCGCATCGTGTCGGCCAGCGTCGCCGGCGTTGTTGGCGTGGCCGCCATTGCGCTTCCGCTCAAGCTCAACATCATCGCGGCCATTGGCGCGGCGGTGCTGCTGTGCCTGACGATGGAGAAGCTGCGCCCGGCGCAGGCCGACGGAGCGCGGATCTGATGGACAACATCAACTGGCATACGGTACTAATCGTGCTGGGACTGGCCGTGGTGACGGTAATCGCGCGCGGCTTTTTCCTGTTCTCCAATCGGACCTGGACCCTGCCTCACTGGGCCCAGCGCGGCCTGCAATACGCGCCGATCGCGGCGCTGGCGGCGGTCGTCGTGCCCGAGGTGGTGACGCTGCAGGGCCAGTTGATCGATACCTGGGGCGACGCCCGCCTGTATGCGGCAGCCGTTGGGGCCGGAGCCTATTTTTGGCGCAAGGATGTGTTGTTCACCATCGTCGCCGGCATGGCCGTGTACCTGCCCCTGCATCTGGGCCTGGGTTGGTAGGCTGTGCAGAAATCGGCCGGCCGGATGCAGCGCCACGCTGACAGGCTCGAGCGTAGCGGTGGCAAGTTCGAGCGTAGCAGTGGCAGGCGCGAGCGCAGCGCTGGCGCCAGGGTGTACGGTGTACGCGGCCAGCTTAAGTGGGCCTTATGTCCTGTGCATGGGCGCGGGCATCGCACCGGACGACGCTGCGTTGGCATATCCTTGCGGCCATGCGGATCCTGGTAGTCGAAGATGATGCGGCGATTGCTGACGCCTTGCAGGTATCGTTGAAACTGGCCGGCTATGCAGTCGATTGCTGTGCCACGCTGGCGCATGCCTGGTCGGCATTGCGGGTCGAGTCGTTTGACGCGATGCTGTTGGACCTGGGGCTGCCCGATGGCGATGGCGTACGCTTGTTGGCGCAAATACGCGGTGCGTCGCTGGCCAGCACATCGCCCCGTCCACAGCCCGACATGCCGGTGCTGATCATGACGGCCCGCGACGGTGTCGACCAGCGCGTGGCCGGGCTGGACGGCGGTGCAGACGACTACCTGGTCAAACCCTTCGAGCCACGGGAACTGCTGGCGCGCATCCGGGCCATGCTGCGGCGCAGTTCCGGTCGGGCCAGCGCGGTGTTGCGTTACCGCGACATGGTGATCGATCCGGCCGCGCGCACGGTTGTGCAGGCGGGACAACCGGTGGCGCTTGGCGTCAAGGCGTTTGCTCTGCTGCAGACCCTGGTCGAGGCCCGGCCGCAGGTCCTGTCCAAGTCGCGCCTGGAGGCCTCGCTGTACGGATTTGGCGAGGCGCTCAATAGCAATGCGATCGAGGTGCATGTGCACCATCTGCGCCGCAAGCTCGGCGTGGACCTGATCAAGACCATGCGCGGGGTCGGCTATTTTGTGCCGCGGGACGCGCAGTCGTGACGCAGCCCAGCCTGGCGCGCTCATTGTGGCGCTGGACGCTGGCCGCGTTGGCAGCGGCCTGGCTGGCGCTGATGCTGGCATCGTATTTCGCCGGCCTGCACGAGGCCGGTGAAATCGTCGATGGCCACCTGGCCTCGGCGGCAAACGTGCTGCTGCAATTGCCGGCCATTGGCAACTCCGGCGGCGCGGCCACTGCCGTGCCTGCCCCCACGGTTGGTCCCGACAACATCCTGATTGCGTCGGCTCGCCACCTCAAACTGGCCCAAAGCGTGGCGGTGCTGGTGTGGGAGAACGGGGTGTTGGTATCCGATACCAGGGCCCCGGCACAACGCGGCACATTGGCCTTTGCGGATGGATACGCCACCACGGTGGTGCGAGAGGGCCCGTCACAGGAGCCCCGGCGCTGGCGCAGCTTTTCCGCGCAGCGCCCGGATGGGCGGCGCAAGGTGACCACGATGATCGATCTGGACCAGCCAACCCGGATCGTGCGTGAAGTGAGCTTCACCATTGCGCGTCCGTCGCTGGTGGTGTTGCCGCTGGTTGCGCTGTTGTTGTGGTGGGCGATCCGGCGCGGGCTGCGGCCCTTGCATGCTTTGTCCAATCGGGTTGCGGCATTGAAGCTGCACCGAACCGAGAGGCTCGATGCGTCGCACGGCTTTGTCGAATTCGCCAGTACGGTTGCCGCGATCAATGGACTGGTGACCCGGCTGCAATCGCAGGCCGAGGCGGAGCGGGCGTTCGCGTCGGACGTTGCGCATGAGCTGCGCACCCCGCTGGCCGCCATCGCGTTGCAGGCCGGCGTTGCCGCGCAGCAGACGGACCCGGTCGGCCGCGCCCAGGCATTGGAGCAACTGCAGCGGGAGTCGCTGCGCGCCGGTCAGATCCTGGGCCAGTTGCTGGATCTGGCGCGGGCCCAGCGACCGGACAATGCAAGCCTGCAGGATGTCTGCCTGGACACTTTGTCGGCTCAGGTCATGTCCGGCTTTGCGCAATCGAGCCACGACAGTGGCCACGCGCTGGAGTTGCGCTGCGGCGACACGCCGGTGCATGTGCAGGGCAATCCCCTGCTGCTCGAACTGGCCTTGCGCAACCTGATCGACAACGCGATCAGCCACAATGCGCCCGGGACCCGGGTCGTGGTGGCGGTCGAGCGTGCCGCAGGGGCCGCGCGCCTGTCGGTTTGCGATGACGGTGCCATCGGTGCCGGCGCAGTTGCGGTGGATCCCGATCAGGAGCATCTGGGCCTCGGACTGCGGCTGGTCGAACGGATCGCAGCCATGCACAACGCGCGCCTGGTGCGCGACACCGGCACGGCGCCGGCCTCCCAATGTTTTGCGATCGAATGGAGGCCGGATGCTGTTTCGCAGCCAGCGCGCGGCTGACCCAAGCCGATCGCCACGCGGGTGGAGCCCCGTCGCGTTGATCCTGCTGGTCAGTTGCTGGCTGGCCCTGGCGGGCAATCTGCCGCTGTGGCGCACCGTATTGCCCTTGCCGGAACTGGCGGACTGGCGTGGCGCCGTGTTTGCCACCGGCATGTTCGTCTGGATCGTAGCGGCCCTGACGATGCTACTCAGCCTGTTGACCTGGAAGCACCTGCTCAAGCCGGCTCTGTGTCTGCTGTTGCTCATCGCAGCTGCCAGCAGCTATTTCATGCTCCAGTATGGCGCGGTGATTGACGCCACGATGATGGCCAATGTGGCCAACACCGACCTGCGCGAGACGCGCGACCTGTTGTCCTGGCAGCTGGCACTGAGCATGACCGTGATCGCGTTTCTGCCGGGCTGGTGGGTATGGCGTCAGCCGGTCCTGTGGCGCCGATTCGGGCCGCAGGCCGTGCGTAACCTCGCCGGCGCAGTGGCGGCTCTGCTGGTGTTGCTGGGCGTGACCCTGCTGGCGTTCCAGGACCTGGCATCGCTGATGCGCAACCACAAGCAGGTGCGCTATCTGGTCAATCCCATCAATACCTTGTACGCCAGCGGCAAGCTGGCACTGGACCACGGCACCCAGGCCAGCCGCAGCTTGCTGCCGATCGGGCTGGACGCGCGCCTGGGTCCCACCTATGCCGGCGCACTGCGCACGCCTCTGGTGGTGCTGGTGGTGGGCGAGACTGCACGTGCCGCCAATTTCTCGCTCGCAGGTTATGCCCGCGCCACCAACCCGCAACTGGCGAAACTCGCCGAACAAGACCCGGCGTTGACCTACTACAGCGCGGTGCGTTCCTGTGGCACCAATACCCAGGTTTCGTTGCCGTGCATGTTCTCGCACCTTGGCAAGCAGGCGTTCGAGGCCTCGCGGCAGCCGCACGAGAACCTGCTCGATGTGTTGCAACGCGCCGGTCTGGCGGTGTTGTGGATCGACAACCAGTCTGGCTGCAAGGGGCTGTGCGACCGGGTCGCCCAGGTCAACACCTTTGACCTGAAGACGCCCGGCCTGTGCAAGGATGGTGAATGCTGGGACGAGGTGCTGCTGGCCGGCCTGGACCAGCGCATCGCTGCACTGGATCCCGCTCGCCGCGCGCGTGGTGTGGTGCTGGTGCTGCACCAGATGGGCAGCCATGGCCCGGCCTATTTCAAGCGCACGCCGCCTGCGTTCAAGGCTTTCCTGCCCGAATGCCGCAGCAGTGTGTTGCAGGACTGTGCCCAGGCGCAGTTGCTCAATGCCTATGACAACACCCTGGTCTACACCGACCATGTGCTCGCCGGCCTGGCGCGCTGGCTGGCGGCAAAGGCGGCCGACGAAGCGCAGGACACGGCGCTGCTGTATGTGTCCGACCACGGCGAGTCCCTGGGCGAGAACAACCTGTACCTGCATGGTCTGCCGTATGTGCTGGCGCCCGATACCCAGACCCGTGTTCCGATGCTGAGCTGGGTATCGCCCGCGATGGCCGCACGCCTGAATCTGCGCCTGCAATGCCTGCGCCAGCATGCCGCCGAGCCCCTGTCGCATGACAATCTGTTCCATGCCGTGCTCGGGCTGCTGGATGTGCAGACGACCCTGTACCGCCAGGAAATGGACTGGTTTGCCTCCTGTCGCTGAGCGTCGAGCGCGCGCGCCCGAGCGGAACCTACAATTCGGGCCTATCGACCGACGGAAAGTGCGACCCATGGAATTCATCCGTTTCTCCGATCTGTGCGCCAGCGGTCAAGTTGCGGGCAAGCGGGTTTTTATCCGGGCCGATCTCAACGTGCCGCAGGATGACAACGGCACCATCACCGAGGACACCCGCATCCGGGCCTCGGTCGGCTGCATCCAGATGGCGCTGGAGGCGGGCGCCGCCGTCATGGTCACCTCGCACCTGGGGCGGCCCAGCGAGGGCAGCTTCGCGCCTGCCGATTCGCTGGCACCGGTCGCCCAACGGCTGGGGGAACTGCTTGAACGCGAGGTGCCGCTGCTGGCCAACTGGCTCGATGGCGTGACGCTCGACGGGCGGGAACTGCAGGTCGGCGACCTGGTCATGCTCGAGAACTGCCGCATCAATGTGGGCGAGAAGAAGAACAGTGAATCGCTGGCGCGCAAGATGGCCGGCCTGTGCGATATCTTCGTGCACGACGCGTTTGGTACCGCGCACCGGGCCGAGGCCAGTACCTACGGCATTGCGCAGTTTGCACCGGTGGCCTGCGCCGGCCCGCTGCTGGCCGCCGAGATCGATGCCATCGGCAAGGCATTGAAGGACCCCAAGCGTCCGCTGGTGGCCATCGTGGCCGGCTCCAAGGTGTCCACCAAGCTGACCATCCTCAAGAGCCTGGCCGACAAGGTCGACCAACTCATCGTCGGGGGTGGCATCGCCAACACATTCATGCTGGCGGCCGGAATGAAGATCGGCAAGAGCCTGGCCGAGCCGGACCTGCTGGCAGACGCCAAGGCCGTCATCCTGGCCATGACCGCGCGTGGTGCGGCGGTGCCGATTCCGATCGACGTGGTGACGGCCAAGGAGTTCAAGGCCGATGCGAAGGCCACAGTCAAGGCCGCTGCCGACGTGCAGGATGACGATCTGATACTGGACATCGGTCCGCAGACTGCCAAGCAGCTGGCCGAGCAGCTCGAGTCTGCCGGCACCATCGTGTGGAACGGTCCGCTCGGGGTGTTCGAGTTCCCCGCGTTCGAGGCCGGCACCAAGCGCATCGCCCGTGCGATCGCCGATAGCGACGCGTTTTCCATTGCCGGCGGTGGTGACACACTGGCCGCGATCGCCAAATACGGCATTGAGAAAAAGATCGACTACATCTCCACCGGTGGTGGTGCATTCCTGGAAGTGCTAGAGGGCAAGACCCTGCCGGCGTTCGAAATTCTGGCACGTCGCGCCAAGGGCTGAACACCTATCGACGCATCGTGGCGCCGGTCTGTGGCGGCGCAATACCCGTATTTCGCGGCGCGCCGTAACCGGGTAGTAACCGTTTCGATGGGAGAATCGCGCGAAACATAACGGAGACTGCACCATGGCCATTCGCCGCGCCACCAAGATCGTTGCCACCCTCGGGCCTGCCTCGAGCGAGCCGGAAATGCTGGAGCAGATGATCCGTGCCGGTGTCAACGTGGTGCGGCTCAATTTCAGCCACGGTACCGCGCAGGACCATATCAACCGGGCGCAACTGGTGCGCGAAGCGGCCCAGCGTGCGGGCCGCGAGGTGGCCATCATGGCCGACCTGCAGGGCCCCAAGATCCGCGTGGGCAAGTTCGCCGAGGGCAAGGTGATGCTCAAGGCCGGTCAAAAATTTGTGCTGGACGCCACGCGCACCGAACCCGGTGATGTGGACGCGGTCGGGCTGGACTACAAGTCGCTGCCGCGCGAGGTCAAGGCGGGTGACGTCTTGCTGCTCAACGACGGCCTGATCGTGATCACGGTCGACGCGGTCAGGGGCGAGGCGGTGCACACGACCGTCAAGATCGGCGGCGAACTGTCCAACAACAAGGGCATCAACAAGCAGGGCGGTGGCCTGACGGCGCCGGCGCTCACCGCCAAGGACATGGACGACATCCGTACCGCCATGGGCCTGAAGGCCGACTATGTGGCGGTGAGCTTCCCCAAGAACGCCACCGACATGGAGATGGCGCGCCAATTGTGCAGCGTGGCTTCGGTCGACACCAACCACCGTCCGGGCCTGATCGCCAAGATCGAACGTGCCGAGGCCATACCCAAGCTGCTCGAGATCCTGTTGGCCAGCGACGGCATCATGGTGGCGCGCGGAGACCTGGCCGTCGAGGTGGGCAACGCGGCGGTGCCTGCGCTGCAAAAGCGCATGATCAAACTGGCGCGCGAACACGACAAGGTGGTGATTACCGCGACCCAGATGATGGAGTCGATGATCAACAATCCCGTTCCCACCCGCGCCGAGGTCAGCGACGTCGCCAACGCGGTGCTGGACGGCACGGACGCGGTCATGCTGTCGGCCGAGACCGCGGCCGGCAAATACCCGCTGGAGACGGTGATCGAGATGGCCAAGATATGCCATGCCGCCGAGGCGCACGAGGTGGTCAACTTCGAGGCCGATTTCATGGGCAAGACCTTCGACCGGATCGACCAGTCAATCGCCATGGGCGCCTTGTTCACCGCATTCCACATGGGCGCCAAGGCCATCGTGGCCCTGACCGACAGCGGTTCAACCCCCTTGTGGATGAGCCGACACCTGATCCGGGTGCCGATCTATGCGCTCACGCCGCGCGTGGCGACGCAACGCAAGATGGCCTTGTACCGCAATGTGCGCCCGCTGCTGATGGACAACAACGTAGACCGCGATACCGCCCTGGTCGAGGCCGAGAACCATCTCAAAGCGCGCAATATCGTGCAAAGCGGCGATGTCTACGCGATCACCTGCGGTGAGCCCATGGGCGCGCCCGGCGGCACCAATATGCTCAAGATCTGCCGCGTGGCCTGAGAGGCTGAGAGTCTTTCGATCATGCCCGCTCATCACGCCAAAAGACGCCCGCTCGTTGTTGCAAATGCTCGCCATAGCCCGAGCTATGGCTGTGCTTTGCGCCTAGATCGGACGCCTT
>JAYUQC010000136.1:0-10756 GCA_043759735.1 Rhodoferax sp.
ACAGTGAACTGGCAGTGCAGTTGAGCCTGCCGCTGGGCACCGTCAAGACCTGGATCCGGCGCGGACTCGAGCAGTTGCGCACATGCATGGCGCGTTTCGCCTGAAAGCCGCAGATGAACCTGTCCCAACACCCCGACACACTCGACCGCCTGGCGTCGCACTATGCACTGGGAACGATGCGCGGCGCGGCCCGGCGCCGTTTCGAAACCATGGCACGGCAGGAGCCCCTCATTCGTGCCGCCGCTCTGGCTTGGCAGACGCGGCTTGCCGGCATGACCGAACTGCAGCGGGAAGTAGCGCCCGAGCCACAGGTCTGGACCCGTTTGAACAACCTGGTGCAGGCCGACCTGCAAGCCAGTCAAATGCGCGCCTTGCGCAATACGACGCCGCCGACACCGCAAGCGGCGGCCAACAACGGCGCCAGCGGCTGGTGGCGCAACCTCACGTTATGGCGTAGCGCAGCGCTCGCCGGCGTGCTGGCCACGAACGTGGTGTGGATCACCAGCAGCAACTTGCGCCAGCAGCTGGGCGAGCAACTCGCCAGTGCCGGCGCGCAGCTGACCAATGCCGGCCAGCAACTCGCTCAACTGCGCACCCAACTGCAGGCTCAGCCGCAACTGGCCTATGTCGCGGTGCTGTCGGACGACAAGTCCAGCGCCTCGATGCTGGTGACATTCGATCCGGCCAAGCGCACGCTCAGCCTGCAACGCGTCGGCGGCTTTCAGGAAGGCGCGGACAAGTCGCTGCAACTGTGGGCACTGCCGCCCACCGGTGGGCCGCGCTCGCTTGGTGTATTGGGCCAGGAACGTATCGTGCGGTTCACTGCCGCCGAAGGCGACATCACGACCGCACCGACGCTGGCCATCAGCCTGGAGCCCAGGGGCGGCGTGCCCGGTTCCGGTGGCCCCACCGGACCGGTGCTGTTCAAGGGCGCCCTGATCCAGAACGCGCTGTAGCGCGGCAATCGGGTGCCGCCTGCTGCATCCCGGGTAGCACGCAAATTATTTCAATCGGGCACCAACGGGTTTCAAACCGGCCGCCGCAGGCTGCGGCTAACATGGCCAGCTTGTCCAGGAGACCACCGTGCCCGTCATCACCAACATCGAAGATCTGCGCGTACTGGCGCAAAGGCGGGTGCCCCGCATGTTCTACGACTATGCCGATTCCGGCTCGTGGACCGAGGGCACGTACCGCGCCAATTCGGACGATTTTCAGAAGATCAAGCTGCGCCAGCGGGTGGCGGTCAACATGGAGAACCGCAGCACCGCCACCACCATGGTCGGTTGCCCGGCCAAGATGCCGGTGGCCATAGCGCCGGTCGGCCTGACCGGCATGCAGCATGCCGACGGCGAGATTCTTGCCGCGCGGGCGGCGGAGAAATTCGGCATTCCGTTCACGCTGTCGACGATGAGCATCTGCTCCATCGAGGACATCGCCGAGCACACCAGCACTCCGTTCTGGTTTCAGCTCTACATGATGCGCGACCGCGACGCGATGGCCACCATGATCGAACGCTGCAAGGCGGCGCGTTGCAGCGCCCTGGTGCTGACACTCGACCTGCAGGTGATCGGCCAGCGCCACAAGGATCTGAAGAACGGCCTGACCGCGCCACCCCGCCCGACCCTGGCCAACATCATCAACCTGGCCACCAAACCGCGCTGGTGTCTGGGCATGGCCGGCACCCGCCGACACACGTTCCGCAATCTGGTGGGCCATGTCAAGGGCGTCAGCGACATGCGCTCGCTGGCCGCCTGGACCAATGAGCAATTCGATCCGCGGCTGTCCTGGGCGGACGTGGCCTGGGTCAAGGAGCGCTGGGGCGGCAAGCTCATCCTCAAGGGCATCATGGATGTGGAAGACGCGCGGCTGGCGCTCAACTCCGGTGCCGACGCCATCGTCGTCAGCAACCATGGCGGACGCCAGCTCGACGGCGCCCCATCCAGTATCGAGGCCCTGCCGGCGATCGTGGCCGAGGTGGGCAGCCAGATCGAGGTCTGGATGGACGGCGGCATCCGCAGTGGGCAGGATGTGCTCAAGGCCTGGGCGCTGGGCGCGCGCGGCACGATGATCGGCCGCGCCATGGTGTACGGCCTGGGGGCGATGGGTGAGGCCGGCGTCACCAAGGCGCTGGAAATCATCCATAAGGAACTGGATGTGACGATGGCGTTCTGTGGCCACACCAACATCCAGAACGTCGGTCGCGCCATTGTGCTGGCGGGCACCGCGCCTGGCTGACCGGCACGCCACGGCGAATCCGCATGGAACTGCCGGACCTGGCCGCCTGGGCCTGGATCCCCATCGTCATCGGAGCGGCGTTCGCGCAGACCATCCGCAATGCGGCCCAGCGCAGCCTGGTGGCCGATCTCGGAACTCTGGCCGCCACGCTGGTGCGATTCTTGTATGGACTGCCATTTGCGCTGGCCTGGTTACTGCTCGTGCGGCAGTTCTCGGGGTCGCAAGCGCTCCCATGGCCAGCCTTTGGCACGGGTTATGGCCTGTGGCTGGCGGCGGGCGCGGTCAGCCAGCTGGCGGCCACCGCGTTCCTGTTGATGGCCATGAAGCAGCGCAACTTCATTGTCGGCGTGACCTTCTCGAAAACCGAAGTGCTGCAGGTCGGAATTTTTGCCGCCGTTGCGTTGCAGGAAGTTCCTACCACCTTGTCGGCGATCGCGATGTTCGTGGCCACCGTCGGCGTTGTCTTGCTGTCATTGCCACGCCAGGGGGACAACGCCCTGGCCAACTGGCGCAGTAACGCGGCCTGGTTCGGACTGGCCAGCGGCGCCTGTTTTGCACTGGCCAGCGTCAGTTACCGCGGCGCCGCTCTGGCATTGCCCGGCGTGTCGGCATGGCTGGTCGGCGCCTGGGGTGTTCTACTGGCCCAACTGCTGCAGACGCTGCTGCTGGGGGGCTGGTTGTGGCTGCGCCAGCCCGGCACCATGGCCGCGATCGGACGCGCCTGGCGCCTGTCCACGCTGGCCGGCATGATGGGCGCCATGGCCTCGATCGGCTGGATGACGGCCACGGCGCTGAGGCCCGCCGCCGACGTGCGCACGCTCGGCCTGGTCGAGGTATTGTTCAGCTATCTGGTATCGCGCCGTCTGTTTCGCGAACACCTGAGCCGCCTCGAGCTGGCGGGGCTGGTATTGGTCGGCGCGGGCGTGCTGGTCGTGTCGGCACCGTGGTGACGCGGCCACCAGCGAAGGGAGTCGATGCATCTGACGATTGGCCCATCCAGCGTGCCCGCGCAGCACCGAACGCGATCCCTTCAACCAATCCCTTCAACCGATCCCTGCCTGCCAGCTATGCCGCCATGCCCATCATCAAAACCGTTCTCGCACGCCGTTTCCAGATACCGTTGGCCGAGGTCCTGTCCGACGCCAAACACGGCGACCACACCCATTTCGAACTGATCACCGTGACCATCGTGCTGGACGACGGCCAGCACGGTACGGGCTACACCTACACCGGCGGCAAGGGCGGCCACGCCGTTCTGGCGATGGTCGAGCACGACCTGGCGCCGTTTCTGGTCGGTCGCGACGCGCAGGATGTGGAAGCCATCTTCGACGCGATGCAGTGGCATGTCCACTATGTCGGGCGCGGCGGCATCGCCTCGTTTGCGATCTCCGCGGTCGACATCGCCTTGTGGGACCTGCGCGGCAAGCGCCGTGGTGAGCCGCTGTGGCTGATGGCGGGTGGCGCGAGCAGGCGCTGCAAGGCCTACTGCGGCGGTATCGACCTGAACTTCCCGCTCGAAAAACTACTCGCCAATGTGCGCGGCTATTTGCAACGCGGCTTCAACGGCGTGAAGATCAAGGTCGGCAGGCCTGCGCTGGCCGACGATGTGGCGCGGGTGCGCGCAGTACGCGATTTGCTTGGTCCGGATCGGGCCCTGATGGTCGACGCCAACTACGCGCTGACGGTGCCGCAGGCGATTGAAGCGGCACGCGCGTTCGAGCCATTCAACCTGGTCTGGTTCGAAGAGCCCACGATCCCCGACGACTACACCGGCTACGCAACCATCGCCGATGCCACAGGCGTCCCCCTGGCCATGGGCGAAAACCTGCACACCGAACACGAGTTCGAGCTCGCCTTTGCACACGCGAAACTGTCGTTCATCCAGCCCGACGCATCCAACTGCGGCGGCATTACCGGCTGGTTGCGGGTGGCGCAGCGCGCGCGCGACATGGGCAAGCCGGTGTGCAGCCATGGCATGCAGGAACTGCATGTGAGCCTGGTCGCAAGCCAGCCGCACGCGGGCTGGATCGAAGTGCATTCGTTTCCGATCGACAGCTACACCACCCGGCCATTGGTGGTGCAGGATCACCTGGCGGTGGCGCCAGACACCCCGGGCACCGGCGTGCAGTTCGACTGGGCGCGACTTGAGGCTGCGCACCAGGGTTTCTAGTCACGGGTTAGCGCCCCCAACCCAGGCTTGGCCTGGCTCCACGAGCGGTTCGGGTCCTGGTCGTAGGTTAGGGCCCAGCGAGAGCTTCATCGATGTGGTACCCGCGATCTCCAGAGCGATGGCCCCGGCCAGTAGCAACCAGTGCTGCATATTGCCCTCCTTGTGATTGTTGTTGCGTGACCCGAGGATGCCCTGGGCCGGTGCGACGCCGGCATCCGAACCGGGCGTGACGATCGAAGCCTCCGGGTTCAGTCTGCGTGCCAGGCTGCGGCGCGTATCAGCCCGGTTGCATCAGCAGGTCGCCCACGAACCGTGCCGTGGTGCGCCCGGTCAGTCTGCGCTTGGGGCCGGCAAATGCATTGAACAAGGCCTGGTGTTCGTGCAGCGACGCGTCACCACCGCGCTGGTAATAGGCCTCGACCCATTCGAGCAGTAATTTGAAATGCCGGTCCTGCTCCTGTGCTGACTTGAATTTGTGCGGCTCCCAGGGTCTGCTATGGCAATTGGCCACACAGGCCTGCACCCCCGGTTCGAGAAACAGCAACAGCGACGCCTCGGGCAGGGCCGCTCGGATCAGACCGGCGTAACATCCTTCCACCACCCAACGGGCGTTGGCCGCGCAAAAATCACGCACCTGGGCCAGTGCCTGCCGCGGGTCGCGCGGCACCGCGATCTTGTCCGGCTCCCAGGCAACGGTGTCCAGATCCAGCGTGACGAGGTCATGTGCCCGCACCAGTTCCCGGGCCAATGTCGACTTGCCGGATCCGGAATTGCCAATGATGGCGATACGCATCGTGTTGCTTTCTCCAGTGTTGCCGCAATACCAAGAGCATGCGCTGAGCATCCATTCTCCCAGACCCGCAGAACCACCTGGCGACGCGGGCCCAGCCCCTGCGTCATTCAGTGGCGCGGACCTCAGCCGCTGTCCAGCCGGTCGCGATTGGCCAGGGTCGGAAAAAGTCGCCGCCACAACGTCGCGATGAGCAGCGTACCGAGCCCGCCCAACACCACGGAGGCCACCGGCCCCACCAGCGCCGCCGTGGCGCCGGACTCGAACTCGCCAAGCTGGTTGCTGGCGCCGATGAAGACCGAGTTGACCGCGCTGACCCGACCACGCATGGCGTCCGGCGTATCAAGCTGTACCAAGGTCTGGCGCACCACTACGCTGACCGTGTCGGCGCCGCCCGAGACCGCCAGCGCCAGCATCGACAGCCAGAAACTGGTGGACAGGCCAAACACGACCATGCACAGCCCGAACAGCGCCACCGACAGCAGCAAGGTGCGACCGACCCGGCGGCGCAAGGGCCAGCGCGTCAGCACGCCCGACATCAACAGGGCACCGATCGCAGGCGCGCCACGCAACAGGCCCAGACCCCAGGGCCCCACCATCAGGATGTCCTTGGCAAATATCGGCAACAAGGCGGTCGCGCCGCCCAGCAGCACCGCAAACAGATCGAGCGACACCGCCCCGAGCAACACCTTGCGTTGCCAGACGAAACCGAGTCCGGCCAGCATCGTGCGCAACGACGCCGGCTCGGCGCGCCGCAGCGTGCGGGGGTATTGCAGCAGGAAAACCAGCACGCAGCCGATACCAAATGACAGCGCGCACAGGGCATAGACAGCCTGGGCGCCGGCGATGAATACCGCGCCGCCCAGCGCCGGCCCACCGATGATGGCGGCCTGTGTGCCCATGGAGCTGAACGCCAGCCCGCGCGGCAGCAGGGCCGGCGGCAACAGGTTGGGCGTGAGGGACTGCATCGCCGGCATCTGGAATGCGCGGGCCAGCCCGAGCACCACCGAAACAGCCAGCAGCAAGTTGCGCGAAACCCAGGGTTGCGCGGCACCCAGTCCGAGCGTGGCCAGCACCAGCAGCACCGCCACCAGGGCCTGCGCCACCAGGCAACTGGCCACAATCCGGCCGCGATGCAGGCGGTCGGCGACATGGCCCGCCACCAACGTGAACATCAGCGCCGGGACAAACTGGTACAGGCCCACCAGTCCCAGGTCCCAGGCGCTGCCGGTGAGCTCGTACATCTGCCATCCGATGGCGACCATCAGCATCTGGTTGCCGGTGGTACCGAACAACCGGGCAATCCAGAACCGCATGAAGTTGCGTTGACCGGTCAGGTCGGAGAAACGGGCGGCGGGCATCGGGTCCGAGCATAGCAGCGGGCCTGGGCGATCAGGACGATCGCGACATCACCACAACACTTGCAAGCGCCCCTTGACCAGCCGATATCCCTGCTGCGCCATCGCGCGGGCTTCGCCCTCGTCGTGGGTGACCAGCACCGTCGTGATGCCGGCGGACGCGATGTGGGACACAAACTCGTCGCGCAAGCTGGCGCGCAATTCGGCGTCCAGTGCCGAAAATGGCTCATCGAGCAGCAACAGGCGTGGCGCGGTGATCAGGGCGCGCGCCAGTGCCACCCGCTGCTGCTCGCCGCCCGACAGTTTCCAGACCTTGTGCCGCGCGTGCGCCTGCAGTCCGAACAACGACAACATGGCGAACGCGCGTTCGCGGGCTGCACTGCGCGACAGACCCTGCTCCCGCAGGCCGAAGGCGACGTTGTCCAGCACATTCAAGTGCGCAAACAACGCGAAATCCTGGAACATCAATGCAAAGCCGCGCCGTTCAGGCGCTACGCCAACCAGGTCGATTCCGTCAAACAGCACCGTTCCGCCATCGTGTGCCTCCAGTCCGGCGATGATCTTGAGCAGCGTGCTCTTGCCGCTACCCGATGGGCCCAGCACGGCGACCGTGCGCCCGCGCTGCACCAGCAGATCCAGTGCATCCGCCAACACCCAGTGCCCACCGGCATGATCGTCGAAGGTCTTGTGGATTGATCGCAACTCAAGCATGGAAATCCCCTGTCGGTTGCCGACCGGCCTGCTGCCGCGCCGACGCAGGCGGGTCGATCAGCAAGAAAGCGAGCAGCGCCAGCAGCATCAGCACCGCGGCCAGCACCAGCGCCGCGTCCTGGTTGGCCGCTCCGGGCCGGCCCAGGCGCTGGTAGATCAGCGTCGTCAGGGTGGTCCACTCCGGCCGTGACAGGAACAGCGTCACCGCGAACTCGCCCAGCGCGGTCGCAGCCGCGAACGCCATGCCGCGACGCAGCGAGGGCGCCACCTGTGGCAGCGTGACGCGCCAGAACAGGCGCCACGGCGTGGCGCCCAGCGTTCGCGCCGCCTGCGCCACGTGCGCGGGCAGATTGTCCAGCGCGGAGCCGAGCGACTTGGCCACGAACGGATACGCCAGCAGGGCATAGGCAGCCACCAACATCAGCATGCTGGCGCTCCAGCGCGGGTACAGCAGCAACAGACCAAAAGCGACCGTGACCGGCGACACGACAAAAGGCAGGAACGCGCCTGCGCGGATCCAGACCGAGCGACGCGCGGCCATCGCATGCGCCACGCCCAGCGCCGTCGCCAGCAGCAAAGCCGCCACGGTGAACCGCACGGTGTTCCAGATCGCGCGCAGTCCTTCTTCGTCGAACACGCCGCTCCAGGCCTGCGCGCCGGCCGCCACGGCCCGGCCGCCAATCGCCAGCAGGGGCGCCGCACAAAATACGCCCAGGATCACCATCGCGCCGGCGACTGCGCACCATTGGGCGACGCCGGTCGGCCTGCGCAGCGCGATGCGGTCCGGGCGCCCGGGTGCCGACAGGTGCTGTTCGATCCAGGCATAGACCAGCGCCACCAGGCCGGTCAGCAGCGCCATGCACAGGGCCAGCACGCCGGCCTGGGCCAGCTTTAGTTCATGCGCCACCAGCGTGTAGATTTCGACCTCGACCGTCGCATAGCGCTGCCCTCCGAGCACCAGCGCCAGGCCGAAGCCGGCGAAACAGTACAGGAATACCAGGCACAGCGCCGACGACAACCAGGGCACGATGGCCGGCCACTCGACGCGCCAGAACACGCGCCACGGGGTGGCTCCCAGGGTGCGCGCGGCGGCGACCCGGGCCGCGCTCACCTGACCCAGTGCATCCACACCGGCGCGCACCACCACACACAGATTGAAGAACAGATTGCCGTAGAGCAGCAACCAGGGCGTGCCCTGCAGGTCGAACCCGAACCAGCCGCTGAGGGTGCCGCGTGGGCCCCATAACGCCAGCACTCCCATCGCCGCAACCAGCGTGGGCACGACGAACGGCAGCATCAGCAAACGCAGTACCAGGGCACGTCCCGCAAATTCGAACCGGGCCAGCACCCAGGACACCGGCAGTGCCAGCACCAGCGCCGCGACGCAGGTGACACCGGCCTGCAGGAAGGACCAGATGATGCGCCAGCGCAGATAGTCGTCGCGCCACAGGTCGGCCAGCATGGCCAGGGTGGCGCCAGACCGGGCCTCCACGCCGAGCCGCCACAGCGGCGCCAGCATCACCAGGGCCAGGAAGGCCAGCGGCAGCGCGCCCAGCCACGCAGCGCGCTCGCCCCGCCCGCTGCCGCGCCAGCGCATGGCCAAGCCGCTTACTTCAGGACAGTCCTGGTCCAGCGATCGACCCAGTCGCCACCCTTTTGCGCCACCAGCTGCATGGCAGGGTCCTCGAACTGCGCGGGCTCCGGCGCGTGGCGCAGCACGTCGGGACGCGGCGTGCCCGGTTCGGCAGCGAACATCCACATCGTGGTCTGCAGCGCCTCCTGCACCGGCCGCGAACGCATGAATTCGATGAAGCGACCCGCCGCCTCGCGTTGGGCGCCACCGCGTACCAGCGCCACGCCTTCGACCTGGCGAAACACGCCGCCTTTGAGAAACAGGCTGGCGGTGGGCGGCTCGGTAATTTTTTCCTTGCTGTAGAACACTTCGGCGGCAGGACTGCTGGCATAGCTGACCACGATCGGGCGGCTGCCACCGTTACGGCTGAACTCGGTGTAATAGGCTTCGCTCCAGCCCTTGGCCACCTTCAGGCCGTTGCCGCGCATGCGTGCCCACCAGTCGAAGGCGCCCTGCTCGCCCAGCCCCGCGATCGTCGCCAGCAAGAACGCATAGCCCGGGCTCGATGTGGCCGGATTCTGCACCACCAGCAGATCGCGGTATGCGGGTTGCGCCAGATCGTCCAGCGACCGGGGCAGGGCCAGGCCGCTCTTGGCGAACCAGGCCTTGTCGTAGTTCAGATTGACGTAGCCATAGTCGACCGCGACCACCGGACCCTTGATCGGTGCCACCGACTGGCGCGCAGCCGCCGGCCCGGAGTAGGCGTCCAGCACGTTGGCGGCTTCGGCCTTGGCAATGAGGGCGTTGTCAACGCCAAATACGACGTCGGCAATCGGTTGTGCGCGGGTCAGTATCAGCTTGTTGAGCATCTCACCGGCGTCACCGCCCTTGATGATGGCCAGCTTGACGCCCGACTCGGACTCGAATTGCGCCAACATGGGCTTGGGCAGCGAGAACGAGCTGTGCACCAGCACCCGCAGTTCCTGCGCCAAAGCACCGGTGCTGGCCAGTGCCGCCGCGGCCACCACAGAGGCGGCCCAAATATAAAAAGTCCTTCGTTGCATGTCGTCCATCCTTTCAATGCGCCATTGTTGGAGCGCTTGAAAAGACGGATCGCCGCGAAGCGAAAGACCCATCTCATCACGCTCCCTACGCTGGCATTACCCAGATCAGGTGAGTGGGGTATTTCTCAGTCTTGCGGCCCTGCGACCACATGGACACCCCCGGTGATGGGCCGATTATAGGCCGCTGCGGCGGACAACAGCTGTATGCGGCCGTGCATGGCGCCGCCTGCGCGATGGTCTGCACGCACCCCAGGCCAGCGACAGGCCCGCCAATGCGAGCGCAATGGCGCGTCGCCTCATGACGCACCGACCAGTTGGCCAAAGCGCTGCAGATCCACATTGCCGCCGCTGACGATCACACCGACGCGCTTGCCGGTCAATGGCAGATCGCCCTGCATCACCGATGCGGCCGCCAGACACCCGGTGGGCTCGACGATGATCTTCATGCGTTCGGCGAAAAAGCGCATCGCATCGACCAGTTGCGCGTCGCTGACCGTGCGCACATCGTCCACATCGCGCCGGATGATGCCAAACGTCAGCTCACCCAGCGACTGGGTCTGGGCGCCGTCGGCGATGGTGCGCGGCGTGGCGATCTTCACGATGCTGCCACTGCGCAACGATTGCTGGCCGTCGTTGCCCGCCTGCGGCTCGACCCCGATCACCTTGCAGCCGGGCGACACGGCACGTGCAGCCAGAGCGCAGCCGCTGAGCAGGCCGCCGCCGCCCAGGCAGACGAACAGGTAGTCGAGTTCACCGACCTCCTCGAACAGCTCCTTGCCCGCCGTCCCCTGGCCCGCGATCACATCCGGATGGTCGAATGGCGGAATCAGTGTCATGCCGCGTTCAAGGGCCAGT